>NZ_CP102278.1:2745000-3112919 GCF_025149915.1 Coprococcus eutactus
TTCTTGGGATTCCTGACGATATAATCGCCTATTTTCTTTTCTGTATCAAAGAATGAATCCATAGATGCGCATATCTGATTTATAACTGATCCTTCCATATTTTCCTATTTCCTTTCTTCTTTCGAAAATAATCCATCATATAGTGTCTTCTATACAATGCCACTAATAGTTTTCTCAGTTAAATTTGTTTTCATATTTGTTGTAGGCTTTAAATCTATTTTCATACCATTTACAACTCTACCATTCTTCTCCCATCCAGTCAAACAAATGTATTTTCGCTTGAAACTCATTTATCAAATAAAAACAGAGTATCTTGAACCCCTATCACGATACTCTGTTTTGAATAACTTTCTTCTATATAAATATCTATTCGTTTTATTCGCCATGTGCAATATTTCTTGCTACGTATACACCGCTTGCAGATGCATGTGAAAGGGAGTGTGTTATTCCGCTGCCATCTCCTATGATATACAGCCCCTTATATCTTGTCTCGAGCTTATCATCTACTTCAACCTCCATGTTGTAGAATTTGACCTCAACTCCATACAACAGTGTATCTTCATTTGCCGTTCCTGGGGCTATCTTATCAAGAGCGTAGATCATCTCGATTATTCCATCCAGAATTCTCTTTGGAAGGACAAGGCTCAGATCTCCCGGTGTGGCATTGAGCGTAGGTGTGATGAATGCTTCCTCTATCCTGCTCTGGGTGGAGCGCTGTCCCCTTATGAGGTCGCCAAATCTCTGCACTATTACTCCGCCGCCCAGCATGTTGCTGAGTCTCGCTATGCTCTCGCCGTATCCGTTGGAGTCCTTGAACGGCTCAGAGAAATGCTTTGCCACAAGGAGCGCAAAGTTTGTATTATCCGTCTGTTTTGCAGGATCCTCATAACTGTGGCCATTTACCGTTATGATTCCATTTGTATTCTCAGTAACCACGGCTCCCCTTGGGTTCATGCAGAAGGTTCGCACCTTGTCTCCATACTTCTCCGTTCTGTATACTATCTTGCTCTCATAGAGCTCATCCGTCAAATGTGCAAATATGGCTGCAGGAAGCTCCACTCTGACTCCTATATCCACTCTGTTAGATTTTGTAGGTACATTTAGGTCTTTGCAGACAGCCTCCATCCATTTGCTGCCGCTTCTTCCCACGGATATGATACATTTGTCACAGAAAAATATACCTTTCTTGCAGCATACACTATATGTTCCATCGTCCAACTTTTCCACCGTTTGTATAGGAGTGTCAAAATAGAAATCCACCTTATCCTGAAGATATGCATACAGATTCTCTAGAACTATATAGTTTATATCCGTGCCAAGATGTCTGACCGAGGCATCCAGCAGATGAAGCCTGTTCTGCAGACACACTGTCTTGAATCTTGTGCCTGCAGTGGAATAAAGCTTCGTTCCCTCTCCGCCGTACTCCATATTGATATCATCCACATACTTCATGAGATCTATGGCCTCGTTCTTGCCGATGTACTCATACAGACTTCCCCCAAAGTCATTTGTGATATTGTACTTTCCATCGGAAAATGCACCTGCACCGCCAAATCCGCTCATGATCGAGCAGCTATCACATCCCACGCAGCTCTTGATCTTTGTGCCGTCTATCGGACATTTCCTTCGTCTTAGCTCATGTCCCGCCTCAAACACTGCGACCTTGAGTTTCGGAGCCTGCTTTGTCAGCTCGTACGCCGAGAATATTCCTCCTGGTCCCGCCCCAATAATTATCACATCATACTTCATACACACGCCCTCCAATTTAATTTTATAATTTTTATAAACCTCTAACTCCACAAATATTTTTGCATAAAAATATAGTTGACCACGGCATTCCTTGTCGTAGTCAACTATTATCGGTAGCTGGTAGATACGCCCAACCATATTATGGGCTTATACATATATAATTGTAATTCTTTCGTCATAAAAAATGATTGCACTAATCACATTTACTATATCTCACGCAAAATATCTGTGCTCATGTGGATGCCACAAACTGATCGTCCACATTGCATCCTTAAAAATTATAGCATATTACATTTAGTTTGCGCAAGCGCCCCGTCGCAATGCTCAGTATATATATAATAACGATGCTATGATTGCCGCGATGAATGTTCCAAGCAGGAATAATATGCTTATTACCAAAAGCACTTTCATAAGCGTTCTTTTCCGTTTCCTCATGTTTTCTAAAGCTCCGGTTGAATAGAACACCGCAACCAGCAACGCACCTATAGAAACTCCCATAAGCGTCCCCATCAAATAATCATACACTGGAAGATTATTATCTCCGCCAAGCACCAACATCACCAGTCCTGCAATGAGCGAAACCAATCCCACTATGCTGAATATACGCAACCTCATCAACAATGTATTCTTCTCAGTTTCTGCATAATCCGCTACAAGCTGCAATCTCTCTTTCTCTTCCTTATTCATGTCCTCACCCTTCCTTTCTCCATCAATGATATCCCTGATATCAACATCATAGAAATCTGCCAGCTCCACCAAAATACTGAGATCCGGCATGTCGCTGCCCGTTTCCCTTAATTAAAGATATTGTTGGGTAAAAAAGAAAGGTCAGTCGATTTTGCCGATGAAGCGGTAGTAGATTTCTACTTCCTGCTCACGACTTCCGTCCTCGCCCTTGACAGCTTCGTGGACGGTTATTTTTTCAATTAGAGTGTTCAGAAGTTCGGCGGTCAGCTCCACAGGGTTGACATACTGTTTCATTAGGGCAATCCACTTTTCAGCATCCGCTGCGGTCTGTACGGCGGCTTCCATCGTTTCGTGAAGCTGTCTTATTTTTGTTTCAAGTTCCTTTTGCTCGTTCTGGTACTTCTCGGACAGCATATTGAAGTTATACTCGGTTATGCGTCCGGCAGACCAGTCCTCATACATTTTAGCAAACAGCCCGTCAACCTCGGCTTTACGCTTCTCTGCCTTTTTCAGCTCCGCAGCCTGCTTTTTCTTCGCAGAGTTTCTTTCCCTGTCGCTGGCATTGAGCAGCCGTTTCAGCAGCTTGTCCTCGTCTTTCTGTACCATCATAGACCAGTATTGCAGTCTTGCAAGCACATAGGCATACAGTACATCATAGCGGATATAGTGCATGGAACACTGGCGTAATCCCTGTCCGTACTTACTGCAATGGTAGTGTGCATAGGGATTTTTGTTCTGGCTGTTTACACCATAAGCCAATGACCATCCGCAGTCCGCACATTTTACCAGCCCGGAAAATATCTGCGTTGTGCCATTCTTCTGTCGTCTGCGTCTGCTTGCAATCAGCTCCTGAACTTTTTGGAACACTTCTTCGGAAATGATGGCTTCGTGGGTATTTTCCACACGATACCATTCTTCCTGCGGCTTCCGCACCTTTTTCTTGTTCTTGAATGAAATGTTGCTCTGCTTGTTGTGAACGCTGTGACCGATGTAGGTTTCCTCTTTCAAAATGCTCTTGACCTGTGCAATCGTCCACGCATAGGCTTTTTCTGCGGGCGCACCGGCGTAGATATTAGCGAAAGTCCCGTATCTTTCATAGTTCAGCCAGCCGGGGGTAGGTACTTTTTCTTCCACCAGAATCCGTGTAATGCTGGCGGCACCCCTCCCGTGTACGGCAAGGTCAAAAATCTTCTCTACAATCCAGCGTGTTTCCGGGTCGATCAGAAGATGACCTTTTTTGTCCGGGTCTTTTACATAGCCCAGCGGTGCATAGGCTCCATAGTGTGCGCCATTGGCAAATCTTGTGTGCATGGCAGCCTTGACCTTTTTGCTGGTCTGTCGGGCGTGCATTTCATTCAGGATGTTTAAGAACGGGGCAAGCTCGCTTTCTCCGTTGATGGTGTCCACATTGTCATTGATGGCAATGTAGCGTACTCCCTTGCTGGGGAAATAGATTTCCGTGTACTGACCGGTCAGGATATAGTTTCTTCCCAGACGGGATAAATCCTTTGTGACAACGCAGTTGATTTTCCCGTCCTCGATGTCATCAATCATCCTTTGGAAACTTGGACGCTCGAAATTTGTCCCGCTCCATCCATCGTCAATGTACTCGTCTACAACGGTCAGCCCATGCTCTGCGGCATACTGCCTAAGCATCATGCGCTGGGTCTGGATACTGCCGCTTTCCCCCTGTAATTCATCGTCACGGCTCAATCTCAAATATAGTGCAGTGTTATAAATCGTTGTATTGTATGGTTGTTTCACGGTTAAAAATCCTCCTTCTAAAAGAAACAACCCACGCTTATACAATACTCGCTGGTACAAGTATATCATAAGCGTGGGCTGATTGACAGTCGTTATTCCGTATTTTTTCAGGAAGCGGCGGCAGCGTGCTGGATCACATCTTCCAGCAGACTGTCAAGCGGCTTCCCATCCTGTGCGAAATGCTCCGATACTTTGATACGGACTTTCCCCATGACAAAATACTGGGTGCCGTCTTTTTCGGTAAGCAGGGTGCCGCTGTTTTTGTTATTGCTCTCGTTTTTGCTTTTTGCCATAGGCAGTTACCTCCATAAATGAAATATGCCCGACAAGGGAATGTCAGGCAGGTGTACAGCCGCAGACTGTCTCCATGTCAACCAAACTGTGTCAACCGGCAGAAAAGACTTTGAAAACAATCCATAGGCGCTCTATGATTACTTTTTACTTTTTCTTTGATTTCTTGGTTGACATGGTTGACAAAGGAGAGAAATGCCCCAAATATCAGGCTTTTCCCCGTCAACCGGCTGTCAACCGAAGCGTTAACCAAACTGTCAACCGGTGGCTTTTCAGAATGGCAGTTCCATTTGCCGGGCTTCTTCTTCCGTGATTTCCTGAAAACCGTCCCCCTCCGGCGGGTCTTGGTTGACACGCTCCCAGCCTTTTTGAGAACCGTATTTCTTATACCGCTTCGGGCTTTTGTAGGCTGCCCAGCCCTGTATGATGCCGCCCGCAATGCCGGTATTCATAATCTCGCAGATTGCCCGTGTCTCCCAGTCTGCCGGGGAATTTAAGTTCCCCAGCGCTTCCTCATAAAGCTGCTTGGAACATACCCTGTCGCCGGTGTAGTCCTCCAAATAGGCGTAGATCATGCCAGCCTGTGTGTCCTCCTGCATGAAGTCCTGCTGATGGGCGTTCAGGTATCGGTTCATTTCCATGCTGAATGACAGCTTATACTTCCCACTGCGGTAAACCGTCATGGCTTCCGCCCACATCTGTTCGATATACGCCCTCGCCGCCGCTTCATCGTCCAGTATGTGAACCTCCGCCCGTTCCGGGTACACCGTCACGGGGAGAAAGCGCCGGTTGCCGGTGCGGTCACGGGGTAAAAAGTCCTGCCGGTTGGTCGTCCCTCCAAATACACATTGCCGCAGCCGGTCTGCCGGATGTGTCTCATACGGCACTTTGTAGGTTTCTTTCTGGCGGCTTAAGAATGACTTGATTTCCTCAATACTCTTGGCGTTGGCTGTGGCGATCATCTCCGACATCTCGATAATCCAATGCCCTTGAAGCTTGCGGTACACATTTTCATCGTCCAGCTTCTTCAAATCGTCTGAAAACCATTCGTCCCTGCCTGCCAGCAGCCGGAAAAAGGTAGATTTCCCGGCTCCCTGACCACCAACCAGACAGAGCATGACCTCAAACTTGCTCCCCGGTCTGAATACCCGCCGGATGGCTCCCATCAGGAACAGTTTCAAGGCTTCATAAGTGTATTCGTCCGTATCGGCTCCCAGAAAGTGATGCAGGGCATAACGGATGCGCTCTGTGCCGTCCCATTGCAGGTTGTTCAGGTAATCCCTGACCGGATGGTAGCGGTTTTCATTGGCAACAATCTTGATGGCGCTCTGCACCTTTTTCTCGCTGATAAGCCCGTAATTTCTTCCAGATACAAAAGCAGGTAGTTCATGTCCATGTCGGTCAGCGTGGTACTGGTGCGCTCCCAGCCTAGCGGCTTCACAATGTCAATCTGCTCCGTCAAAAGGTTCAGACGCAGCGCCCCACGAAACAGCGGGTCACGCTGGAACACCGTCAGGCAGTTTCGGATGCTGTTCTTCACGCCGCCTTTCTGCGTCCCCTCTAATGTCTCCCGGATTTCTTCCGGTGTCTGCGCCGGTTCCATTGTGTCCATCGTCCTTTTGACCGCTTCCTGCGTTTCCGGCGGCAAGCTCTGAAATTCGCTGTTCAAGCCGCAGCACCTCCTTTCCCTGTGCGGCGATCAATGCCGCTTTTTCTTCTATTTCTCCGTATAACAAAATATCCAAAAGGTATTCTGTGTAGCTTATCCTCTGCAACGCTTCCACAAAAAGAGGATGCCAGATGGCATCCTGCGGCTGTGGGGCGTATGCTGTTTTCCAATGCTCCAGCAGGCGCTGATAATCGCATAGCACCCGGAAACAATACCGTTCCGTTTCCTGAAATCTCTGCTCCGCTGATTTTTGCCGGGGCTGTGACCTGTTGTGACGCTTCCTATCTGGCGGCGCATTGCCGGATTTCTCATAGGAAACGCCGAAGTCCTCCGCAAGCCTGACCGCAGCTTCCCGTTTCCCCAATCCATGCAGCAAAGCGGCAAAGTCGATCACATCCCCGGAAGCCCCGCAGCCGAAGCAGTAAAAGCGGCTGTCCACTTTCATGCTGGGCGTGCGGTCATTGTGGAATGGACAGCAGACCATGCCGTTTCTCCCCACCCGGATTCCATAGAATGAAGCAGCCTGCCGTGTGGTAACAGACTGTTTCACCGCTTCAAATACATTCAAATGCTCCCTCCGTAAAAATACCGGTAGCGGTAAAGCTGCCGGTTATATCATAGCTCCATCTCATGTTTCTTTCTCTGTACTTCCTGTGGCTGCTCCCTCCGGCGCAGTGCGGTATCTACGGCGTTCTGCACCTGCCGCAGCCGTATGACTTCCTCCCGGAGTGGCTTGTGCTGCGGAGACAGTTCGGCATACTCTGTTTTTAACTGTGCGTATTCCTGTTTCCATGCTTTCAGGGCAATGGGTTTTCCGTCCAGTTTTTCTTTCAGAATACGGCGGGCGGCATAAAACAGCCGTAACTCCGCATCGTGGGATGTTTCAAATTTCTCCCTCTGTTTCTTAAACTAGATATTGTTCAATTCCGTATGGACAGGTTTTAGCCGCTGGTAATTCTCGCCCTCCCGTATCAATTCCTGCAATTCCTTTATCCTGGCAGATTTCTTTTTCATGGAGCCGCTTAATGCTTCAAATTCTTCACTGACAGAGGAAAGACGCTCCTGCAAATCCTCTAATGTGAGCAGCTTGTTTTCCGTCAGATAATTGACGGCTTCGGCAAACTGCTTTAAGTTTCCGGTTCTGGCTTTATTGCTCCATGCCCCTGCGTTGCGCTGGTTGTAATAAGCGATCAGCAGGTCGGCAAGGTTCGGTGTCTGTGGTTTGGAAAGTTCTTCTTTTACCTCTGCCATCCAGACAAACAGGGCTTTGATCTTCTTCCTCACATCCTGCATGAGCCGGTTGGTGGCTTTAATCCAGCGGTTCAGTTCCCCTTTCTCGGTGCGGATGCCCTTTGCTTCCATCTGCCGGACATTAGCTCCCTCGTGGACAGTAGGTATCAGGTCAAGCCCCTGCCGCACATAGGAACGGTGGTCGATACGCACATCCAGTCCTTTTTCCTCAAATTTTGTATTAACGGCAGCCGCCCACTGCTCCCGCCAGTGTTCCAGTGTTTCCGGCTCGTGCCAGTCTGTTGTGTGGACAGCATTAAACATATAATCGCCATTTTTATCCCGGATTCGGTTTCCATCTTCATCAAGAAGATATTCCCGCCGCTGTTTTTGTCCCCATGTGCCATCCGGGTTCAAAGGGCGCATTGTTGTCATCACATGGAAATGCGGGTTTGGGATACCGCCGTCCTCTTTCTCCGGACTGTGAAAAGCAAGATCGGCAATCATGCCTTTTGCCACAAACTGCTCCTGCACGAACTTCCTCGCCAGCTCCATGTTTTCTTCCAGCGTCAATTCATTCTGCATGGCAATATCAAAGGAATAGGCAAGCTGTGCTTTTGGATGTTTCTCGCAGTTCTCCACAGCATTCCAGAGGGTCGCCCGGTCAAGATATATTTCCGGCGCATGGGGCGGCAGCATGATTTCCGAAGCGATCACGCCGCCCTTTTTGGTGTAGTCGCTGACTTCTCCATAGTAGCTGCTGTAAAGACGCTCCCCGGCTCGGTAGGCTGCGCTGGCAATGGCGCTCTGACCGGCGCTGCGCTTGATCTGTGCGATTGAAAAATGATAAAGTGCTATCCTTAGTCACCGCCTTTCTCCTGCCCGGAAATACGGGCGTGGTTTTCTGCGGCAGACCGGATGAAAGGCTCCGCCTGCGGCAGATTCAAAATGCTTTCCATGAGGGAATAAAATTCCGTTTCGGTCAGCTCCTTTGTCTGTGGCACAATGCTCTCAACGGCTGCCCCACGGGTAATCAGCCGGTGCGTCCTCTGTTTCCGGGAACCGCTTTCCAGATACGCCTGCCGGTTTTTCAAACGCTGCATTTTCCGTTTTTCCCGTTCCAGCAGGACAGTGTTTTTTTCATATTCCTGCTTCAACTGTTCCAAAGATTTTTCCGTGTTCTCACATCCTTTGCTTATAAGATAAAGAAAGACCATCCGCAGACAGTCCGTGTGTCAGTGCTTCTATAAAACCCGATGAAAAGGGAAAAACGCAAAGCGGATTTCTCTTTTTGGCGGGTACACAGGGGATAGCCGCTTTAGCGGCGCAAGGGGGTGTAGCCACCTTGTCGGAGCGAAGCGAACGCAGACCTCGGATTGCTGATTTTATCAGCGGCAGAGGTAAGCTCCGCAGGACGCACGATACATGGTCTTTAGACTATGTATAGAAGTGCGCCCTTAGTTCCTAAGGGATTTTGCCGTTTCCGGCAGTCTTGTCCTTTTTCTTGGAACGCTTGGAAAGATACTTCGGGCAGTCAACCACAACCGCCCGGAAGCTCTGTTTACATTCGTGCTGGCATTTCCGGCACAATTCGTTGTAAGTGATACGGCTGCGGTCATTTAAGAAGAAAGACCATTCCAGCCGTCGCTTGTTACTCATTCTTGCCATAACCGGCTCCTTTCTCCGTTTCTATCTGATGTACGCAGATAGGCTGTTTTGGTGTAGCGTTTCGGTATCATTTTTAAGGTTTTTTCCCTCTGTATGCCCCTTTGGAAAGTACGGCAGTATTGCAGTCAGGGAATGATACCTCACGCTTATTTGTCGCTTCCCGGTACGGTTTCGGAGCCTTTTGCCATCCATTCAAAGAAAGCAATTTTGCTGACCTTGATAAGCCTGCCCCTGCGGAACACCGGAAAGCCGGGTGTGTGTACCAGCTCATAGGCGCTCGCTCTTGAAATTCCCATAATCCGCTGAATGTCCGCCACATCCAGAACCAGCGGTAAATCCTCGTAGCTGTTCAATCTCTTTTTATCGTTCATTCTGTTCCTCCCATAAATCAAATAGGTTAAAATGCTTCCTGCTGCCGTTCTCCCCAAAAGCCGTTTTCCTGCCCCATTCCTGCGGTGTTTCCCTGCATTGGTGCGCCGGATGCGTCACTTCTCCTGCCGGTCATATCCTTTTTGGACGGTCATTCACTTGTCAAAGTACTGTTTGGTACGAAATTACCAACTGCAATCATCATAGCGGACTATCCTTGACAAAACAATGCTTCTGCGATACCATGAGTGTAATGGATATAACTAAATTATATAATTACCATAAACAAAGGCAGGGGATAGGGATGGAGAATCAATTTATACGGCATGAGCCATGTTTTGAAAGGATTTTGTTTGTCCTGACGCTGGACAGGAAGAAAATGAAAGAACGGATTTTGATTGGGGAAGAACAGCAGATCCGCTTCCGTTTGAACGGGAGCCAAAACGCAGAGGTGCTTTGTGATATGACACGCCCACTGGGAACTTTTTTGATAAACTTTGAGCGTGACACGGACAGAGACTGGAACTTATACGGGCTTTCTCCGCTGCGGCAAGCCCTCCACTCCAACCGATGGGAACAGCCGGAGCTGGAGCAGGCGGCAAGCGAATTTCTTTGGGAGAAATATCTTAGCAACGACCCTCTGAAAATGTATGTGGCGTTCCGTATCTGGAACAGCTATCTGCTTGCCAGAGAACCCCGTGACCGTAACGCTGCCTGTGACCGCTTCATGGATAAAATGAGCAGCCTGACCGGGGTATTCCATAACGAAACCATGAGCTTTGACAGGGAGACAGGAAAACCGAAACATTTTCAAGCTGGCAGCCTTTATTTCAAAGGCGCACCGTCAGAAGATACCCGGCTTGACCTCTGGTTCCCGGACAACCGGCGCACAGAAGAATGTGTGTCTGCCTATGCGTCCCTCTACCCGTTGATTACCTATTATCTGAACAGGCTGAATGACTGGGGGCTTTGCTTCCGGCGGTGCAAGGTTTGTGGAAAATATTTTCTGGCAAAGAGCCAGCGGTATGAGCTGTGCAGCGACAATTGCCGAAAAGCACAGGCGCTTCAAAACAAGCGGGAATTTGACGAGAGGGCAAGAGAAAATAACTATGACCTGCTTTATAAAAATGAATGCCAGAACTGGCGCAATAAGATCAACAAAGCGAAGAGGACAGCGGGATTCCCGGCTGACCAGCTGGAAGAAATGCTGACTGCTTTTGAAGCGTTCAAGAAAGAAGCATTGAAGAGAAAAAAGGCTGTAAAAGAAAAGACAGCCAGCCCGAAAGAATTTACGGACTGGCTGTATCAGCAGAGTAATATTATAATAAATTTATCAGTCTATTGATTTTATACTTTCCTGACGGCAAAAGTTTGAGCGTTTTTTGAGATTTGGCTGTTACGATAAATATTATGAATTGCAAATGGAGATGATAGCATGAAACAAAGGCTTCTTATTGTTGATGATGAACCGGGAATTGTAGATATGATGGCGAGTTATTTTTCTTCTCAATATGAGGTGTTGACCGCTTATTGCGGAAATGAAGCACTTCAAAAATTAGCAAGACAGCCCGATTTAATCCTGCTCGACATCAATATGCCGGACATAGACGGATTGACCCTTTGTCAGAAAATTCGGGAGCTTATTACTTGCCCCATTCTTTTTTTGACGGCAAGGGTCGAATCTGCCGATAAAATCATCGGCTTTCAGGCAGGTGCCGACGATTATATCATTAAGCCTTTTGATTTGGACGAATTAGGGGCGAGAGTTGCCGCACATCTGAGGAGGGAGCAGCGACACAGGAATAAAGCGACAATTCGCTTCTTTGGTGAACTGACGATTGATTATTCAGCCCGAACCGTCACAGTGGCGGGTGAACCTGTTGCTTTATCAAAAAGGGAATTTGATATTGTGGAGCTGCTTTCGCTGAATGCCGGACAGGTATTTGACCGGGAGCGTATTTATGAAACAGTGTGGGGACTTGACGGCGAGGGTAACAGTGATACTGTCATGGAACATATCAGGAAAATCCGGGCGAAGCTGGCTGCTTGTACGCTTCACAGTTATATTGATACAGTTTGGGGGTGTGGTTATCGGTGGAACGTCTGAAAAATATGGAATTAAAGAAAACTTTTCTCGTCCTATCTGCTTCCTGTGTTTTGGTGGCTCTCCTGATGTTAGGCTTAGTCTTTATGATATGCAATTCAATCAGCAGCAACTTTCCCTCCGGTGGAATAGAAATTTTAGCAGACGGTTCAATCGTTAAAATGGAAACCCCCACAGAGACCCAGCAAAATATATTGTCCATGCTTGGAATCATTCAAATTGTGTCCTGCATTGTTCTCCCTATGGGCGGGCTGGCTCTATCCGGCATATTATATTATCATATCAAATTGAAACAGCCGATCTCCACGCTACGGAATGGGATTTCACGGATTCGGAACCATGACCTTGACTTTTCTATGCCTGTCCATTCTGATGATGAATTGGGGCAGCTCTGCACCGCCTTTGATACTATGCGCGAAGAACTTCTGAAATCAAATCAGGAACTGTGGCGGCAGGCAGAAGAACGGAAAAGGCTAAATGCCGCCTTTTCCCATGACTTGCGCAATCCGATCACGGTCTTAAAGGGAACTATAAAATTACTGCGGCAGGGAACAGCAGATGAACAAGCCATTGACAGATTGGAAAGCTATACATTACGGATTGAACAGTATGCAGAAGCTATGAGTAGCATCCAACGATTAGAACAAATGCCGGTGCGGATAAACGAGTATTCCTATTCACTGCTACATTCTGAATTAGAGGAAACAGCAAAAATTCTTGCAGGAGCATTAGAACCGTCTGTTTCCGCACCTGATAAGGGGACAATACAATTAGATCATGGATTGGTTTTAACCGTTGCTGAAAATCTAATTGGAAATGCGGCTCGGTTTGCAAAGAGTAAAATTGAAATTCATTTGGAACGGAAAGGAAACTTCTTGCATCTATCAGTTACAGACGATGGGCCAGGCTATCCTGTGGAGTTAATACAAAGCGGCCCGAAACCGTTTGGAAAAATGAAAGAAGACTCCGCACACTTTGGTATGGGGCTATACAGCAGCCAGATACTATGTCTGAAGCATGGAGGAACACTTACACTGGAAAACAGCAAAAGTTATGGCGCAACGGCTACTGCTTCTTTCCAAATAAATCAGAAACCTTGAGCGTTTTTTGAGATTTCTGTTTTACACTCTCCTTATATTATAAACAAGGAGAGTGTTTTTTATGAACATTGAAGCAAAGGAACTATCGAAAATCTACGGCAGCGGCGAGAGCCGTGTCGTTGCGTTGGATAAAGTCAACCTTGAAATTGCATCCAGCGATTTTATTTCTATTATGGGACCATCTGGCAGCGGCAAAAGTACCTTGCTCCACCTGCTGTCTGGACTGGACAAGCCGACTTCCGGCAGTCTGACATACGATGGAAAAGACATTTATCGTTTTAATGACAAAGAACTGTCCTCATTTCGCCGTCGGCGCATCGGATTTATCTTT
This sequence comes from Coprococcus eutactus, assembly GCF_025149915.1. Lineage (NCBI taxonomy): Bacteria > Bacillati > Bacillota > Clostridia > Lachnospirales > Lachnospiraceae > Coprococcus > Coprococcus eutactus. The sequence goes on from NZ_CP102278.1 coordinate 2,757,963, forward strand.
CAGCAATTCAATCTTCTCCCTGTGCTGACCGCAAAAGAAAACATCATCATGCCCCTGCTTCTGGACAAAAAGCAGCCGGACGAAGTATATCTAAATCAGCTTACGGATTTGTTAGGTATTCGTGAACGGCTGACCCATTTGCCCCATGAACTTTCCGGCGGTCAGCAACAGCGTGTAGCGATTGCCCGCGCCCTGATCGCAAAGCCGGATATTATTTTTGCTGACGAACCGACTGGAAATCTGGACAGCAAGAGCGGCGGCGAGGTTATGGAAATGCTGCAAAGCATATGGAAAAAGATGGGGAAAACGCTTGTTATCATCACTCACGACAGCCGCATTGCAAGAATGGCAGACCGGCAATTTGTAATTGTGGACGGTGTTCTTTCGGAGGTGACAGCAAGATGAAATCTTATTTAGCTCTTGCATGGAAAGAACTGAAAGCACAGAAAATCACGGCAATCCTGATCTTGGTTGCAGTTATCATGTCCACGATTATGACGACAGTGATCGGTCAGTCTATTGGTATATTGCAATCCATGCGTATTCAGCAGGCGGCGGGTCTGAACGGAAACCGTTATGCAACCTTTCATCAGCTTGGCAAGGAACAAGCGCAAAAGCTGCATGAAGATGATCGCCTATATGATGTAGGCGATACGATCTTTATCGGCAGCACACCATTAGGCAACAGTAGTTTATCTTTATATCTTCGGGAATATCACGATAACGCATTATCTATGTACCCGGCAATCGGAAACGTAAAAGAGGGACGATTACCAGAGGAAGCGATTGAGATTGCCCTGTCGGAGGATGCGCTTCAATATCTTGGATTGGACGCTGTAATTGGCGATACCGTTTCTCTGGATTTGAGTGTTTCCGTTATGGATGGATCGCTGTCAGAGTTAGAATATTCTGCTGATTTTGTATTGACGGGCATTCTGGAAAGCAGCTATATCGGCTACGCATCTGGTACGGTTGAGGGGATTGTCGGTGAGGGAACCGCAGAAGAACTGTTGCCAGAAGAGTATCTGCTTTATTCCACAGATTTTAAGACTTATGACAAGCAAAATTTTCAAAGCATCATTTATGCTCTCGCAGAAGATTTGAACGTGGATGAACGGTATATCCAATATAACTGGGTTTTGCTTGACGCTATTGGTATTTCCTATGATGAAGCGGCAGACAGCGATACCGGTACGGGATTTTCATTTATGACTGCGGCGTGTATTTTGGTGGGTGTTCTGGTCTTGCTGGCGGCTGGGCTGGTAATCTACAACATTCTGAAAATCTCTATCACAAAACGCATCAAAGAATACGGAACACTTCGTGCGATTGGTGGAGAACGAGGGCAAATCTATCGTTTGGTTTCTTTGCAGCTTTTGATTCTCTGTGGAGCCGGTATTCCTATCGGATTGCTGCTCGGTATATTGTCGGCAAAAGGTGTATTGATTGCGGCTACGGGGCTTCTCAATCCCGATCTGTTCATGGCAAACAGCACTTCCGAATTGAACTCTGCAATCAACACCGCCAGTACGGTAAAACTACCGATGCTCTTTGCCAGTATCGCAGTCATACTTCTGTTTGCTCTGCTGGCTGCCTTTCCTGCTGCCCGGTACGCATCCCATGTATCTCCTACTGTTGCTATGTCGGGGCAGACTGTGAAAATCAAACGCAGGATAAAAAGGAACCGCAACATCCGTAATTTTGAAGCCTATTATGCAAGGCTCAACCTAAAACGAGGGCGTGGAAGAACAGCAGTTACCATTCTGTCTTTGGTTATGAGTATTACCGTATTTGTTGCCTTGCAGAGCTTTACAGGGCTGCTTGATGCCAGCAGTTCCGTTCAGGACATGTATTTCAGCGACTATGCAGTTACAAATGAAACCGTTGGCATCCCATCAGAAGCCGTAAAAACATTAGCGGAAAATGACGCAGTAGAAAGTGTTTCCACTACACGGCTTTCTGTATTTATGCCAGGTGCCGGTGATATACTGCCCTTTGAAACTGATCTTTCCGTACAGAGCCATGAAACCTTGCAGCTTGTAAATGTGGATGAAGCACAATTACAAATCTATGCTCCTAACTTGTCTGCTCAGGATAAACAGGCTTTGAAAGATGGAACAGGCTGCCTTGTAAAAAATCCCATTGCCTTTTCTTATGGAGATACAACTGTTCAGCAGACTGATCTTACCGTAGGTGATACCATTCAACTGGGAGACAGAACACTTCCTGTATTAGGATTGATCGATACAGCAATCACAATCAATAATGATGGCTTTACGAATGGTGTTCAACTCATCGTGAATGACGAAATATACTGTTCACTGCTCGGAAACGACAGTTATTCAGAAGTCTATCCTACATTACAGGATAACGCCGATACAGATACCTTTGAAAGCTGGTTGGATAGCTGGTGCAGCAATTATCCAGGAACACATTGGCTTTCCTATCTCCAAAGCAGCAATGAGATGATAGAAAGCTTTGAACAGATCAAAATGCTGTGCTGGGTGCTTATCATCTTTATCGGTATCATTGGCATCCTGAACATCATCAATACCGTTTACAGCAATATTCATACTCGTGTCGGTGAAATCGGGATGCAGCGGGCTATTGGAATGAGTGCCGCAAGCCTTTATAAAACATTTCTGTGGGAGGGCGCTTATTACGGTATCATTGCGTCAGTGATTGGAGCAGTGTTTGGCTATGTCTGCTGTATCTTTGTCGGAGCAGCACAGACCGATGCTTTACAGCTTGTCGCTGTTCCGGTTATGGCGATTGTGGAAGCTGCGATTATTTCTATTGTGGCCTGCCTGCTTGCAACGGCAATTCCTCTGCGTTCTATTGCAAGAATGAGCATTGTGGATTCTATTGAGACTGTTGAATAATATCAAAAACGACAATTAAAACAAGAAATCCCCCATAAAGCAAACCTTGTTGCTTATGGGGGATTTCTGTATGTTCTTTTGGGGTGTGCTAAGTCCCGTATAAGCGTGGTGTTGTTATGTTTGGTGTGGTATCTTTAACTATGGGAAACTCCTGTTTCCCACCTTGATACGCTGCGATTGGTTACTCCAAACCGCTCTGCAAGTTGTTCCTGCGTAAGCTGTTTTTCCTTTCTCAGTTCTCTTAGAAATGAACCTACCTTTTTCTGATCCATATCTGTTGCCTCCTTTCAGCTAATATAGTAGTGTTTTTCGGGTGTTTTTTACAGGACGCACTGCGGGAATTGGCTATTTTCAGCAAATATGTAAATACACCAGATCACTAAATCAGGTTTAGTCTTTTTTATCATTTTAAGTCCCATACATAAAAATATAGTTGACTACGACATTTTTATTGTCGTAGTCAACTATTATCAGCAGCTGATAAATACCCCAGCCATATTATAGATCTATACGTATATATTGTTGTTTTTCTTCTATATTGCGTCTCTTCTATACAAATAATAATTAGCTATTTTTATAATTACCACCATATCCGGCACCATACTGAGCATTGCCATACGGATTGTAATTGGCATTGCCATTCGCCGGACCATTGTACTGGAAATTGCCATAACCGGGGAGTAGAAATTTTTCATTTACTCCCCAAAATAATATTTAACAATGTTCTATATTATAATTCTTATAAATCTAGCTATTACAATTTATAATCTCCAATTATTGAAATTATTTTCAGCTACTATATATCACATTCTATTAGACACACTTTTTATTTTTGTTTCAATTTGCTTTACATTTATTATTTAACGATCCAATTTTTTATTCAGATAAACTACATCTGAATTTTGCTACTATATTATCATCATTCAAGTACTCCTCATAATTATACTTGGTTATTTTTTCAAATGCATTTTCTTCCATTATATAAAACTTATTAACACTATACAGTTTATGAGATTCTAAACTTTCTTTGTATTTCTTATTAAGCTTGTCAAGCATTTCTTTATTATCATCTGTGCTGAGAATAAAGATTTTATTCATTGCAGAAACATTGTTATCATATTCCGAATTATTCTTATCTTTAACTTCAGTTATCTCTGAATATACTTTTACATTTTCTGAATTAACTAATTTTACTATAATATTTTTTATATATGATTCATAATCATCTCTTAATAATAGATTCAAATAATCATCAGTTATAATCTCTTTATCATCTATCTTAGAAACCGTTACTGTTACAATATCACTTTCTGTTAGTCCTTGGGGATAAACTATTAATTGTTCATCTTGTAGCGAGTTTGGCGCAATATAACCTTCATAAATAAATTCTTCATCATATTCACTATCTAAATACTTATATAATTCCTCAATTCTTTTGATTGCAATCCTCTGTGAAGATAACAAATCATCATAATTGGTGGATAATCCCGCTTCCTTTAATATTTTCTTCTGTCTACTTGTTAATTCTACTTGAGAATTCTTCTGTGAATGTTCTGTTTTTATTTTTTCACCACACCCTACTAAACATATAATAAAACAACAAATCAAAAATAATGCACTTTTTTTTCGCATGTCGCTATCCTTTCCAAAACTTAATATTATCCTTATCTGGTTTTTCAAATGCTACTCGAGTATCTATAATTGCTTTATGAGTTTCTTTAACTAAAGTATCTAATTGTGTTTGAACATTATTTAAAGTTTCTATAACGTTTTTTATTTTTCGACGTTTTCAACTTTTCCGTGTTGCCCTCATAATTACAGAATGCTACAATCGGGACATGTGTGCTACCATAACGTTAGGCGGTTAGTCCTTCACCAGAGGGACTGTGGTCTACACTCCGTTACGGTCGGTGCTAAACGAGTGCCACCGGCACTCAGCGCCCCTCTGATTACATAGAAACCTTTTACAGGGAGAATTGGAAAGGAGGGCTAAGCCTGAGTATCATGGATTTCATTGCAGTAGTTGGCTTCGGCATCACCTGCTTTTGTGCCGGATACACATTCGGTAAAGATAGTAATAAACCACAAAAGTAACCGCCCCAGACTCACAAACCTAACGGTTACCTTTGTAATCAATTAGTATATGGGCTGACCGTCTATCGGTAGCACCTTTTTCTGTATTCACATTAACACGCATCTACGTGTATGTCAAAGTATTTTATCCCCTGTACCCTTAATATCCTATCTGTAAATCTCCTATCCTTAGATCTTCCCTCTGAGATTTTTATGTCATTTGTAGGGTCAGAGCTCATTTTTTGCTCTAAATTAGGGTCAAAATATGGTCAACACCCATTTTTAAGCAGAAAAAAAGACCCCCGAGGGCGAACCCTCGAAGATCTGAAAATTCTTTATTTATGCGGTTTATCAGCGATTACTCGATGATAGTTGCAACTCTTCCTGAACCTACAGTTCTACCACCTTCACGATATCAGACCGGTGTATTGCAGTGTGCAAATGGCGATTTTTCGTGTGATTTGCGGGGGAAAATCCGGATTTTCCACTGTGTCCGTGTAGTTTTTGGAGATTTTGTTATCATGGTGTTATCACAATATCTCTGTATTTATCTACATATCTGTATTTATACTATCTGAAAATGGTTTCAATTGTTGAGCATACATTGAACTAAACGATGTCAACGTTGCTCTCAATTGTTTAGCTGCATTTTGTGTGGCTTCCTTACTTTTTAAACCACTTACAATTGCCGATTCAAGCGTAGAATGCCATGGCATCAAAACATCTAATATTGCTTTCCATTCTTCAACTAACTTATCAAAATTTTTATTATCTTTAAACACTAACCTCCAAGAATCTAAAATCTTTTTTCCAAGTAAGCTTTCCATACAAGTGCTTACTGCTGATATCAATAACATTTTAGAGCCACGCTTACTCAAAAAATTAAGTTCATCATCTTCTATATCCGTTCTTTGTTCTTTCTTATTTTTTAAGTTAATTTTAAATTCATCAATAGCTCTCCCCAATGAATATACAAAAATAATATGTTCTGCAGTTAATTGATCCGAAAAAATATTTGTGTATTCTTTATCCTCGTCCCATATCAATTTCTTTGAGTTATAAGCAGTTACACAATCTCCATGAAAAGCCAATAAAGTTTGTGCAACCAAATATGGATCAAAGACTTCTTTGTTTCTAACCCTTGTACTATCTCTTCTACCACCGCTATAATACAGTTGTGGATATTTTTCAAACTCTTTTCTAAGTCTTACTTGTTGTTTATCATTACTTCTTAAATCAGATGGCAAAATTTCATTTTGTTTATTGTTATTATTAATAATTTCTTCTATGATCTTAGGATCACTACATACAATAAAACGTATCGGCACAAGAAAATCTTCTTTTAAGCTTTCAACAGCTCCAATAGCTCCCGTTGATTGTGCTCCATTAATAATAGTTATTCCATGTACCTTTGTTATATTGTCATCATCTATTTCATAATCATTCACTAATGCTGTTAATCCATTGTTATATGCCCAAAAATTTTCTGGTTGCTCTTGCACTGTGTCCATAATGCCTAAATTAATTTTATTTTTTCTTTTTCCCGCCCCTAAATAGTTTCTTGGATTTCCAGAAAAAAGATCATCTTTATACATTAAGTAAAGTTTTCGTATCCAGCTACCTTTTACAGCTGTTACACAAGATTTCCACTTTCCTCCCTTGATTTCAAAGGCTTTTCCATTTCCTTCTACATCAATCTCTTCTTCAATTGTAATTCGTTTACTAGAGCTATTATACCAACGTTCAATCGTATCATTTCCAACTTCTAATGAAACTATTTTAACAGAATTATCTCCAGCTAAAATAATTATACATTATCTACTCCTTATCTTATGCAAAATTATACTTTTTATCCTTCATTTACAATATCTTTACACATCCCTCACTAAACACTTTAGGAAAACATAATGGTATTATTTCATTTTGAAAAGCAACCACATATGCACGTATTATACCTTCGCCATATCTTTCATGCAATATAGTTTTTCCATCTGCATACAAACTAATTTCATCTGGAATCCCCACTAAATATGGAATTTTTTTATCTTTCACCTTTGCTTCGGGAAAATACACATCCATTGCAACCACTCGTCCTTCGCCATATATCAGATGACATATGTTTGCTCCTGGTGGCACTATCGGTAATTCTTTACTTTTACTTACTAATGGTCCTTTTTCCATTCTTTTTATTTTTTCATCAACTGCATTTCCTATATACGCCTTCCATCCCGGTGCATTCAGAATATCTCTTCTAGTTTCGCATAGCAAAATCAATTCTCGTAGTTTTTCTGGATTAGCATGACCGGTTCTAAACATTGCCATAAAATATTCCCTGTACTGAGCTAATGTTAGTGGCACAATGTCCAATCTCTGCTTTAAATCTCCTCGTGCGTACCAAATTCCATGTCTAAATGTTTCCGCCGTATTTGTATCTATTTTCACAGCAATAAACATTCCATATACTGGCTTATCATATTTTAAGACAGCATCTGACACATGCCTTCTTACAGGCTCGCCCTCCATTGCTTCTTGGCGTGATGACGTAGACATCGTAACTTCCGTTAGGATTGTAAAATCATTAAATTCACAATATAGATCACCTTTTCCTCCACCAGCGGCAGATACTGGAAGAAAATCAGAATCTAATTTAAATCCTCTTACTTCATAAGGTTTATTGACCATGTGATCAATAGCTAAAGAAGCTCTCCATAAAATCCACTCCAAATATGCCGGAGTCTCATCTTTTGGTACTTCAATAACATTATCATCATCGTATGTACGCTTTCCTCCACCTTTAATCAATAACTCCATATAATCTGCTATTTCCTGCCATTGATTACATTGTTCTTTCGCATACTGGATTTCATCTGTCTGAGATAAAAGATTTTCTAAACTTTTTCTAGCAATATTAATTTCTGTTGCAGTATTTAACGGTAGATCACTAATATCAAACAGAATATGTCTTTCCTTCATCTGCTTCATTAAATCATTCAATAAAGCTTTAGCAGTATCCAAATTATCCGTCGGTAATTCTGCACCTTCACACAATCTTTTATATTGAATCATTATTGATTCTTCATTGGATGTTGATTTTGCCAGTTTTTCAGCCAAAATATGCTTAGCTGGGACGATAATCATTCCCCTACCTTTTCGCTGTAGCACTCCAGAAATACGTAAGTATCGCATGTTCATGTCACTGTAATCAAGAAAATTATCTGATTTCTTATCATAGTGTTTTCCACGTTCTGCAACTTCTTTCTTGTCAAAATTACGTTTTGACGGTGCTTGTTTTCTACGAATACGCAGATCCAAAATATTATCCACGACTTTTTCGATTGAATAACTTGGATTTGTCGTATGACCCCATAATGCAAATTCTATTCTGGCGATCTCGGAACTTCCCGTTCTTCTTTCTAATTCCAACATAATCGCCAGTATCCATCTCAATGGCGAAAAATAAGAATTCCCATCTGGCATAGCAAACTGTTCAACACTTAGTGCCCTTAAATAACATTCTTGCACTGCTGGATATGTATCTGCCTTTAAAAAAGCTCGTCCAAATGGTGTTATATCATCTAACTGACCCAGTTCATCTTGATCTCCATCTTTTTTCTTTACTTGTGGATAGATAAAACCATTTTTTGAAAACATCAAACGCCATTTCCGAGCATGACTACCAGATGTATCCTTACCTGCTTCATTTTGGATAATTCCTTGGTCATTAAGGAAATTCATAAAGCCAATTTCATTTTCTTTCCCACGAAGTTTTCCCACATACGGTGAATTTGCAAATGCTTTAAAGCCTTCCTGTATTCTATTTGGATTTCGTAATCCAGTATTTCCTACTAACCAGATATCTATTTTTTCTTCCATACATCTTCTCCGTTAAATCCAACAAATAAATATTCCTGTACCTTATTTCGATTTGTCTTAGCACGTTTCTGATTTCCAAAAGAATATGTATAATCTATTGGAACTACCTCTACATGTTCTTTGTATTTAGACATAAGTGCAACCATTTCATCTTGTGTTGGTTGACTATTAGAAGAATAAGATACAATCAAAATACTGTCGGAAAACTTTTTAAACAACTTATCGAATGCATCCGCAGCACCTTTTCTAGTTGAAAACGGTGTCGGATATGACTTAAATTTCTTTGTTACTGTATTTTCCTGTATTTCGACACCTTTCCAATCTCGTGCCAGACCTTCGACAAAATGATATCTACGTACATATTCATTATCTGACAATGGAGAATAATACGGTGGATCAATATATACTAAATCAGGATGCTTAATTTTTACTTCCATTGCATCGCCATGTTTAGATTTATTTTCACAACCATTATCAAAAATTGCATTATTAATACTTTCCACTGCTTCCAAAAATTGCTGTTCTAAAGATTTCTGCAAATCTTTTCTTCCGTCATTATACCGATCTCCAGTATATGTGAAAATTCCTCTTGGTCTTTTCTTTGTACAAGCTCTAATCAATGCTGTCATTGCAATTGCTTTCTTATATTGATCTCTAATAGCAGCAATATTAGTCCGCAAAACATCTATTAGCCTATTTTCCTCATCTTTATAATATAAGCCTCGAAATGTCTCTTCTACAAAATGATCAGACTCTCTTTTTTCAATCAATAATTTTTTCGCCTCGTCCAATGGCAATACAACATTATTGTTTTCTACCATTGCCTTGGTAAAGGTTGCTGACATAGCCATATAATCATTGCTAATTACAGTTTTTCCCTGAACTTTAAACATGTAACCTACAATGCCAGAGCCAGAAAACAGATCCACTACTGAGTCAAAATTGAATTGTGAAGCAACAGCCCAAATTTGAGGCAATAATTTACTTTTAGAACCCATATATCTAGTTGCTGGATATTTCATTACCTGTTCAGGTAAAGGTTTCGGAACTATTTTTAACATAGTTTTTTGTTTTGGCAAAATATCTACTATAATATCCTCGCCTTTTCTTTTACTTCCGTTGCAAGAAATATACCTTTTGGTTTGGATAACCTCAATCTTATAATCCGCATATAGCTCATGTACCAATGGATGATTAGAATTGGTCAATATTACATGACAACCTAATTCCTGTAATCTTTTGACCTCTTTCGCTAATTCTACATGATCTTCTTCATAAAATTGTTCTTTTGTATATCTCTTAAAATCCGAATATTCTGAAATTGGTAAATACGGGGGATCTAAAAAGATAAAGTCCCCCTGTTCTGCATATTCTTTCAATACTGACAAATAATCTCCACATGTTATAGTTGCTTTTTTCAACACATCTGATGCAGCATATAAATTTTCTTCATCACAAAAGTTTGGAGCTTTATATTTACCAAACGGAACATTAAACTGTCCTTTCTTATTGACACGATATAAACCATTAAAACATGTTTTATTCAAATAAATCGTTCTCGCTGCTGCTTCTTCTTTTTTTAATTTAAGCCAATCTAACGAACGTACTTCATAAAAATCCTCTTTAGTATTTTTATATTTTTTCAGATATGAAATAACAGTCTCTACGTTATCAGCAACTTGTCGATACATGTTAATCAATTCTGGATTGCTATCTGCAATTATTGCTTTATCTGGACTTAATGCAAAAAACAATGCGCCACCGCCAATAAATGGCTCTATATATTTTCCATATTTCTGAGGAATTTTAGGCATGATATCCCCTAACATCTGGGTTTTCCCGCCGGCCCATTTCATAATAGGCTTTGCCTGTATCTGTTTTTCTTTCTTTAAAACTTGTTCCATCACGCCTTTTCCCTTTCAACCTCTTTTATTTCCATGATATCACTGATATCACATTTTAAGGCAGTGCAAATTTTCACCAGCACATCCGTTGTAACATTTTCATTTTTTCCAAGTTTAGCCACCGAAGCATGACTAATACCTGCAGCCTCACATAAATCTTTCTTTTTCATATCTCTATCGATAAGTAATTTCCATAATTTTTTATAACTGACCGCCATATTTTAACCTCTAAACCATTTTTTCTAAAATATTGCTATGTCGTTATTCTATCATGTGATTTCAGCCATATCAACATTAATTTCAGCGATCGCAGACTTCTTTGCAAACATGTGTTTTTATTCAACAAAGACTATTTCTTTCATTTCAAATGGAATTATGATCGTTTGCTTTCTCCAATATAAAAATATATTCATGTGCCAACATTAAGAATTTTCTTTCTCTTCCCTCCCAATAATCACTAGAACGACAATTATGTTGCTCTTTTATAATAATTTCTTTAAGTCTAAATCCTGTATCAACAAATTTTTGCATAGAGTTCATTCCCAGTGGTAGCACATAGCCTTTCTTACGTATATCCCCAATCATAAATGTACATATTCCTTGCTTTTTTAATACTCTATATGATTCTTTTGCAACCTGTTCCAGTTCCTTCAAAAAAACCTCATATTTTAGATGCGAAATATCTCCAGGGGTTTCTTTACTATACTGTATAATATCTGCATATGGTGGATGTGTACAAATAAGATCTATACTTTCGTCTTTTATAAATGATAAATTGTTTGCATTTCCTTGTTTGGTGAATATTTTTGATTTTTCTTGACAAGTAAAATTTAGATTTGTGTTAGATAATTTGACAGCTTCAGAATTTATATCAACGCCGATTGCATTTCTTCCCAATAACTTTGCTTCAATCAACGTTGTGCCACTGCCTAAGAATTGATCTAGTATCCAATCTTTTTTCTTAGAATATCGTAAGATGATATTTCTAGGAATATACGGAGACCAGTTTCCTCTGTATTTTCCTGAATGTGTAGCCCAATTTCCTCTTTCAGGAAAAGACCATATTGTCGTATCTTCTAATTTGAATCTTTCAGGTGCTTCTATTATAAAAACTTCCCCCTTCTTTTTCTGTTCATTATACTTCTATGGTGTTTATTTGTCTATTAAAAATCTTCACTCAAATATTAAATAACAGTAAACATTTTAGCAGGGATTTCATATTTATTACAAGTATTTTCCTTAATATTATTCATCGTTCCCACCTGTTCCACCCGCCCCTACATCTTCAATTTATTTATCGCTCCCAACCGTTCTTCCATCACTTGTATATCTTGGGGTATAGGGCAAATTTTTGATATCTTTCTTCTGAATGTTCTCGCCTCACCAGGCATCCCCGATTGTGACTCTTTACCAAACAACCAACCCAGGAATATTTGTAATTCCTTTGAATTGTTATCCTATCTTGTGTGTTAACGATGATTTGCATTCTCTACAAAAACAACGCTGTGATCCAGTTTTTGTCTTTACTGATTTTACACATTTCGTTCCACAAATATGGCATTTTACTTGATCCATTTAATCTTCCTCCATGGTTATTATTTCAAGAAAGATTAAATCCCATTTTTTGTCAGAAAAAAAGACCTCCGAGGGCGAACCCTCGAAGGTCTGAAAATTCTTTATTTATGCGGTTTATCAGCGATTACTCGATGATAGAAGCAACTCTTCCTGAACCTACAGTTCTACCACCTTCACGATACTTTAATCCCGTTTTATCTCATATTTTTTATGGTTTTCTCTCCAAAATATAGTGAAAAACGGCTGATTTACACCATGTATTTTTATTCGCCTGATTTCTTGGCACCGTTTTGGCACCGGAAAATACTCAAAAAATTTTCTTCTACAGTTGCTGGATTCTGCTCTGCCAATTTTATATTGCACCGACAGTTTCAGACTGTTATAATCAGAACATGGGTGCTACCATAACGGTAGGCGGTTAGTCCTTCTCCAGAGGGACTGTGACCCTCTGATTACATAGAAACCTGTAAAGGAATCCAGTGGAAAGGAGGGCTAAGCCAATGAGTATTGTGGACTTCATAGCAGTAGTGAGCTTCGGCTTAACCTGCTTTAGTATCGGATATACATTAGGCAAAGATAATCATAAACCACAAAAATAACCGCCCCAGCCTGCAAACTGAACGGTTATTTTTGTAATCAATAAGTATGTGGACTAACCGTCTATCGGTAGCACTCTTTTTCTATAATCATATTAGCACGCATCTGTGGAAATGTCAAAAATTTTCTTCTTTCTCAACTACATCTATTTCCATACATTTTTACAACCTATTTCAAGTGTTCCTCAAAAATTGATTCGAGTTTCTTATTCCCCCTCAAGAATTCATACTCTTTCTTATTTTCAATTTCCGAATACAATTCACGAACAAAATTTTTTCCAAGTCCCGAAAAAGCTTTTCCCTGTGCAGTATCTTCATACCTGTAATACAAAGGGGATTGTGTCATATTCCAAGGCTTCTGTGATTCACTTAATAATCGCTTAATTAACTGGATACATTTTTCTACATCTTTTCGATATCCAGCAATCAGCAGATATGGAACTGTGTTGCCATAATTCCATAGTCCAAACAATGATATCATGTGATCTGTAATCTCAGCAATTTTCTCTGCTTTATCATGATTTCCTGTCTCTTCTTCCATTTCTATTAACTTATACAAGTAGCTTTGGATATTGATAACTGCCTGTAGCAATTTCCCTTCTAAGAATAATGCAGCAGTATCTGTTCCTTCCTGATGTGCTAATACACTTGTTTTCATAATCGTTGCATCAATTACAGTATCAGGAATTTTTTTCAAAAGGGCATTTGCTTCTTCATATTTCTCCATTTGGACATATTTTGTTGCAAGTATAAAAACGCTTGAATTTCTCACTCTTTCATCCTGACTATCTGCTGTTCGTTCCAGCCACTCAATAATAGCTGTATTATATTCCATTCGTTCTTCGTCATTAAGATCTGACAAAGTCAAAGATCCGTTCAGAACGGTTGCGATCGTATATATTAATAAGTCGCAATGAGGATACTCCTGTATTTTACGAGATGCCATCTCGAAAGCCTCTGTAAAGCTGTCCAATGAAACTTCCGAAAGTTCATTCACAAATTGTCCAATCTCTTTTTCTGTCAATTCTTCATGAAACGAAAACAATTCATTCATATCAATTTTCAATAGTCGTGCCAAAGCTGGAAGTAATGAGATATCGGGATATGTATTTCCCTTTTCCCATTTATTTACCGCTGGAGTAGAAACACCCAGATAATTTGCCACCTGTTCTTGTGTTAATCCCGCAGTTTTTCGATAGTTTTTTATCTGCTCACCAATACGCATTGTTCACACCTCCTGTCCTTATTTCCATTATAGCGTTCCCAATACATGTTTACAATTGAGCCTTTGTTTACTTATTACTTTCTTTTTTTAACTTTCAATTAATTTTCTCTAATATTTATATCATCAGCAACAAACTGCCCACAAGTTTAAGAACGGGCTACTAACCCTCAAACAACAGTGTATTACATTGCATCAACTAAACCAACCTTGTTATCCTGAATCACCACTCCTTCATCTTCGCTTCATGCCTATTTTTCATAATTTGCAACTGGTATATAATGACAGGGATTAGAAAAATCACAGCAACTATGCCTAAAATAACAGACCGATTTACAGTAGCAAATACCGCGAGCATAAGCATTAATAAAAGCCAGGGATTTCGCAAATTACTGTAATAATTTGCCCTATCTTCATAGGACGTATGAAGGTCAAAAGGTTTTCCATCATTTTCTTTTTCTACAATCAGCAATTCCCTGTTAAATGTTGTAGTGTTTGTTGCAACACGACCGCCAATTTCAGCCCACGGACGCCAGCGAACTTTACCAACAGAATAATTAAGATTGATATTTTTATAGAATACGGAATATCCCATTTCTTCCAAGAAATCATGGTAATCTTCAGCATTAGCTTTTGATTTTTGTCCTATAAACTCCACGCAATATTGAACTTGACCTGGCTTACATTTTTCAAATTCATAGAGTAATTTTCCCGTTCGAATAAGGCGATAACCTTTTTCAGCCATCTTATTCAGCCAGTTTTTCTGTACCGTTAATAGCCCACCAAAAAAACGATAACACTTTTTGCTCATAGTGTACCTCCTACAATTCCGCTTGCAATACCTACAAGTTCACGAAGTCTGATAAGTTCTTTTTCAGCTATCTCCTTTCCTTTTACAGTGATAAGATACTCTTTTTTTCTACCTTCACTATCTCCGAAAAGCTCAATCCATCCCTTTTCCAGCATTGAATTTAATGCACCATATAAAGTGCCTGCTCCCAATGAAAGCCGCCCACCTGTTTTTTCTTCAATGAACTGCATGACAGCATATCCGTGTTTAGGTGAATAGAGTGAAAGCAAAATATAGAATGTCACTTCTGTGAGTGCACCACTTTTCACATTATCCCTCATGGCATTCCCTCCTTATTACGGTTACTGTAATAACTATATCAGTAACCGTAATAAAAATCAAGAGATGTGAAATAAATCTTAATAAGCCGGATAGTATTATGCTTTTCCTGTTCAGTCCTTTACAAACAATACTTATATATAAAGTATTTCTCTCAACACCATTTCTTCTGCACTAGCTTTTATATTATTCATCAGTCTAACCCACTTCGTCCGATTCTGTACCTTTAATTCTTCAGTTACGCCCTGTTTTTCTGCCATCTGTTCCATAAGCATTTCCACCTGCTCTCTGCTCTCCTGATCAATTTGATTCAGGTGTTCCGTCAGCTTTCCAGTCAACAACAAATATTGATATTTTGCTAATCTGTGTTCCTTCAGAAACTGTTTCCTCAGCATTCCATATTTCCCATATATCGGTTCTTCTTCATTCAATACCAAATCCGGCAAATAATAATCTCCATGCAAAGTATAGCTTAATCCGTTCTTTTCATCATAAATGTGTGTTTCCATAATCTTATCTCTCCATTTCTCTGTTTTTTGATTTAGTTTTCTTACGCTGCTGATTCTCCATCTCGCTTTTTTTCATTCCCCATGCCAATCTTTCATGAATATTTCCCTTCGGCATTTGTTCCATCCGTCGCTTTTCTTCCAGGACTTTCTCGTTTTGAATATCCTGCTGTACTGCTGTATCTACAGTTTCTATTCCAAGAACACGCACAACACGATCATACCTATCAGAAACACCTTGTAATATATCTTTTTCTTCTGACAATTTCTGATTATCTTTACGTATATCATCCAGTTCTCTCTGAATAGCATTATATTTTTGTTTCACCTTTTGATATTTTCTCTTCCAACCTTCCACCTCTTTCGTGAGTTCTTTAACCTGAGCCGCCATTACAGCAACCTTATTCTTTATTTGAAGAAACAGTGGTTTAATTTTTTTATCTCGATAGGTTACTGCCCGTTCTAGCGTGCCCGCCTCCGGCAGTAACATTTTAACCGTTCCATATTCTTTGATTTCTTTGCTCACACTATCCATAATCGGTTGTAGCTGTTCTCTGCGATCTTCCAGGCTTTTTAGTTCTTTTTCTGCGCTCCCTGCCTTTTGTTCTGCTTCTTGCTTCGCCTTGATTGCCTGTTCCTTATCGTCTTTTAAATTCTGGATATCTGCTCTGGATTCTGCAATTTGTGCTGTTAATTCTTCTTTTTCAGCAGTTAGATGCTCTTTCTCCTGCTCCAATTCCTGTACTTCCTTTTTCCGTTCTTTTTTCTTGAAGTTATAGACATCCAGATGTTCCTCATGAGTACCTTTCTGTTCCCATTCAATTCCATACTGCTTTGCAGTCTCTGCCAGAACTTCTTTTTCATGATTTATCCACTGATTCAGTTCCGTATCATGCTTATTTCCACCTTGAAATCCAAGACTTTTTAATGCCTGTTTCAGTGAAACTCTGGTATCCATTCCTTTTCCTTTCCAGTCCGTCACATAAGGAATAAAGTCAATATGGAGATGTGGAGTAGCCTCATCCTGATGCAGATAGCAACTAAATACCCGAAGTGTCGGATTCCGTTTCTGGAAATCTTTTACATACTCATCCAGTACGTTTACAGCCAGATCTCCTGCTTCTGTTCCAACAGCCATATCTTCTCGGTTTCCAATCTGGAAAATCACTTCATGGAACAACTTTTCCTGTTTTCCTTGGCGAATCTTTTCATAATAATTTGTAATCTGCCGATCTTTTCTTTTCCCGACATTATACCGTTCTACAGCTTCATCAAACAGCTCTTTATAGACTTCTTTCAGATTCTCATTCCGGTAACAAATATTTAATTGCACTCTGTCTGGATCAACATTTTCTGCTATAAAATCTCGTCTGTTATGAGCCAGAGACCCTGTCCCGATCATACCACTGATTGTTCGTTTCATCGTCATATTCCTCACCCCGCTTTCTAAAACCAGTGCCAGACATGGCACATAAATTTGTATCTTTGCCAGCTATAGTATAAAAAGAAATATTCGCCGGATACGGCGGTTTTGTTACTTTTGTCAAAAGTAACGCAAAAGCACTTTCGACAGCCGTACCGTCCATCAAAAGTACCCTTGCGCCCTCCGGGGGTACAGAGACCTTTACTCCGGTATCCTTGCCCGAATATATTCCAAATCACCACAATACGGTGTCCCTACAAGATACCATTCTCTTGCAGGATTCATTTCCATTCTGGTCTGAACCCATTCATCATCAAGCAACACTTCCAGGTATTCTCCACAGTGAAATCCTGTATCAATCCATAGATCTGATGATAATAATCCATATCTTTTGTTATAACTGTTATATCCTAATCTTCCTTCTCTCATTGTGCCAATCTCCTTTCATCTACCGTTTCCGCAGGGGCGCCCTGAATCAGGGCTCCCTTTTGAAAATTCTCTTCTACGCCAGTCAACTCCCGACTACACCTTACCAACATTCTCCTTATCTGCTATCTACAGGTGCGTGACACGCTCCTGTAATAAAGTGTTCAGAAAGAACCTTTACCATCGAAAGTTCTCCGGTATTCCCCGTCTGTCCAGATATTCCTGCCGGAACTTTTCTCTTTCTTCTTCCGTTGGTGCTGTTTTGGATTTGCTGTATACTTCACGATTCACCATTGCATCCAGTTTTTTCTCCAATCCCAACCGGATTATTTCTTCACCATCGTAGTTATCCATCAAAAAATATTGCAAGAGCTGAAAGAATAACTCGTATGGAATCTGTACACTTTTATTTTGCATCTGTTCTCCTTTCAAGGTAGCAAGATTCCCTCTTCTTAAGAAATGGTAATCTTGCCATCTTCCATTTTTATTCTGGCAACATCCAATACCATTGCTTTCCACGTTTTACGGAATCAATTTCAAGTTCCCGTTTGGCGTTCCATAGCGTTTTACTTTTGATTCCTCTGGCTTCTGCTTCTTCTGCAATTTTCTTCTGAGTCATTCCTCCATTTGCCAGTATCTCAAGGAGAAATTCTTTTGCTTTCCGACTTTTCTGTCCTCTTCCGTCTCCATTAAGAAGTTCATCGGCACTGATATCATATTCTCCAATCCATTCAAACCCATTATTCTTATCCAGTCTGAATGCAATGGACATTCCTTCCGGCGCAAGAGAACTCTTCGTATGACATACCACTCTTACTTCCGGTTCATCTTTCACTCGCCCGACAATCAAAACACTTCTTGCAGCAGCCTGAAAATCAATGGAGCCAAGTCCTCGATAAGAAGATTTGCCGTTGCTGTTTTTGTTCATATGACCGATTAAAATGACTGCACAGTGATATTTTTCTGACAGCACTGCGATACGCTTCATCAGTGGTCTGATCTCATTTGCCCTGTGCATATCTACGTCCGCTCCCAGAAAGCCCTGTATCGGATCAAGAACAACCATTTTTGCTTTTGTCTGCACGATTGCTTCTTCCAATCTGACATCTGCCATTGTCAGTGGCTGGTCACTGTCATCAATCACCAGCACCTTTGAACAATCTGCACCTGCAGCAAGTAATCTGGGTTTGATAGTATCTCCAAGTCCATCTTCTGCTGTCTGATAGATTACATTTACAGGTGACACAGAAGACTGTTCCTGCATATTATCTTCAGCATCTAAATCTTCATTCTCACTATCGACTTCATCACTTCGTTTTTCTTTTGTTTTCGTTGTATCAGTAACAGGAAGAATCGGCTCTCCTCTGGTCAGTTTTGCAATAATCTGAAGTACCATCGTTGTCTTGCCTTCTCCTGGATCTCCCTGTATAATGGTCACTTTTCCATAAGGAATAAACGGATAAAGCAGCCATTCTACCTGTTCCACCTCTACTGAATCCATATTGATCAGTTTCAGTTTTGGTTCTATTCTACAATTCTCAATTTTATTTTTTTCATTCATATTCATTCCATCATCTCCTCCTGCCCTTCCGGGCAAGTCTCTGATGAACAGATATTCGGGAATTGTCGTATTTCCCGATTCGTGATATACTGAATCTGCCAAGATGGTATATCAGTGAATCTGATTATCAGAGAACTTGCTCAGATTATTTATCTGGGCTTTTTCTTTTGCCTTTTCAACATTCATCTCTTTCTTCTCCCAATCCGGTAACAGCATTTCCATTTTCATTATCCAGAAGATTTGCAATCTTTCTCTGCTGATTTGGATAAAGATGTCCATAAGTGTTCAATGTGATACGAATATCTTTATGACCTAATCTGTCCCGAATCAATAACGGTTCCACACCTTTCTCAATAAGATAAGCCACATGGCTGTGCCTGATATCATGCACTCGAATTTTCTTCACTCCTGCCAGCTCAATCTGCCGTTTCATCTTATGCTGTACCGCTTCCTGAACAACCGGAAATAATCTTTCTGTATCCGGCATTCCGTAATGACCATCTACAAATTCCTTAATTTCCTCTTTCAGAAATTCCGGAATTTCGATTGTCCGAAAGGACTGTTTTGTTTTCGGTTCTGTGATAATATCCTGCATTCCTGTCCGGTAATAAGTCTTATTGATA
Source organism: Coprococcus eutactus (assembly GCF_025149915.1). Lineage (NCBI taxonomy): Bacteria > Bacillati > Bacillota > Clostridia > Lachnospirales > Lachnospiraceae > Coprococcus > Coprococcus eutactus. Next base: position 2,777,756 of record NZ_CP102278.1, read on the forward strand.
CTAAGCTGATTCTTTTCAAAATTGATATCAGCTTTTGTAATCGCAAGCAGCTCCCCGATCCTGCATCCAGTCCAGAACAGCATCTCAAACATAAGATAATATCTTGTTCCCGGCTCCATTGTCTGTATAAACTGTTTGTACTCGTCCAGTGTCCAGAAGTTCAAACTTCTTGAATCTGAATTTCCCATTCGTTTCACTTTCTTGCATGGATTAACCGGCAAGTCATAGATTTTAGCTGCATGTGTAAACAGACTGGTCAACTGATTCTGAATCATTCTCAGATAAGAATCTGAATAGCCTTTTTTCTGAATTTCATTCTGCCACTGAATAATCTGTGAAGCCTTGATTTCACTCATCATCTGATTTCCGAAGTATGGAACGATATGCTGTTGCATCATATATCTTTTATTTTTGATTGTTCGATCTTTCAGATCATTTTGTTTGTCTGAAAAATAAATCTCAATAAAATCGCTCAGCTTCATATCCATACTTCGCTCATTGCTCAACTTTTTGCTTCGTTCAAACTCCAATGCTTCTCGCTTTGTTTCAAATCCACGCTTTCTGCGTTTTTTCTTCTCACCCATGACATTTGTCTCAAACCACTGGGCTGTCCATTTTTTTGTGTCTTTTTCTCTGTAAGCCATATTGATCCTCCCTAATTTCCTGCTATTTCATAGCCATACATCTTTTTTGCCCAAAACGCCTTTGGTATTCTGCCAGCCATCGTAATATATCCCTGTGCAGATAATTCTTTATTCATAGCTTTCACCAGTTTATAGGCATGAGATTTTGAGCAGTTTAATTCCTGTGCCACTTCATCAGCACTCATCATATAATTGTAACTTGCCATATTGCCTCCTCCTTTCCTCTCCAGATATAGAATACGTTTACTGTATTTCTATATCTGTACGATTTTCGTAAATTGATAATATCATGTATTTCTATCGTTGTCAATATTTCGTAAACACATTTTTACGAACTTCGTACACTATTTTTTCTTTATTTTATTCCACGTCTGTGTTATGATATTTTATAGATTTATGTTTTTCGTAATTTTCTAATATATGAAAAAGGAGGATTCTATGGGTGACGGTAAAAATTTAAAGAAATATCTTGATGAAAAAGGCACAAATGTCCGCAAAATTGCAAAGGCAACCGGAATCAGTGCTACAACCTTATATTCAATTATTCAAAAAGATTCCAATATTCGATTTGATTTTGCATTAAGACTTGCGAATGAATTGCAAATTGATGTGAATGAGATATGTTCTGCCAGTCCATTTTCTGGCACAATTAAGGAAGAAGAGATTTATCCTACACTTCCAGACGGTTTGAACGGAGCATTAGATGCAAGTCGTGTAAAGACTTACTTAAAAAATTCCATGTATCCGCTGATGTACCTTTTCGGTAAGAACAGTATGCCTGATGTAGATAATCTGCTTACATCATTCTATCAGCTTGATGATGAAGCCAGACAAGAGGTTGTGGAAACAATACGTCTGAAGCTGCAATATCATCGTGATCCGGAACGTGCTGAACAGATCAAACAGATCAAAGGCTGGTAAAAAAATTACTCCTGTGAATAGCAAACATTCGCAGGAGTTTCTTTTTGGCACCGTTTTGGCACCGCTAGCCTTATTTTTCAATTTTAAATTTATCCGTATTTCATCTTGCTGATAAATATTTCACTGTTTCTAATCTGATAAATTTACGAACAATTCTTTTCTTAGAGTACAGAAAAACCCCGGAAACCTTGCGGTTCCGGGGTATCTTACGTTTGGACACAACGTTATCTTACGATAACAAATCTATATTCAGATTGTATTACTCGATGATTGTAGCAACACGTCCTGATCCTACAGTACGTCCACCCTCACGGATAGCGAATGTAAGACCCTGGCTCATAGCGATTGGGTGGATGAGCTCGATTGTCATCTCTACGTTATCACCAGGCATGCACATCTCTGTACCAGCTGGAAGGTTACATACACCTGTAACGTCTGTTGTTCTGAAGTAGAACTGTGGACGATAGTTGTTGAAGAATGGTGTATGACGACCACCCTCGTCCTTTGTCAGAACGTAAACCTGTGCTGTGAACTTTGTATGACATGTAATTGAACCTGGCTTACAAAGAACCTGTCCTCTTACGATATCCTCTCTCTTGATACCACGAAGAAGAGCACCGATGTTATCACCAGCCTGACCTTCATCAAGGAGCTTTCTGAACATCTCGATACCTGTTACTGTTGTCTTCTGGATCTCTGGCTTGATACCAACGATCTCAACTTCATCATTGAGGTGAATTACACCAGCCTCTACTCTACCAGTAGCAACTGTACCACGACCTGTGATTGTGAATACGTCCTCTACAGGCATGATGAATGGCTTATCTGTATCTCTCTGTGGATCTGGAATATATGAATCAATTGTATCCATAAGCTCCATGATCTTGTCTCCCCAAGGTCCCATTGGATCCTCAAGAGCCTTAAGAGCTGAACCCTTAACGATAGGACAATCATTGAATCCGTACTCCTCGAGCTGCTCTGTAACTTCCATCTCAACGAGCTCGATAAGCTCCTCATCATCTACCATATCACACTTGTTAAGGAATACAACGATGTAAGGAACACCAACCTGACGTGAAAGAAGGATATGCTCCTTTGTCTGAGCCATAACACCATCAGTAGCAGCAACAACAAGGATAGCACCATCCATCTGAGCTGCACCAGTGATCATGTTCTTAACGTAATCAGCATGTCCTGGACAGTCAACGTGTGCGTAATGTCTCTTCTCTGTCTCGTACTCAACGTGAGCTGTAGAGATAGTGATACCTCTTTCTCTCTCCTCTGGAGCCTTATCAATGTTCTCGAAATCTGTAGCTGTGTTACCAGCAACTCTCTCTGAAAGAACCTTTGTGATAGCAGCTGTAAGAGTAGTCTTACCGTGGTCTACATGTCCGATTGTACCGATGTTACAATGTGGCTTACTTCTATTAAACTTTTCCTTTGCCATGATATAAAATCCTCCTTAAATATTATACCCCACGCGGGTTACTCGGCTAAAAATCATTATATAGAAAATACTAGAGATTTTCAACCATTTTTTATCTCTTTATACCAGCAGGCTGACGATGTGTAATCCTCAACCTGCCAGCACATATTTTTTATTATTTATCTGACCTGAAAGACCAGGAAAATGTCTTTCGTCAAATATCTTACTTAGAATGCTCTGCGATAACCTTCTCCTGAATGCTCTTTGGACACTGAGCGTACTTCTCAAAGAACATTGAGTAGTTACCACGACCCTGTGTTGATGAACGAAGCTCTGTTGAGTATCCGAACATCTCTGCAAGTGGAACGAATGCTCTGACGATCTTACCACCGCCGATATCATCCATACCCTCGATCTGGCCTCTCTTAGCATTTAAGCTTCCGATTACATCACCGAGGTACTCCTCAGGCATTGTAACCTCAACCTTCATGATAGGCTCAAGAAGAACTGGGTCAGCCTTAGCCATAGCCTCCTTGAATGCCATAGAACCAGCGATGTGGAATGCCATCTCTGATGAATCGACCTCATGGTATGATCCATCGTATACGTTAGCATGAACACCAAGTACTGGGTAGCCGCCAAGGATACCAGCCTTAGCTGCCTCTTCGATACCCTCTCCAACTGCTGGGATGTACTCCTTAGGAATAGCACCACCGACAACTGTTGACTCGAACTTGAATGTCTCCTCACCGTTAGGATCCATAGGCTCGAACTTAACCTTACAATGACCGTACTGTCCACGACCACCTGACTGCTTAGCATACTTGCTGTCGATATCAACTGGCTTTGTGAATGTCTCCTTGTAAGCAACCTGAGGTGCACCAACGTTTGCCTCAACCTTGAACTCACGGAGAAGACGATCAACGATAACCTCAAGGTGAAGCTCACCCATTCCGGCAATGATTGTCTGTCCTGTCTCTTTGTCTGTATGAGCCTTGAATGTAGGATCCTCCTCAGCAAGCTTTGCGAGTGCCTCACCCATCTTACCCTGATCATTCTTGGTCTTAGGCTCGATAGCAAGCTCGATAACTGGCTCTGGGAATTCCATTGACTCAAGGATAACTGGATGCTGCTCATCACAGATTGTGTCACCTGTAGTTGTAAGCTTGAAACCTACAGCAGCTGCGATATCTCCTGAGTAAACCTTATCAATCTCTTTACGAGCGTTGGCATGCATCTGTACGATACGTCCTACACGCTCCTTCTTATCCTTTGTTGCATTCAGTACATATGAACCTGAGTTCAGTGTACCTGAGTAAACTCTGAAGAATGCAAGCTTTCCAACGAATGGATCTGTCATGATCTTGAATGCAAGAGCTGAGAATGGCTCATCATCTGATGAATGACGAACAACCTCGTTACCATCTGGATCAACACCTGTGATATCAGGGATATCTGTTGGTGCTGGCATGTACTCGATAACACCATCAAGCATCTTCTGAACACCCTTGTTCTTGTAAGCTGAACCAAGGAATACAGGAACTGCCTCACATGCGATAGTTGCTCTACGAAGAACCTTCTTCATCTCATCGATTGATGGCTCCTCGCCCTCAAGGTACATCATCATTAAGTCGTCATCTAACTCGCAGATCTTCTCGACAAGGTTCTCATGCCACTTGTCTGCAAGCTCCTTAAGGTCATCAGGGATAGTTGTGATCTCGATGTCCTCGCCCTTATCATCTTTGTAGTAGTATGCTTCCATCTCGAACAGATCGATCAGACCGATGAAGTCTGACTCTTTTCCGATAGGGATCTGTACTGGAATTGCATTCTTGCCCAGACGATCAATGATTGTCTGAACTGAGTAGAAAAAGTCTGCACCCATTTTATCCATCTTGTTGATGAATGCCATACGAGGTACATTGTATGTGTCAGCCTGACGCCATACGTTCTCTGACTGAGGCTCTACACCAGCCTTAGCATCAAATACACCTACAGCTCCGTCAAGTACACGAAGTGAACGCTCAACCTCAACAGTGAAGTCAACGTGTCCCGGAGTATCAATGATGTTGATTCTGTGCTCTAACGCGCCAGCCTTTGGTTTGTGATGATCCTCAAGTGTCCAGTGACATGTTGTAGCAGCTGAAGTAATTGTTATACCTCTCTCCTGCTCCTGCTCCATCCAGTCCATGGTAGCTGTACCGTCATGAGTATCACCAATCTTATAGTTAACACCAGTATAGTATAAGATACGCTCTGTAAGAGTTGTCTTACCTGCATCGATATGAGCCATAATACCAATGTTTCTTGTTCTGTCCAATGGATATTCTCTTCCAGCCAACGGATTGTCCTCCTTTTGCTAATTTTCGTAACACATCTATTGTGTCCCATATACACATAAGCATGCATGCAAATGCATTCTCACACAGATAATTAGAATCTGTAGTGAGCGAATGCCTTGTTTGCCTCTGCCATCTTGTGCATGTCTTCTTTTCTCTTTACAGATGCGCCTGTGTTGTTAGCTGCATCCATGATCTCCTTCGCAAGTCTCTCTTCCATAGTCTTCTCACTTCTTGCACGTGAGAAAGCTGTTAACCAACGAAGTCCGAGAGCCTGTCTTCTGTCAGGTCTTACATCGATAGGTACCTGATATGTTGCACCACCGATACGTCTAGCCTTAACCTCGAGGAGTGGCATGATGTTGTTCATAGCCTCTTCGAATACCTCTAATGCAGGCTTACCAGTCTCTTCTGCGATACGATCAAATGCACCGTAGACGATCTTCTGTGCTACACCCTTCTTACCATCTAACATAATGTTGTTGATAAGCTTTGTAACGACCTTATTGTTGTAAATTGGATCCGCTAATACGTCTCTCTTTGCGATATGTCCTTTACGTGGCACGGTTCTTCCCTCCTTAATTATTTATTAAATCTTCGGTACTCACATTCTCTCTATAATTATGGAATGTGTTCGTGCTGTTATCTGTCTTAATTGTTTCTATCTGAATTATTATCTATATAAAAACATGACCTTACCAGCACAAATTAGAATTGTGTTCTAGCATGTTTTATTTTGCATCCTTAGGACGCTTTGCACCATACTTTGAACGAGCCTGACGTCTCTTTGCTACACCTGCTGTATCAAGAGTACCTCTGATGATATGGTATCTTGTACCAGGTAAGTCCTTTACTCTTCCACCACGGATAAGTACAACGCTATGCTCCTGAAGGTTATGACCCTCACCTGGGATATAACTTGTTACTTCGATTCCGTTTGAAAGACGTACTCTGGCGATCTTTCTAAGAGCTGAGTTAGGCTTCTTAGGAGTAGCTGTCTTAACTGCTGTACAAACTCCTCTCTTCTGTGGTGAGCTTGTCTCTACTGGCTTCTTCTTGAGTGAGTTGAAACTTCTCTGAAGAGCTGGTGCAGTTGACTTCTTCTCTACTGTCTGTCTTCCTTTTCTAACTAACTGGTTAAATGTTGGCATGTTTTCACCTCCTGTATATAAACTTAAAAATGATAAAGCATGTTTTTACGCATGCTTTATCATTATATAGTCGTGTATTTTCTCTGTCAAGCATTTATTTTGCAATTTTCACCTGCATTTTTATTCAACAATATCTATCGTCTTTTGCCCTTTTCTGCTGATATTGCCTTTTAATATATTCTTATTTGTTAATTACAAATTCCAGATATGCGTTTACATCCCGTTCTATCTTATCCGCATCAAACTTCTCATATCCTGCATTTACAAGGAATGCCTTGCCAAGTATATAGTCCTTCATTGCCCGATCTACTTTTTCCGCCTGATCTCCACCGACTCCGTATATCTCTTTCAGCATTTCCGAATTCCATTTATTGTCCAGCATCTCCATGCCTCTGGAATTGTCTGCCACAAAATGTCTGAACAAAACCCTTTCCTCATCGGCATACCGGCATATTTCGATTCCTTGCTTTGCATACCCAGCATTTTCCTGTTTGCCAACCGTACTGACCAGTTCTGCAAATGCATCATTCATGCGCTGCGTAGTGATCTCAATAACCTTGCTCATTCCACTGAAATTCTCATATATAGGCTGAGTTGAGCATGATGCAGCAACAGCCAGTCTTCTGGCGCTCAAAGATGCAAGTCCCTCTCTTCTTACAAGGTCATATGCTGCATTAAGCAAGCACTCATTATCTATCTTTTTGATAGCAGCCATACAATTCACCCATTTCTTTCTATATCTATTATTTTATAGTATCCATTATTTCATAAAAAAGAGCCCGGTATACTTTAACACATACAGGCAATCTATATGTCTGCACATGTATCAATATACCGGACTCCCCTCGTATCCTTTATATCAGATATCTATTGTGTGGATTACTCATCCTCGCTAACACCTGCGCCAACTGGCTGAGAATTGTTAAATTCATCTGCAACGATATCGTCCTCTGCATCAAGTTCATCAAAGACCTTTGCCTCTGTATTGACACCATCTATATCGCTGTAATCATCATCTTCTTCATCATCAAAGAAATCAAGTTCTTCCATCTCTGTGTCAAGCTTTACTGAGCGGTATCTCTTCATACCTGTACCAGCAGGTATAAGCTTACCGATAAGAACATTCTCCTTAAGGCCAACCAGTGGATCCACCTTGCTCTTTATTGCAGCATCTGTAAGAACCTTTGTTGTCTCCTGGAATGAAGCGGCTGACATAAATGAATCAGTTGCTAATGATGCCTTTGTTATTCCAAGCATTATCTGTGTTCCTGTTGCAGGTTCCTTACCCTCGGCAATAAGTGCTTCGTTTGTATCCTCAAACTCAAGAAGATTTGCCTGAGTTCCTGGCAGATAATCTGAATCACCCGGCTCATCAATAATGATCTTCTTCAGCATCTGTCTAACAATAATCTCTATATGCTTGTCATTGATCTCAACACCCTGAAGTCTGTAAACCTTCTGAACCTCTCGGAGCATGTAATCCTGAACTGCACGAACACCCTTGATCTTAAGAATATCATGCGGATTTACTGAACCCTCTGTGAGCTCATCTCCAGCCTCAAGAACCTGATCATCGAGAACCTTGATTCTTGAACCATAAGGTATGAGATATGCCTTCGACTCACCTGTCTCGTCGTTTGTTATAATGATCTCTCTCTTCTTCTTGTTGTCGCGGAGCTGTACCTTTCCACCGAACTCTGCAATGATTGCAAGTCCCTTTGGCTTTCTTGCCTCAAAGAGCTCCTCAACTCTAGGAAGACCCTGTGTGATATCACCACCAGCAACACCACCTGTATGGAATGTTCTCATTGTAAGCTGTGTACCAGGCTCTCCGATTGACTGAGCTGCTATGATTCCTACGGACTCACCAACCTGAACAGGGAGACCTGTTGCCATGTTGGCACCATAACACTTAGCACATACACCAAGGTGTGACTTACATGTGAGGACTGTTCTGATCTTGATCTTTGCGTCAAGTCTTACCTTTCTCTCTCCATTTTCGTCTGTAACTGTAAATGGAACACCATTTGAATCAACACCCTTGTTAACAATGAGTTCTGCTCTCTTTGCTGTAACCATGTGGTTTATCTTGACGAGCATATTACCTTCTGCGTCATACACTGACTCAGCAAGATACCTTCCGGTAATTCTCTCCTGGAATTCCTCGATCATTTCCTTTCCTTCTCTGAAGGCTTCTATGACCATTCCTGGGATTTCTTTTCTTCCTATGCTACAGTCAGGCTCTCTGATGATAAGATCCTGTGATACATCAACAAGTCGTCTTGTCAGATATCCAGAATCGGCTGTACGAAGAGCTGTATCTGAAAGTCCCTTACGTGCTCCATGAGCTGAGATAAAGTACTCCAGAACGTCAAGTCCCTCACGGAAGTTTGACTTGATAGGAAGTTCGATAGTTCTACCTGTTGTATCAGCCATCAGTCCTCGCATACCTGCAAGCTGCTTTATCTGCTGGTTAGAACCACGGGCTCCTGAATCTGCCATCATAAATATGTTATTGTATTTATCAAGACCGGCAAACAGGAGCTCCTGAAGATGCTTATCAGCTGCCTCCCAGACCTTAACTACTGCCTGGTATCTCTCTTCCTCAGTACCCATACCACGTCTGAATCTCTTTGTTATCTCGTCAACGCGCTTCTGTGCATCATCAAGAATATCTTTCTTCTCATCAGGCACCTTCATATCAGAAATTGAAACTGATATAGCACCTCTTGTAGAGAACTTATAACCTATAGCCTTTACATCATCAAGCACTTCTGCAGTCTTTGTTGCGCCATGTGTGTTGATACACTTGTCAAGTATTGGCTTAAGCTGCTTCTTACCTACAGTCTTCTCTATCTCAAGACGAAGAGCATTCTCAGGTGTGCTTCTGTCTACAAAACCGAGATCCTGTGGGATTATCTCATTAAAGAGCATCTTACCAAGGGTGGTATCTATAACACCTGTAATCTCCTGTCCTTCATATTCTACTGTCCTTCTCACATGAATCTTGCTGTGAAGAGTGATAACTTTATTCTCATACGCAAGAATTGCTTCATTCTTGGACTTGAAGTACTTGCCCTCACCAATCTCACCATCTTTATCCAGGGTAAGATAATATATACCAAGTATCATATCCTGTGAAGGAACCGCAACTGTTGCACCATCTGATGGCTTCAGAAGGTTGTTAGGGGAGAGCAGAAGGAATCTACACTCTGCCTGAGCCTCTACTGTAAGTGGAAGATGAACAGCCATCTGATCTCCATCGAAATCAGCGTTGAACGCTGTACATACAAGCGGGTGAAGCTTTATAGCCTTACCACCTACAAGCACTGGCTCAAATGCCTGAATTCCAAGTCTGTGGAGTGTAGGGGCACGGTTAAGCATAACCGGGTGCTCCTTGATGACATCCTCGAGGATGTCCCAAACCTGTGGCTCAAGTTTCTCTACCATCTTCTTGGCCTGCTTGATATTATTTGCCTTACCTGTAGCTGTAAGTTCTTTCATAACGAATGGCTTGAACAGTTCTATTGCCATCTCCTTAGGGAGACCACACTGATATATCTTAAGCTCTGGTCCTACTACGATAACTGAACGTCCTGAATAGTCAACACGCTTACCGAGAAGGTTCTGACGGAAACGACCCTGCTTACCCTTGAGCATCTCCGAAAGTGACTTGAGTGCTCTGTTTCCAGGACCTGTTACCGCACGGCCACGACGACCGTTATCTATGAGAGCATCAACTGCTTCCTGCAGCATTCTCTTCTCATTTCTGACAATTATCTCTGGAGCCCCAAGATCAAGGAGTCTTCTAAGACGGTTGTTTCTGTTTATTATTCTTCTGTAAAGGTCATTGAGATCTGATGTGGCAAATCTTCCACCCTCGAGCTGTACCATAGGTCTGATATCCGGTGGGATAACAGGGATAACGTTCATAATCATCCACTCTGGTCTATTCTCTGAAGTTCTAAATGCCTCCATAACCTCAAGTCTCTTTATGATCCTTGTTCTCTTCTGTCCGCTACAAGTCTCAAGCTCCTTCTTAAGCTCCTCGCTCTCTTTATCTAGATCAATAGCCATAAGAAGCTTCTGTATAGCCTCAGCACCCATCTCTGCTACGAATGAACCAAATCCATACTCTTTCTCTGCATCTCTATACTCCTGCTCATTGAGGATCTGCTTGTATGCAAGTGGAGTATCCTTTGGATCTGTAACTATATATGATGAGAAGTAGAGAACCTTCTCAAGGATTCTTGGAGAGATATCCAGTATCAGTCCCATACGGCTAGGTATTCCCTTGAAATACCAGATATGTGAAACTGGAGCAGCAAGCTCGATATGTCCCATACGCTCTCTACGAACGCTAGACTTTGTTACCTCTACGCCACACTTGTCACACACAACGCCCTTAAATCTGATCTTCTTGTACTTTCCACAGTTACACTCCCAATCCTTCTGCGGTCCAAATATCTTCTCGCAGAACAGGCCATCCTTCTCCGGCTTAAGTGTTCTGTAGTTAATAGTCTCTGGGCGTTTTACCTCGCCGTGAGACCACTCTCTTATCTTTTCAGGAGATGCAAGTCCGATTTTTATTGCGTCAAAGTTCAATGACTTTTCCTGTTCTGTATTGTCTACATTGTATTCTGGCATCTTACAAAGCTCCTTTCTTATTCTTCATCATCCACAAAATCTGAATCGACGTCATCATTCATATCCGCTTCGTCAACCTCTGAGAATCCGTTGGCCTCAAGTTCAGCAGCATCATCGCCTCTGAATATCTCGGGTGCCTCCGTCTCCTCTGAATCATCTCTGTCTGACGATCTGTCGCTGAGAAGCCTCTTGATACTTGGATTGTAATCGTATGCTTCCATAGTCTCGCTGAGATCTACTTCTACCATCTTCTTATTACCATCCTCATCATCTTCCTCTCTGACAACTCTTACATCAAGTCCGAGTGCCTGGAACTCCTTGAGAAGAACCTTGAACGACTCAGGAACTCCTGGTGCAGGTATGTTCTCGCCCTTGATGATAGCCTCATATGTCTTCACACGTCCGATAACATCATCAGACTTAACTGTCAGAATCTCCTGCAGTGTATATGAAGCACCATAAGCCTCAAGAGCCCAAACCTCCATCTCTCCAAATCTCTGTCCACCGAACTGAGCTTTACCACCCAGTGGCTGCTGTGTTACGAGTGAGTACGGACCAGTTGAACGAGCGTGGATCTTATCGTCAACCAAATGGTGCAGTTTGAGATAATGCATGTAACCAATAGTTACAGGTGCATCAAAGTTCTCTCCTGTTCTACCATCGCGGAGCTGAACCTTACCTGTTCTGTTGATAGGTACACCCTTCCACTCTGCTCTGTGATCTCTATTCTTGTAAAGGAAGTCCATAACTTCCGGTTTTACTGTATCCTTGTACTTGGCCTCAAAGTCTTCCCAAGTACCATTTGCATAGTCATTTGCCATCTCCAGTGTATCCATGATGTCAAACTCGGTTGCACCGTTGAATACCGGAGTCGATACCTTGAAGCCAAGGACCTGTGAAGCAAGCCCAAGATGTATCTCAAGAACCTGTCCGATATTCATTCGTGAAGGAACACCCAGTGGATTAAGCACAATATCAAGAGGACGACCATTTGGAAGGAATGGCATATCCTCAACAGGGAGCACTCGTGAAACTACACCCTTGTTACCATGACGACCAGCCATCTTATCTCCGACCTGTATCTTTCTCTTCTGTGCTATATAAACTCGAACCTTCTTGTCTACACCTGCCGGAAGATCATCTCCGTCAGCACGTGTAAATACCTTTGCATCTATAACTATACCGAACGCTCCGTGTGGAACCTTCAGTGATGTATCTCTTACCTCTCTTGCCTTCTCACCAAAGATAGCACGAAGAAGTCTCTCCTCTGCTGTGAGCTCTGTCTCTCCCTTCGGAGTTACCTTACCGACAAGAATATCACCGGCACGAACCTCAGCACCGATTCTGATGATACCATTCTCATCAAGATCCTTGAGAACGTCATTTGAAAGTCCTGCAAGATCTCTTGTGATCTCTTCCTTACCAAGCTTTGTATCACGAGCCTCACACTCGTACTTCTCGATATGGATAGATGTATATACATCATCTCTTACAAGTCTCTCGCTGAGAAGAACCGCATCCTCGTAGTTGTAACCTTCCCATGTCATAAATCCGATAAGAGGGTTCTTACCAAGTGCGATCTCTCCACCTGATGTTGAAGGACCATCAGCAATAACATCTCCAGCCTTGACATGGTCGCCCTTGAACACGATAGGTCTCTGGTTCATACAGTTACCCTGATTGCTTCGTGCAAACTTAATAACATGGTATACATCCTTTTTGCCATCCTCATCTGCTCTTATACAGATTTCCGTGCTGTTTGAATACTCAACAACACCATCTCTCTTGGCAACTACGCAGACACCTGAATCAACAGCTGCCTTTGCCTCCATTCCTGTTCCAACCACAGCTGACTCTGTCATCATAAGAGGAACCGCCTGACGCTGCATGTTAGATCCCATAAGGGCACGGTTAGCATCATCGTTCTGTAAGAAAGGAATCATAGATGTAGCAACTGAGAATACCATCTTAGGTGATACATCCATAAGGTCTACCTTGGACTTAGGGAACTCGGTCGTATCAGCTCTAAATCTACCTGATACGTTGTTTCTTACAAAATGTCCGTCGGCATCTATAGGCTCATTAGCCTGTACTACTCTGTATCTGTCTTCCTCATCAGCCGTGAGATATACTACCTCGTCAGTTACTACAGGATTCTTAGGATCTGTCTTGTCAAGTCTTCTGTATGGAGCCTCAACAAAACCATACTCGTTGATACGCGCATATGTAGCCAGCGAGTTGATAAGTCCGATGTTAGGTCCCTCAGGGGTCTCGATAGGACACATTCTACCGTAATGTGTATAGTGTACATCTCGAACCTCGAATCCGGCTCTATCTCGTGAAAGTCCACCAGGGCCAAGGGCTGAAAGTCTTCTCTTGTGAGTCAGCTCCGACAGAGGGTTATTCTGATCCATAAACTGTGACAGCTGTGAACTTCCGAAAAACTCCTTAACTGCAGCTGTTACAGGCTTGATATTTATAAGGGACTGAGGTGTTATAGACTCAGCATCCTGTGTTGTCATTCTCTCTCTTACGACTCTCTCAAGTCTTGAAAGACCGATTCTGTACTGGTTCTGAAGAAGTTCTCCAACCGCTCTGATACGTCTGTTGCCCAGATGATCGATATCATCATCAAATCCAATGCCATACTCAAGATGAATATTGTAGTTGATAGATGCAAATATATCTTCCTTTGTGATGTGCTTTGGCACAAGGTCTGACATATCGCGCTCAACTGCAGCCTTCAGCTTCTCTGTGTCATCACCATATTCCTCAAGGAGTCCCTCAAGAACCGGATAGTATACACGCTCAACTATGCCCAGCTCAGCAGGGTCAAAGTCAACATAATTTGCTATATTAACCATCATATTGGAAAGAACCTTCACGTTTCTCTCCTCAGTCTGGATCATTACATATGGAACTGCAGCATCCTGAATTGTGTCAGCAAGCTCCTCTGATACTACTGTACCTGCCTCAGCTATAACCTCTCCTGTGCTAGGATCGATAGCATCCTCAGCCAGCACATGTCCTGCAATGCGGGCCTTAAGGGCAAGCTTCTTGTTGAACTTATAACGTCCAACCTTGGCGAGATCGTATCTTCTAGCATCAAAGAACATGGCATTGATAAGGCTCTCTGCATTCTCCACTACCGAAGGCTCGTCTGGTCTGATCTTCTTGTAAAGTTCAACTACACCCTCTGAGTATGACTTTGCAGGATCCTTGTTAAGGCTCTCCATGATCTTTGGCTCCTCGCCAAACAAATCTATGATCTCCTGATCTGTTCCAAGACCAAGTGCACGGATAAGAACAGTTACTGGTACTTTTCTAGTTCTATCAACACGGACATAGAATACATCGTTGGAATCAGTCTCGTACTCCAGCCATGCACCTCTGTTCGGAATAACTGTACATGCATACAGCTTCTTACCAACCTTATCATGAGTTATATCATAGTAGATACCAGGTGAACGAACCAACTGGCTGACTATAACTCGCTCTGCACCATTGATAACGAATGTTCCTGTCTCTGTCATAAGCGGAAGATCACCCATGAAGATCTCATATTCCGGCATATCCGGAGCATCCTTCACCCTGAGTCTAACCTTAACTCTGAGTGGAGCTGCATATGTTGCATCTCTCTCCTTGCATTCCTCGATACTGTACTTCAAGTCATTCTTGCAGAACTGAAAATCTACAAATTCAAGACTATACTGACCAGAGTAATCAGTGATTGGAGAAATATCCCTAAATGCTTCCCTCAGACCGTCAGTTAAGAACCAATTGTATGAATTCTTCTGAACCTCAATGAAGTTAGGCATATCCAGGACGTCCTTCTGCTTCGCATAGCTCATTCTGTAGCCTTTTCCAGACTTGACAGGACTAATTCTGTTCTTTTCCATCGACACATTCACCCCTTGGAATTTATTTTTATGCTTTTTAGGACAACCTTAAGTTATATAAGTGTTTCAAAGCCATTTATCAGGCTATCATGGGATGTTCGCACACGAACCCATAATAGTGACAGTATACTATACTATCAGCAAATGCAATATTTGTCAACTAGTTTTTGGATTTTTTTGAATAAAAGAAAATATGTATCATTATCAGCTGATCACTTATCATAATACATATTGAATCGTATCATATATCTATACCGAACGGCTCTCGGACAACATCAAGCCAACGGCATCAAATTTATTTATAGAAAAAACCGGTCTGACGGCACTCGGATGTACCGCCAGACCGAATAATATCTTATTTACTAATATTACGATCAAGTAATCAAATTACTTTAATGTAACCTTAGCTCCCTCAGCCTCAAGCTTTGTCTTAGCTTCCTCAGCCTCTTCCTTAGTAGCGTCCTCCTTGATTACCTTTGGAGCGCCATCAACTGCGTCCTTAGCTTCCTTAAGGCCTAAACCTGTAAGCTCACGAACAACCTTGATAACCTTAACCTTGTTAGGACCAACCTCTGTAAGCTCTACGTTGAATGAATCCTTCTCCTCAGCTGCTGCTGCACCGTCAGCACCTGCTGCTGCAACTACAACGCCTGCTGCTGCTGATACGCCGAACTCCTCTTCGCAAGCCTTAACTAAGTCATTTAACTCTAATACTGATAAACCTTTGATTACTTCAATAATTTCCTGAGTTGTCATTATGTTTTCCTCCATATAATATAATTTGTTATTTTGTAATGTATCCACACACCATTCTCGTCTCATGCGGATACCCCTTGTCCATGATATAGACATTCAATTGTCCGATAAGCTTCTTCAGCGAAACTCTCACCAGACATTCCTTTAAGCACACATCCGCGTTTGAATATACGCTCAAGGTCATACTTCTTATGCTTCCTTCTGCTCTGCGATCTGCTTGATAACTCGAGCGAAGTTTGCGATAGGTGACTGGATACTTCCAAGGAACTTGGAAATAAGAACCTCTCTTGAAGGAATCTTTGCAATAACCTGGATTCCCTCTGCATCGTAGAATGTTCCTTCTACAACACCACCCTTAAGCTCAAGAGCTGGGGCATCCTTTGCGAAATCTGCAAGTACTCTTGCAGCTGCTGTAGCATCTTCCTTGCAGATTGCAAGACCAGTTGGTCCCTCTAAACAACCCTTAAGGCCTTCGAACTCTGTTCCCTCGATAGCAAAATTGACCATTGTGTTCTTGTATACCTTGTATACAACACCAGCTTCTCTTAAATTCTTACGGAGCTGTGTATCCTGCTCAACTGTAAGACCACGATAGTCTACAACTACTGCAGTAGCAGCGCCTTCAAGATTTGCCTTGATCTCTTCTACTATTGGCTTCTTTAACTCTACCTTTGCCATAATGCGCCTCCTTATTTTACTAATGACTGCACATTCAAGATATAAAAAAACTCTCAAAGCCATAAGACTTGAGAGTATATTGTTAAATCAATTAACGATATCTTTCCTCGGTAGGTGATGTGATATCTTACGCCTTGCGGCACCTACTGTCTTCGGCAGTTCATCGTTGCCTAATATAACACACTACGATTACAGTGTCAACTATATTTTAAATTATTTTCTTATTTTCTCCTATATCGTTTCCCCAACCGCATCCGCTATAGCCGATGCGATAGCCTCAAAATTGTAATCATATAGGTAATTATCGTAGTCATTGTTTATAAATCCAGTTTCTACAAGCACCGCTGGCATCTGCGTTCTTCTAAGGACCGCCAGCCCTGGGCGCTCTTCTACATTTATGTTTCTAAAACCAAGTTTTTCAAGTTCATTGTTGATGTTCTGTGCTAGTTCGTATTTGATTCCGCTTTTGTCATACACCAGAGTCTGCACGCCGTTGTAGCCATTCGGCTCGGGAGAAGAATTCCTGTGAAGGGATATGAAATAATCCGCCCCTCTTTCATTTCCTATCTGCGCCTTTCTCGCGGGCGAATCGTACACATCCGTGGTTCTGGTATATTCCACGTCATAGCCTCGCCTTTCCAGTTCATCTCCGAGTGCAAGTGCAAGGTTGAGGTTGTCATTCTTCTCAAGGCGTCCCTCGTAGGATGCCCCGTTGTCATAACCGCCATGTCCGGCATCTATCATTATCTTTGCAGCCATAATATATAACCTGTTTTTTCTATATATTATGTCAGTTTCACATTTTCAAGAACTCCTATATAATTAATTCTTAAACCAGAGATTCAGATCAACATCACCGTACACGCCGTCAACACTTCCGGATTCTGTGTACTGCCATCCCGTATATTTATATGGAAAGTTTGGGACATTTGCATAGTGGGCAAGCCACAGCTCGTAGTCGCCAAGTCTGTCCATGTCAAGGCACTGGGCAAACATATTTCTGCTGGCATATATCATAGGCGTGTATCCTGCCGCCTTGATCGTCTCACAAAAGCCTACCACACCGTCTGTTCTCTCATCAACAGAGGCATTGTCGCCCCTCGCCTCGTTATCGCCTATAAGCTCTGAGTCAATAACTATAGGATATGTGACCTTCATCTTGCCGATCTGCTTCAGAACAAACTTTGCTTCCTCCACACCCTCATCATATGTTATTGCCTGTGTAAAGAAATACAATCCGGTCGGGACCTTATGTTTTATGACAGCTGCCTTGTTGTCCTCAAAGCTTGAATCAAGCATGAGTCCACCCTCTGTGTAACCTCGATATCCAACCCGGAGCATAACAAAGTCTATATCCTTGTTCGCCGACAATGTTTCCCAGTCTATATCTCCCTGAAACGTTGACAGATCCACACCCACAAGGGTTTCGTCTATATTATCATCACTGTAGTGCATATACCCGTCATCTCCAGTGTAGAACCGTTCTGTATCTAGATTGTTTCTGGCAACCTTGTCACTTATCTTATAGAGCAGCGCATCCGGTCCTAGATCACCGACATTGATATACGCTGTCGGTATATAATTCCAGTAATTGTCATATATGCTGCTGGTTATCTCGGTGTCCTCTATCGTGTACCCAGCTTCATAGCTGAGCCCCGGTGAAGCCTTCGAACTTGTAAACCCCCACACCCGACCTATCACTGTACCTATTATAAGTCCTATTATCAGACATATCGTGCCAACAAGTATGCACCAGTTTCTGGTAAACTTTTTCACCTGAATCGTATCCATAACTATATCATCTCTTTCTTCTGTTGTGTCTAGCTGTATAATCCTTCTGCCTGTTGCTGTTATTTGCCATCTGTTTGTTATATATTTTTTGTTATCTGTTTCCGCCATCCGCTTCTTCTGATCAGCTTACCGCGTTTTCTATTTTACCAGCCCACTCCCGATATGTCGTCTTAATTTTCCTGACATATGGTGTGAATACAAACATAAATATCAGACAAGGAAATGTTCTGTTCCAAGACGCAGGTGTATGATCTTGTCATATTTCTTCTTGATCGAATGTCTGAACTTCGCGCACTCCTTAGGTGAAAGCATTCTCTCCAGGTCACCACCCCTGAATATTGTCTCGTCACAGAGTATCTTATATTTTACATTCCAATCATACATAAGACTTGTACAGTTATCTATGCTGAATCTAAGCATACTACCCTTATTTCTTCCCATGAACACATTTATATTCCACATCCGCTTAGCCACAGAATTCTTCGCGTCGAACACAACCTCCGCGCCCGGAAACTTTCGCCACACAGCATTAAGAAATCCCTTCAGTCTCTCACGGTCAAAATACTTTGTCATATCGTATAAAACAAATAGTATCGCCGTGTCACGTGGCTTTGTTATCTGCTCAAGCCATCTATAATCAAGTATATTCTCACCTATGTTCACCTCTCTGTCTCGGGTGTCCATGTATTTTCTGCGCAGATCTATCCTCTCAGGCAAATCCACGTTGTACCACTTTATACGACCGTTATCCACCCTGCCAAACATCGTGTCAAGCTCGGCTCCAACATTTACGATTATGCCATCGGCATATCTGTTGATGAAGTTTCCTACCCTGTCATCCATTGCCACCAGCCTCTCCATGATAACTGTTCTGTCATAGAATGTATACTGGGAATTTCTGTTCTTATGTTCTATTCCTATCTTGTCCGCCAGTCTGATAGATTCTGAATCCTCATAGAGTTTCGGGTATCTCTCCGCCATCATGGCGCGACACCATATATCATTCTCTATATCTGCCGGCACAAAATCCGAATCTCCCTTGATACTCGCCACTATCTTTTTTATTACGGTTTTGCATTCAGGAATATATGGGTGGTCAAAATAATCATGCACCACAGAATAATACTGGTAAAAGTTGACCTTTGTGCTTGTTCTCTTTATCTTGTCGTACAGTCTCCTCGCATAACAGTTGAGCATGTCACCATCGCTCGTGAATATATCTATCTCATCGCATATGTCTGTCAGATCTGAGTACACAGGACTGGTAACATCCACTTTTCCCTCCGAGTCCTTTACCCAGTACTGTCTGAGAAAGCTTCTGATCTCCGGAGTGTAATAGTAGCCGTACACGAACTTCCGCCTGTCTCCCATCTCCTGTTCCAGCTCACGGTCTTCAAACTCAGTGTCGAGAACTGGAGAGCACAATATCAGTTTGTCTGGTCTTCTGATTCCCGTCTTCCAAAGCTGTATCGCGACCGACAGTGCAAGGCATGCCCCCGACGAATCTCCAATCAGGACTATCCTGTTCGCATCTTCCTTCTCACAGAGTTTCTCATAGGCTCCCGCCAGCATATCAACAGCCTCCGCCGCCGAATGATCTGGGGCAATTGGATATACCGGCACGACCGCTCCATATCCTGTACTCTCCACGGTATCCAGCACAAACCTCCACTCATTTCGACTCATCTGAGATACGAAACCACCTCCGTGAAGGAACATGAAGTACTCTTTCACTGAAGCATTCTTTGGTGTTACATAGAAACACATGCCTCCCTTTTCAAACACCGAACGAATATTTATCTTGTTTTCATTGTAAACAGGGGGATTATAATCCTGCTTCTTCTGCCGTTTCACCGCCAACTTATATATATCTGAAGCTTTCATTCTCATATCATCAAGCATTATATGCCCCAGTTTTTCAAATGCCATGTTCAAATAATTCTGACTTCCCATTACTCACCTTTCCCGTCAAACGCCTATCCATCTCATGCAATTATTTTTGCACATGTACCACATTTAATCAAGAAATGATTTCATTTCCTGTTGCAATCTCGCCAATTTATGATATTATAATTGCGACAAGCATGGGCAGCTTCGATTTGTTTCGTGGTGCTAATGCTTGTTTCGTTGTAGACTGACCAGACTGCCAATCCATCGGTGGCAGTAGAAAGGCAAAAGCTTATGAATATCACAATGTTAAAGAGCAAAATTCACAGAGCTGTCGTAACCCAGGCCGAACTTAACTACGTAGGAAGCATAACTGTCGATTCAGAACTTCTGAAGGCGGCCGGAATCCTTGAGTACGAGCTTGTACAGATAGTGGATATAGAGAACGGCAACCGTTTCGAGACATACACCATCGCTGGTGAACCAGGATCTGGTGTCATGTGTCTGAACGGAGCAGCAGCCCGTCAGGTTCAGGTAGGAGATCACATAATCCTTATGTGTTACGCTTCCATGACTCCCGATGAGGCAAATGAGCATACACCTAAGGTCGTATTTGTAAATGACGACAATACCATATCAAGGATAACCGATTACGAAAAGCACGGTGAACTGTTCAGCTAAATGTCAAGTGATACCGGTGCAACTCAATATATAACGCCAAGCAGCGGCAGCCCATATACATGTTTACAGTATGTATGGGCTGCCGCTGTTTTTTAACGGACTTATTCTTCTCCGAGCAGGTACTCACACAGCTTTGCCATATCCGGCTCATCCAGCATTATGTCCGACTTTATATATCTCTGGTCATCATCCACAGGTGACAGTTTTGAGTGGATATAACATGTATGAAGTCTCGCCTGCCTTGCCGCCATGATATCACACACCGCATCATTACCAACCATTATAGAACGGTTTGGATTGATGTGATTTCTGTCCAACATCTGCTGATAAAATACCGCATCCGGTTTCATGGCACCAAAATCCGATGACAATGATATGTCTGTGAAATATTCCTCTATTCCAAGTTTCTGTATCTCCGGCAGTGTGTATACCCTCTGTGCATTTGAAAGCACATAAAGTTTCTTTCCAGAATTCTTCAGTCTGCCAAGCATCTCTTTCACACCATCATACAACTTTATATATTCAGTGGATGTCTTCCTGAACTCCTGTGCAGCCTTCACCGTGAGTTCAGCGCAGTCATCTGCATCCTGATCTTTCTTTCGCGTGAGCTGTTCGAACACATCCAGTATCTGTATCTCCGGGAATTTGAATTTCTTCTTTGCCATCGCCTGTTCAGCGCGTCTCACTTGTCTCTTATACTTTGACCTGAGTCCCGCAGGATTGTATTTCACGCCGTGCTCCGCATAGAATTCACACATATGCTTCCACACTGCTATATCTTCCTCGTCAGTGTGTATATCTATGAGAGTTCCATATAAATCGAATATTATATTGTCGTACATCCTGTTCCTCCTAGCAAATAATAATCCATAAATTTTCTATCTATTTCTTATCTTTTTCTTATCTTTTTTCCTATCTATACTTTCTATTTTATATTCCCTCTCTGTAGCCGGCTCTGATCCCGCCTATATATTTGGCTCTGGTTCTCGCCATGACCACATGGGCTCCGCCGACCATGCTGTGCTCTGATCTCACCGGCACAGCAACCGGTGCAAGGTGCATTCCTATCAAAGTATCTCCT
Organism: Coprococcus eutactus; assembly: GCF_025149915.1. Classification (NCBI taxonomy): domain Bacteria; kingdom Bacillati; phylum Bacillota; class Clostridia; order Lachnospirales; family Lachnospiraceae; genus Coprococcus; species Coprococcus eutactus. The sequence goes on from NZ_CP102278.1 coordinate 2,799,657, forward strand.
ATATCTATTCCCGCCTGTGCCTGAATATATTCTATTGCAACAGGCTCCTTCATCTCCGCATAAGCCGCAGTGGCAAATGAACCTCCAGCCTTAAGCTGCGGAACAACGTTAACTATAGGTATCCTGTTCTCCTTTGCGTACGCCTTCTCCACTATAATAGCTCTATTCAAATGCTCACAGCACTGGGCTGCCATATATATTCCTGTTCCCGAAAGTTCATCTAATATTGCACTGGCTATGCATTTGCCTATATCCTCACTGGAAAATGAGCCTATTCTCATATTTGCAACCTCGCTGGAGGAACATCCTATGACAAGTGCATCCCCTGGTTCAAGATTAGCAACCTCAAGAAGATCTCTCACGGCACCACGCACCTCCTGGTCTATCTCCGCCAGATGTCCAAACTGTTCCGTAGCTACGCCCTGTCCCTTCGGTCTGAGACCACCCTGGAATTCAGTCTCACCTGATGTCACCGTCATACTCTCAGCATCCGATACTACAGCCTCTCCGTCGCCCGTCACATTGACATACTCGTCCTTGTCTATGGACACTGGGACTCCGGTCTTCCCGAGCACAGTCACACCGCCATACCATGTGCTGTCCACCTCAAGAATATCCCCTACATTATACTCCATTGAATACTCATCCTTTTTCTGTATGATCTTTACCTTCATGATCTCTGCCTCTTTTCTATTCTAAGTCTCTATATACGTTTTATTATTTTATATAGAAGAGATCCATACATTACTATCATGACCTCCTCATATTCCTGTTTTGTCACATACTCTCCATAGGTGAGCATCTCATATGTCACCCCCGCCTCTCTGACCTGATAATCAAGCAGATCCAGACCATTTCTATTGTAAAATGCCTTTCTTCGGCATCTCTGTTCATAGTTTGGAGCATCTTTATCCAGCGGCTCTATATTTAGAAATATCTTCGTATCTCCATACTTTTCATGCACACACCTTAATATCTCTGAGCCATATCCGCCATCCCTGGCATCCTCGGCTATCGCAAGAAACATCAGTGTCTTCACGCTGTCATTTCCTATCACATAGGTCAGTCCGACAAATCTGTCACCATCCAGCACCGCAGAAAATTCTGCCTTACCCTGATGGCACCTTCTAGTCAGCATCCACATAGGAGGTCTCTCCTCCCTCGGAAACGCCGTCACAAACAGCTGTCTGACCTGTTTCCTGTATTTATTTGCATTTACAAATTCCAATTGCATTTCTATCCCTCTACATATTTTATCGTAACATCTCCGGAATCAGTTGTAACCACACAGCATCCATTATATTTCTCCACAATTTCCGGAATGTCTATATCTCCACTCCGACTGTCTATAGTTATCTGCTTTGGTGATAAAAACGTTGCATGTATATCACCCTTGACTGAATCAAACACAAATGTCGGGCTGTCACAGCCCTCCACAAGTATGTCACCTTTCTTTGATTTGTAGGCCGATGTGCTGTTTGCAAGCAGATTGTAGCCTTCAAACTTTCCATCACCAACGCTGAACCTGATGTTGTCTGCCACAACGTTGACAACCGACAAATTACCGCTCTTCCCTTCATAATACAGATTTCTCACATTGATCGTAGCCAAGCTCACATCGCCCGATTCGCTCGCAAGCTGAACAGTGTCCGCAGTGATATTTACAAGATACATGCTGCCGCTCTTTTCCGTGACATCAAGCGTATTGCACCTTATCGACTGACTCGCTGATATCTGTCCTGACTCTGACACCAGTTCTATTTTATCGTACTGTCTTGCAGGGATCTCAATAGTTACATAGGGATCCTCACCAAATCCAATATCTGAGCCAAAGGTTCTGTCATCCTCACATGTAATCACAAGCGTATTATCCTCCACATAGATCGAATGGATCACCTCATCTGAATCATAATAATGCACATGGCACTTGCCATCCGCTGAGGACTGAAGATCCACAGCCATATCCTTCGCTGCCTGTATACTAACATTGTCAAACAGATCTTTGATGTTCACAGTCTTTTCCTCATATGAACTCTTGGCACCAGCCTTCTTCTCTTCTTTTATCTCTCTGCCCGCCTTGTAGCCCAGAACCGCCGATGTGACAGTTATTCCAAGGATCGCACATACAGCAAGCGCTATTATCGCCCGCATTAACCATTTGGCTGCTCTCAATATACTTACCTCCCTGTTCCTCCACCCATTATATATACAAACCGGGTGTAATGCAAATCATCCGGTATAGCAACCACAAATACCTCTTGCGGATACGGTCTTGAAAAGTATTCTTTATCGCATAAAAATTCCCCGGATCACAGTTTTTATTCTATGATCCGGAGAGATATTCCGCTAAACTATGATATTTAACTGTTTCACTATTTGCTGACCGCAACACTCTTTGGAGTACTCCATGCGGAATAGTAAGTTTTCTTACCTACAGTCTTGTAGCTTCTAACGCTCACATAGTATCTCTTGCCCTTTGTGAGACCTGTGATATTCTTCGCAACGCCCTTGCTGCCTGCCATCTTTATAACTTTTGCTCTGGACATATTGCTTACAATGAATTAATGTAAAAATATACAATACATTTTGTGCATTTTAACAGATAAGACCACCAATGGAACCAGGCCCCTCCACTATCTCTGCCTAAAATAGAAAAAATCCACAGGTCGGCTGACATTTGCCAGATATCCTGTGGATCCTTAGACTTCATTATCACTATACAATTATTTTCCCAGCGCATTCGCCCTGTTGTCGATATTCTTCTGGAAATTTATAACCTGATGATCATACGTCTCATCCATCAGCTTCGACTGAATCATAAAGTCCGCTGTGGCTTTGTTGTTCGCCATCGGTATGTCATATACCTGAGCGATACGGAGCAGAGCCTTCACATCCGGATCGTGTGGAGCTGCCGTGAGGGGATCAGAGAAGAAAACTACAAAATCTATCCTTCCCTCGACAATCTTCGCACCAATCTGCTGGTCTCCTCCAAGCGGACCGCTGTTGTAACCCTTCACCTGAAGATTGGTTCTATCTGTTATCATGCGGGCCGTTGTTCCCGTTCCGCACAGCTCATGCTGGCTCAATATGTCCCTATTGTCCTCGCACCACTTGATGAGCTCTTCCTTCTTCGCATCATGGGCGATAAGAGCTATCCTCTTCCGCTTTGGTATGGTCATTGTGATGTAATCTGCACTCATATTTGTACCTCCTATCACTGCAATTTTATCTGTTCTTCTTCAATTCCAATACGTTCAATACGATTGATCAAGGCTGGCTTGTTTTTCTAAAAACGTCGCGTTCTTTCAGGCAACGGTCCTTCTACGTTCTACCTTTTGTAAGTGTTACCCTTACATCCTTACTCTACCCAATCTGCCCATTATTTTCAATACAAAACATAACAATACAGAAAATTTTTACTACATTATTACATTTGCAATTTTGCCTAACTTTCCTCTGTTTTTTCTCCCATCTGTGTGGTATTCTCTTATAGAATGCTTTATAATTTTAAGTATTATTTCTTATTTCATTATTTTGTTAAAATGTTTCCGTCCCAGCCAGAGCAAGTTCATTCTATCACTTAGTTTTTGGGGCAGAACAATTTTTCATAAAGAGATACGCAGGCAATTCATGTGCCCGCTCAATTATAGTTTAAGGAGATTAACAAAATGAGAAAAATTGGCTTTGACAATGACAAATATCTGTCCATGCAGTCTGAGCATATCAGAGAGAGAATCGGACAGTTCGGGGACAAGCTGTATCTGGAATTTGGTGGAAAGCTGTTCGATGACTACCACGCATCCAGGGTCCTTCCGGGATTCGCACCGGACAGTAAGCTGCAGATGCTTCTCCAGCTTGCAGATCAGGCTGAGATGATCATTTCCATCAATGCTGCCGACATAGAGCGCAACAAGATCAGACACGACCTCGGCATCACTTACGATCAGGATGTTATCAGACTGATCGGCGTATACAAAGAAAAGGGATTATACGTCAGCAGCGTAGTCATCACAAGATACGCCGGCCAGTCTTCCGCAGATGTATTCCAGAAGAAGCTTGAAGCAATAGGAATCAAGGTTTACCACCACTATTCAATCGATGGATACCCAAACAACATAGAGAAGATAGTCAGTGACGAAGGCTACGGAAAGAACGATTATGTTGAGACCACAAGACCTCTCGTCATCGTTACAGCACCGGGACCTGGAAGTGGCAAGATGGCTACATGTCTCTCCCAGCTCTACCACGAAAACAAACGTGGTGTGAAGGCGGGCTATGCGAAATTTGAGACATTCCCAATCTGGAATATACCTCTCAAGCACCCTGTCAACCTTGCTTACGAGGCAGCAACAGCCGACCTCAACGACGTGAACATGATCGATCCGTTCCATCTGGAGGCATACGGCGAGACTACCGTCAACTACAACCGTGATATAGAGATCTATCCTGTTCTTGCGGCTATGTTCGAGGGAATCTACGGACACTGCCCATACAAGTCCCCTACAGATATGGGCGTCAACATGGCGGGAAACTGCATCGTTGACGACGAGGCATGTCAAGAGGCTTCAAAGCAGGAGATCATCAGAAGATATTATCAGTCACTGAACAGATTTGTCAGAGACGAGGCAACAAAGGATGAGGTCTACAAGCAGGAACTCATCATGAAGCAGGCAAAAATAACTGTGGATGACCGCGCTGTTGTCCCTGTAGCCAACAAACTTGCCGAGGAGACCGGTTCTGCCGCTGCAGCGCTTGAACTGCCAGACGGAACCATAGTTACAGGTTCTACCTCGGACCTTCTCGGACCTTCATCAGCTGTCCTCCTGAATGCCATCAAGATCCTTGGCGGCATAGACAAGAAGACACACCTGATCTCAAGGACATTTATCGAGCCTATACAGAAGCTCAAGACCCAGTACCTTGGAAGCAGGAATCCAAGACTCCATACCGACGAGGTTCTCATAGCCCTTTCAATGTGTGCAGTATCAGATCCGAATGCAAAGCTTGCACTGCAGCAGCTGCCAAAGCTTTCAGGATGCCAGCTTCACACATCTGCCATACTGTCAGCGGTTGATATGAACACATTCAAGAAGCTTGGAATCGAGCTCACAAACGAAGCTGTGTATGAGGGAAGAATGTAGCAAGCTAGTGGGTTCTCAAATATTAAGCGCATAAAATTTTCATCTTTTACATAAAATCGGCAGAAAGATACAAGACATTTGAAAAATGTATCTTTCTGCCGATTTTTGGATTTTTATAGATAATTTTGTGGTCTTTTGAACGCCAATCTACTCTTTATATAAAAGCGTCGTGTTACCTCTTCTCCTTATACATCATAAGATGCGCCACAATAAGCAGTACACTTGATATCCATATCGACCTGAGTCCAAGGTGGAGTGTACACACGCCACCTGCCCCGGCACCGATTGCGAATATGATAATTATTCCATAGTAGTGCATAGCCTTTCTGAGCGCCCCCGGCTCTTTATCTCTGAGATATACCGATAAACTTTCCGTTCCGCTTCGGAGATTTCCTATGCACATCGTGCTGGCATATCCGTAGCCATTTACCTTTCTGAAGGTCTGAACCTGCATGGAGCAGGCAAATGACACAAGCATAGTGGCAAGCAGATTGAATCTCTCCGGTATGAACCCAACCGCAAACAATATCACGATCTCCACCAGAACAACTATCTGCCTCCAATGGATACGGGATGCATTCTTGTATCTGTGGCTTATCCGCTCCGCCACCAGAACTCCAAGCGCAAATGCTATTATTGGAAAAAGGTATCTCAGTGCAATCCTCAGATCTCCCATCATAAGATGCTGGCTCATAAGAACCACATTTCCGGTCTGGGCATTTGAGAATACTTCATCTCTGGCATTGTATGTATACGCATCCTGAAATCCGCCGGAAAGCGCAAGTATAGCACTTAAAAGGAATGTCTCCGACGTCTGTCTGAGTTCACGGTTCTTTCTCTGCATGTCTTTCATCCTTTTCCCTGTCTGTTTTTTAATAAATGCATCCTCTTCCAGTTACAAATATACAACTGATGTTGTTTATCCATTTGATCAAGACGCATATATAATAATCTTCTCTATAAAATAGCACATTTTCTAAAATTTACAAGCATATAAAAAACTGGAACCTCCCCCCTTTTCACATATCAGGGACAGATTCCAGTTCCTATAATTTTATAAAAATATACTATGTCATAATACGATTATGTTTAGTAAGCTGGCCATAAATCCTTACGAATAACTTTTCCTCTCGGACTATATAAAACAGTACCGATTATCTTCCCATCACTGGCCAGTATATATCTCTTATAGTTGATCAGCTTATCCTTTGAGTTATAAAAATAACATGTATTATATTTATCATTTATGGTAACCGACTTGCCTAGATACTTCATATTTGCATTGTACTGCTTGGAAATGTACTTTGCTTTTTTCCCTTTTCTAACTTCACCTTGTATTGAACTCCCTACGATCTTTCCTTTTTTATTTCTTAATATACTATAGGTGTACGTGTCAACCTTTCCTGCAAGCTTACCAATCTTTGTCTGTATTTTTGTCCTCATGGTTACTCCAACAAAAGTCTTACCATTACATTTACTAAATGAAGCCACATCAAAATAGTAATAATAATTCTGACTGTCATTAGGCAATTGCAGCTTATATTTATTTTTTGTAACCTTTATTGTTTTGTATAATTTGGACTTTCCACTACTATATTTTCTATTTCTATATAATCTTATATAATAACCTGAGTTCTTAGGAACCTTACCAAATTCTATATTATAGTATCTTGAATAAACGTCATAGCTTGTGCCTTTTTGCTTAAGCTCATAGCACTCATCAAAGCCGTATTTAACCTTAGGTATTGTAGCCGTTTTTATAATATCAGATGCTTCCCCAACATATATTTTTGTTTTTGATGTCTGATAGTCAAAATTCTCAGTATAAGCCACAATTTTAAATGTATAGACAGTCGCTGGTGTCAATCCGCTTAAATAATAAAATATTCTACCCTTGCTCTTCTTTGAATTTGATGGGATATACTGTCTTGCATTTTTGAATTTTGTCCACTTACGTGTTGTTGCATTATAGACATATATTTTATATCCAGTAACTCCCTCATCATACTTCCAGTTCAGCCTAACCGCGCTTTCATAATTTGATACAATTATATTTTTGTTATTTTTTTGCGTATCTCCTAAAGATATACCTGTAACTTTAGCAGGTCTCGTATATTCAAAATATGCTGAAGACTGCGCAGTTAAAACTGTCTTACCTGCATTTGTGCCATATGCCTTAACATAAAATTTATATTTTGTATTTGCACTTAACTTTCCAACTGTTGCCTTTCTCGTGGTACTGTTACATACTACATTCCACTTACCATTCTTATACATATACACTTCATACTTCTTTGTGCCCTTAACCTCGCTCCACTTGAGAGTGATACTGTTAGCAGTCTGTGTCGACACTATCTTGCTGATCTTGGCTTTTGAGATCTTGAAGTTCGCCTTATTTGTTCCCTTGTACTTGTCCTTGTACGTAATCTTCACTGTTGCCGTTCCCGGATAAGTGTTGTTCGCATACGTACATGCATAATCTGTTCCGTTCTTCAAAGTAACACGCTTGCCTTTGACAGTTCCGATGATCTTCACTGTCGGCTTTTTTGCTGCGCCATCATACACATACGACGATGTACTCAGACTGACGCTAAAATTGCTGGCGTCTATCTGAGGATCTGTCGGTGATGCGTCCCCCGGTGTTGCCACATCTGCAGCAACCACCGCCTGGGCATCCTCTGCCGCATACGCCTTTACCTCACCGCCAAATCCGGTGAAACTGCCAATTGCCATAACTGCTGACAACGCAAGTGCCAGCATTCTTGTAGATGTTTTTCTCATATCTGTCTCTCCTCTCTTAATAGATAACGTAACGTTTAACCATATACAAATTATACAACTTATTTTGGCAAATGTATACAAAATATTATCATTTACACTAACCTATTCTGCATAAAAAAGAGATCTGTCTTTCATCTGATTAAAGCTGAATAGCAGATCTCTTTTTTAATATGAAACTTTAATTCTACATCGCCTTCTTGTATATCTCAGCGATCTCCTCCTGTGTAAATACCACAGGGTTATTTGCTATGCTGGCTGCTGATACCTTCATGCAGTTCTCAGCCATCCAAGGAATATCCTTCTCCTCGATTCCGAGGTCTGAAAGCTTGACATCCAGATCAAGATTCTTCAGAAGAGTTCGGATCTTCGGTGCCAGATCATCCGCCGTGATACCACCAAATATTCTGGCGATTTTCGCAAACTTGAAGTGATCTCCCTTGTAGGATGCCTCGATGATAACAGGTGTCAGAGCTGCAAGTCCCTTGCCGTGAACTATATCCTTAAGTCCGCTGGCCGGATGCTCCATTCCGTGAGCCAGTGTAACTCCGGCTGTGTTGATGACCATACCACCTATGGTGCTGGCCAGTGTTATCTTCTCCCAGCTCTCCTGGGTTCCTCTACCCTTATATACATCCACAAGATTGTGGGCGATAAGATCAATCGCATACAGTGCAAGCGCATCTGTAAATGGCTGCGAGATCTTTGATGTGTATGCCTCCATGCAGTGGCACAGTGCATCGAATCCAACCGCTGCTAACACGTGCTTTGGCATAGTCTTCATGCAGTCCGGATCCACGATGGATACCTTTGCCACGATGGCATTGCATCTGAGCGACTTCTTGTCGCCATTTTCCGGATTGGTGAGAACTGCAAATCCATTTCCCTCTGAACCTGTTCCACAGGTTGTAGGAATAAGTACAAGCGGAAGTACCGTATCGCTGACCCAAGCGAAAATACAACCTTAACCTGATATCCGGTGGAAAGGGAATAGAGAACATCGTAAGCTGGGTATACATATCAGAGGATATATCCACATCCACATTCTTGAACGGAGGGGAACCTGCGGACTTATTCTGAATACCGGCAGATATATATTTGAGGAGGACATGACCGATGAAATCGTCAGACTGTGCCACCGCTATTCATTTCCTCTTTTTACCATGCCATGGGATACAAGGATATTTGATATAACCCACGACTACTACAACAGGATATTTGAAGACTCCAGGGATGATGGCAACATGACCGCAGCATTCCAGAATATCCTCATGGGGAATTCCCTGACCGACGAGCAGGCTGACACACTAAGAGGCTCCGGATTCAACAATGGCTGCTACAACGTTCTGTCCATCGATGCAGAAGCAACGGACGAGTTCATGTATGTTCTGCAGAAGGTCTGCAACAATACAGATCTTGTCTTTCATGCATTTGTATATGATGGCAGTCCGATAGTCATCCTGAGGTGCCCTTCCTCCGGATCCATCGCAGACAAATGCAATGACATCGCAGAGGCTCTGGTGGCAAGATTCCCGGACCGCAGCATACATATGGGTTCCGGAAGCACGGTTTTGTCCCTTACAGAACTCTCCTTGAGTTACCGCCGTGCAATTTCCGCAAGGGAATTTGCTGCAGACAACATATACTGTGATTACAACAGTCTTGGATTCCTGCGTATTCTTCTGGAAGTTAATGATGCCCAGCTCATACACTCATTTATCGCAGAGCAGCTCGGTGGGGTCATAGAGTACGACAAAACCCATCACTCAGCTCTGACGGACACTCTGTACGAATATCTTAAGTGCAGCGGCAGTGTTCAGCACATCTCTGAGAAAATGTTCTGCCACAGGAATACAATAAATTACAGGCTCCGGATAATAAAAGAAGAGCTGGAATATGATCTCTCCGATGCGGAGGTCAGATTCCAGCTCATGGCTGCATATAAGCTCAGAGAGATGCGAAAAGTATAACTCTCTCCAATTATATCTATTACATAAAATGTGCATACACTGACGCGAGTATGACCGTGAGTATTCCTGTAACTGCAATCGACAGACTACTCATGGCTCCTTCAACCTCGCCGATCTCCATAGCCTTGGCAGTTCCGATGGCATGGGCTGATGATCCCAGGGCAAGTCCCTTTGATATAGGTTCTTTGATACGGAATATCTTGAACACGATCTCTCCGATTATATTGCCGATCACTCCAGTCACAACTATGACTGCAACCGTGATGGTCACATATCCGCCAAGCTCTTCCGAAACACCCATTCCGATAGCTGTGGTTATGGACTTCGGAAGAAGTGTCACATAATCTTTATGGGAAAGCCCCATGACCTTGCACAACACAAGGACTGTAGTCAGACTCGTTATTACTCCGGCAACTATACCGCCGAGCACAGCCTTATAATTGTGCTTTAAAAGCTCCCACTGCTCATAGAGTGGGATCGCAAGACACACTGTAGCCGGTGTGAGGAACCAGCTCAGATACTTTGCGCCTTCATTGTACACATCGTAATCCACATCAGCCACAACCAGCACCACTATAGTCACTATGATGGACACCAGCAGTGGGTTAAGTATAGCTATCTTAAGTTTCTTTTTAAGTACACTTCCAAACATATATGCCAGAAGGCTTATAGTCACCCCTGCAAATATGGACGATTCAAACAGATCACTCATTTTCAGTCTCCTTCTTCCTGTCTCTCCTTATTATAAGCTGTGATACCCAGCCTGAAGCAAGCATGACCGTTATGATAACGACCACCGTTATGACGCTGACTGGCACAAGCACAGGCTTAAGCGTTCCCCACGACGACATAAGGCCCACACCGGCTGGTATGAACATAACCGGCATGATCTCTATGAGAAACTTGCCCACACTCTTCACATCATCCAGCTTGAGAATCTTCGTCTGCAGGCAGATGAACATGATCACCATACCATATATACTCGCCGGAATCGGTAGTGGAACTATATACTTAAGTATCTCTCCGATAAATGAGATGGCAAGGATTATAAGAAACTGCTTCAAATATTTCATCTTTTTTGTCTTCCTTCTATATATTTATCATTCACATATGGAGCAACGATCCACAACCTTGGTATACATGCCTGTATACAACCTCCACATACCGGGCCTTTTTCATAAAAAAGGAGGTTCGATACACAGATATAGTTACTCTGTATATTCAAACCACCCTTTAACCCTTTGATTATTATATTCTCACTCAGATTTTATTCAATAGAATATTCTGCATTTTCTAAATTTTGATAAATATAACAATTTTTTTAATTCAATCTAAAAATATTTCGTAAATATTTCTATTGACTATTATTTTTGCAGGAATCTCATCCTATGAATTTTTCATGATCACGGTGTTCACGATATTCTCCACATACAATCTATCTCCTCTTGTCCTGTATGGCCTTAATGATCTGTATTATCGCAGTCGGTGCAAATGCAAGTCCCGCTATCTTCAGCACATCAGCCGCTCCAAGACTTACCACGCTGAACAGACTGTGAAGTCCCGGTATGAACAGGACCGCAGCCAGAAATGCCACTCCGGCTAAAAATGCATATACGCTGTATTTATTTGATCTAAATCCAAGCTTAAACATCGACTCCTCACTTCTGCAGTTAAAACCATGGAACAGTCTGGCGAGTGTCAGTGTTGCAAATGCCATGGTAGTGGCTTTTGCCGAGCTCACCGGCAGTCCAAGATGGAATGCTGTCATGGTCGCTACAGCGATGAGAAGGCCTTCCGAGAGCATCTTTGCCATAAAGTCAGATGTCAGGATTCCCTTCTTAGGATCCCTCGGTTTTTCTGAGAGCAGCGATGGGTCAGCCGGCTCCATTCCTATCGCGAGCGCAGGAAGAGAATCTGTGAGCAGGTTGATGAACAACAGATGTACAGGTGCAAACGGAACAGGCAGGGCCGCTATCGAGGTGTAGAGCACCGCCAGTATTCCAGCTGTGTTTCCTGACAGCAGGAACAGTATCGCATTCTTTATGTTCCTGTATACATTTCGTCCATTTGACACAGCCTTGATGATGGTTGCAAAGTTGTCATCTGAGAGGATCATGGCCGCCGCGTCCTTGGACACCTCCGTGCCGGTTATTCCCATGGCAACACCTATGTCTGCTTTCTTGAGTGCAGGGGCATCATTGACACCATCACCTGTCATGGCTACTATATTGCCGTTCTTCTGCCATGCATCAACTATCCTTATCTTATTCTCCGGTGACACCCTGGCATATACAGATATCTTTGTTATGTCACGCGCAAGCTCCTCATCAGACAGAGCGTCAAGCTCCTCTCCCGTGAGTGCCATGTCCCCATCCTCGTATATTCCGATCTGCTTCGCTATGGCAACCGCTGTGATCTTGTGGTCTCCAGTTATCATGACCGGCTTTATACCCGCACGCCTTGCATCGGCAACCGCTGCCATAGACTCCGGGCGTGGCGGATCCACCATGGACACAAGTCCAAGGAATGTAAATCCATACTCAGTATCAACTCCCAGTACCTCATCACTTTCCTTATATGCAAATGACAGTACACGGAGGCCATTTTCTGAGAATGCCTTGTTCTGAGCCTTGATCTTCGCTTTTTCTTCATCTGTCATAGGCTTTACGCCATCGCTGTATCTCACGCTCACGCATCTGTCAAGCAGCACATCCACAGCACCCTTGGTGAGTATGGTCGGAACCCCATGAAGCAGATACTTTGTACTCATAAGCTTTCTGTCCGAGTCGAACGGAACCTCCTCCATTCTGTCCATGCAGTCCCTGAGTACATCCTCCTTCAGACTCCATTTTACAGTCTCCGCAGGAACAGAGATACCTGTACCCTCCGTCTCCATGCCTGGCATCATGTGGACCTGACGGAACATCTCAAGCAATGCATATTCCGTCGGATCTCCTATTCCTTTACCATCCACTATGCTGGAATCATTGGTGAGAACCGCATCATATAGCAGATACCTGTGGAGCTGGTTATGGGAATCAAGCTCCTCCGGCTTGTAAAGTTTTCCATCCAGATATATCTCCTGCACGGTCATCTTGTTCTGTGTAAGTGTTCCGGTCTTGTCTGAGCAGATGACTGACACGCATCCAAGGCTTTCAACCGCCTTGAGGTTCTTGATGATCGCATTCTCCTTCGCCATCTTCTGGGTGCCAAATGCCTGCACGATGGTAACTATCGAACCTAGAGCCTCAGGTATAGCTGCAACCGCAAGGGCAACTGCGAACATCATAGAATCAAGCACCGCCATCTTCCTGTAGATGCAGAGGACAAATACCAGCGCGCACACAATCATGATAAATGCCGCAAGTCTTGCACTGAACTTGTCAAGGCTCTCCTGAAGCGGAGTCTTTCTCTCCTTTGCAGCGTTCATCAGTCCTGCTATCTTACCTAGCTCCGTATCCATTCCTGTTCCAGTCACAAGCACCTCTGCTCGTCCATATGTAACAAGACTTCCTGAATACACCATATTTGTCCTGTCTGCAAGTGGCACGGAACCTTCTATTATTGCATCATTCTTTTCCACATTTGTAGATTCTCCGGTAAGTGAGCTCTCATTTACCTGGAGTGAGAAGTTCCTGAGTATCCTTCCATCGGCAACTATCATATCGCCCGCCTCAAGCAGTACGATATCACCCGGAACTATCTCGCGGGACGGAAGCTCCTGCTTCACACCATCTCTCATAACCTTTGCATTTGGGGATGAAAGCTGTTTCAGACTGTCAAGCGAACGCTCAGCTTTCACATGCTGCACTGTTCCCAGCACAGCGTTCATGACGAGTACCGCCAAGATTACTATGGTACTCTCGATATTGTCAGAAAACATAGAAATGACTGCTGCTATGATCAATATGATCACCAGCAGGTCACAAAACTGACTGAGGAACACCTGTAATGTGCTCTTTCTCTTGCCTTCCTGGAGAACATTTTCTCCCTTCTCATTGCGGATCTCCTCTGCCCGCTCCGTCGACAGTCCGCGGCTGTCTGTCTTGAATTCTTTTAGTAATTCATCACCGGAACAATTCCAAAAATTTTTCTCTGTCATACACACCAGACTCCTTTTCTTCTTATTTTCGGATACCAGGCACATGCCCGGGGTCCATTTTTCTATTTCCCAGATCAGCAATATTATCTATGCATCAAACATAATGCCATCTGATCTTATATGCTTATCACGCAAAGAAAAGTCTGTTGTGTATTCAGCTATATCTTTTTCTTACATACAACAAAGGAACGAGACCTTCATTGCATGATAAACACACAATAAAAGTCTCGTTCCTTTCAAGTTCTATATACACTACTATATATACTCCGAAAGCGTGCGTCCCGGTTCCCTGCACAGGTATGTCCCAGCCAGAAAACGTGATGACGAGATCGCACAACATCTTATAACCGATGCGAACTACTCCCTGATATTTCCGACATAATAACACGGGAACCCTTTGATTGTCAAAGGATTCCCGGCTAGTATTTGGTAAAGAAATTATAAACTTTTAATTCAGAGCATCATAGCCGCTCTCCTTTGTACGGATCTTAGTTGCAGTGCGGATCTCGTAGCTGAATATCTTGCCGTCTCCAACCTCGCCTGTATATGCCGCCTTCTGGATAGCCTCGATGGTCTTCTTCTCCCATTCCTCAGATGACACAACTATCTCAAACTTGATCTTCGGCTGCATCACCACATCTACCTCCGTACCACGGACAAGCTTCTTATATCCTCTCTGTGCTCCGCATCCCATAACCTGAGACACTGTGATTCCATTTACATCTATGGCATTCAACGCTTCCTTGACGTCCTCAAAGACCTCCTCGCGCACGATAGCCTCAACCTTTATCATCATAATAGATCTCTCCTTCCTATATCATTGCTGTCCTACGAATCAAGTCCATTGAATGTTGGATATGCACTCTCGCCGTGCTCTGAGATATCCAGACCTACCTTTTCTTCTCTGTCTGTTACACGGAGCGGTGTGAAAAGTCTCACAATTCCAAGACAGATAAGTGTTCCGACTACGGCAACTACGATCGTAACCACAATGCCAACAAGCTGCATCAGGAACAAATGTACATCTCCGAATACCAGACCATCCCAACGAGCTACACTGTTGATGGAGCTCTTTGCAAATAAACCTGTTGCGATACCTCCCCAGATACCACCGATACCATGACATCCAAATGCATCAAGTGCATCGTCTATCTTCAGCTTACCCTTAAGGAATGATATTGTAAAGCAGCAGATTGGGCTGACAAGCGCACCGATGATGAATGATGACCAGATCGGTACGAATCCTGCACCAGGTGTTATAGCCACAAGACCGACAACAAGACCTGTCGATGCACCGACCAGGGTAGGTTTTCCATCCTTTATCACATCTATTATCATCCATGAGAGCATTGCGCTGGCACTGGCAATTGCCGTTGTCATGAATGCATGTGCTGCAAGACCATTTGCGCCGAGGGCACTTCCGGCATTGAAACCGAACCATCCAAACCAAAGAATGAATGCACCGAGTGCGACAAATGGAATGTTGTGAACTCTGTATGCTGTGTTCTCATATCCCTTTCTTCTTCCAAGGATGATAGAGAATACAAGGGCGCTCACACCTGAGCTTATATGTACTACATTTCCTCCCGCGAAATCAACTGAACCGATCTCTCCGAGAAAACCGCCCTGACCCCATACCATGTGAGCCATCGGATAATAAACGATGATCGACCAGAGCATGATGAAGAAGAACAACGCCTTGAACTTCACACGTCCGACCAGTGAACCGGTGATAAGCGCCGGTGTGATCATGGCGAACATCATCTGAAATGCAACGTATACAAGATGAGGTATATTGTCCGCATAAGGACCAGCCTCATCCATCTTTATCCCGTTAAGTGCAAACCACTTGAGATCTCCTATAACACCTCCGTGATTAGTGCCAAATGAGAGTGAGTAACCGAACAGCACCCACATGACAACTGAAAGTCCCATGATGGCCGTACATGCCATGATGGTATTTACAACATTTTTCCTCCTGACGAGGCCTCCGTAGAAGAATGCAAGTCCGGGTGTCATGAAGAACACCAGAGCCGCACAGATCATAATAAAACCAGTATCTCCCGTATTCATAGTTTCTTCCTCCTTAATTATACTCATCTGGGGAACGCGATATCTCATTCTCCCATGGGGACGGAGGTACCTGTCCCCTCCGTCCCCATTGTCGAAACAAAAAAGGCGCCAAACGAATCTTTTCGATTCATTTGACGCCTTTGTCGTGATTTATAATAGCAGACTTCAGAAAATAATGCAAGAGGTAATTTTAAATTGTTTTTCACAAGCTATTTTGTTGTTTTTGCAAAGTTTCTTAACTAAATCTTTATCGCGCACTCAATTTAGACATATCAGATTTTTTACGGCTGCTATTTCTACGCCACCCCTGTGGACTCCATTCCAGTCTGTCCAGCTGCTGCCATACTTACATTTGCCGTAACTGGTATATGTTCCTTACATGCAATTGCAACATCACGCATGGATGGCACTGACACACTCTCTGTCTGCCAGAACCGCTCTGTAACCACCGATATTGCATGTGTGATATGTCTGTAATCATTCTCGCATCCCAGAGCCTCACTGACATATCTGTAATGAATTTCCTCAAGATATTCAACTATATCTATTCCATCATCAATACTATCTAAATTTACATTATCTGATGATATCATCTGATTCACATAGTCATGCAGCTCTGTCTCGTACTGGCAGTGTTCTCTAAGATTCCCAGGAAATATACTGTTGTGCGGATATGTGAATGAATCCGCCACATAGTGAACAAGCTTTCCGAGAAGAAAGCTCTGTCTGACAGTTCCCATTCCGCCTTTCTCAAGTTTCTTTGTGAGTTTTTCCATATACTTCATGACATTTTCGTAATTGTGTCCTCTAAGTTTCTCCTCGCCACGGATGCTGCCCCTGAAATAAGTCAGCATATTGATATCCGGCTCTATGCTGCCAAATATGAACGCCGCCTTCTGCAGCTTAGATGCGCCGGCATCCATGTGATCCATAATATATCTGCTCAGATTCATGTGGTCTGCTGTTCTCATATTTAACGCCTCCTGCCTGTTCTGCCATCAAGCACAGCTTGATAAGCTTCTCATGTACAAATGTATCCTCTATATCTTTTTCGTTGTATATAGTGTAAACGATAGATATAAAATCCGCAGGAAGAAACTATAAATACTTTCTAAATAGACCGTAAAATATTCAGAAATTCATGGCAATTAAGAGAGTTCCAGCAGTGATGCATACCACGCCAACAGCCGCTTTCTTGGTCAGCTTTTCGTGGAACACGATTCCTGAAAATGCAATGGTGATGAGCATGCTCAGCTTGTCTATCGGTACTACCACGCTTGCCGGTCCGTCCTGAAGTGCCCTGTAATAACACAGCCAGGATGCTCCCGTGGCTATTCCAGAGAGCGCAATAAACAGCAGCTCATTCTTCTCTATGCCCTTTATCTCATGCTGTTTTCCTGACACAAACACCATAAGCCAAGCCATGACAAGAACCACCGTTGTCCTGATCGCCGTGCCCAGATTTGAGTTGATATCCGATATCCCTACCTTGCCGAGTATCGCTGTCAAACTGGCAAAGACAGCTGAGAGCACCGCGTACAGCAGCCAGCTGCCATGCAAAAGTCCCATTTCCCGCTGTTTCTGTGCCACACTGCCACCGTCTGTTGACATATGTTCGACATCTTTCCCTGACAGCTCCTGATCATCTGCAGTTTTCTTTTTGGTGATCATAAGCATGGTGCCCACACCTATCATAACTATTGAGATACCCTTAACCCAGGTGATCCCCTCATGTAGGAATATGAGGGCAAGCAGAATCGTGAGCACGGTGCTTGATTTGTCTATGGGAACGACCTTGTTGATATCCCCTTTCTGCAGCGCCCTGAAATAACACAGCCAGGATGCTCCGGTTGCAAGGCCGGAGAGGATCAGAAAGAGAAGTGTCTTACCGCTGATATGTGTGTCTGCAGTCCAGGCTCCTGTGACAAGAACCATCAGCCAAGCAAACAGCAGAACCACAACTGTCCTTATAGCCGTCGCCACATCAGAATCCGTCTTTCTTATACCGCATTTTGCAAGTATCGCCGTGATCCCCGCAAATGACGAAGAACCCACTGCAAATAATATCCACATTTTACGCGCCTCCCATTTATATGTGACCGTGAGCCACACTTACATTTATCATTTTGTATCATCTTTACTATAGGGTAACACTATTTTGACTCCAAATCCATCCTTGCGGCACCCCCGCTCAAAGCCACACAAAAGGCAGGCTCACATAAGGACGCTTTCAAAAAGTGACCGATTGAGAGCAGCACAACGCCACAGAGATTTAAAACTCTGTGGCGTTGTGCTTTTTTATAGCTAACAGGAAAATGATTAGAAAAAATTTTGATCTTTGATTAAGGTTACGGGCGTAACAGTTACTGAAAAGTGATTTATTCTACAACGGCGGCGTCCGTCAGTCTGGAATAGTGAGCAGTGTATTTCCGTAAAAACAGCAAAGCCGCCCGGTTTCGGACGGCAAATTGGCACAGGCTGTGTTTTATGCTCCCCAAAGCAACATACCGATTGCCGTAGCGAGAATCATTGCGATAACGCAGGGGCGAACGCCGGAGAGAAAAGCGTTGACGCCGGCATATTTCATCAGATTTTTGAGTACCGCCGCAATTAAAAGTATAATAACGAAAGACGGAAGAACAACGCCGAGCGTACCAAGCGATATTCAGCCCTTCAATTCCGAAAAGATTTTCTATTGCATATCGGTTCAAATCCTTGTTTCCCCGCTTTTCTCAGTCTACCCGCAGCATACGGTAACCGACGCCGATATGCGTCTGAATGTATTGCGGACCGTCCTTTTGCGGCTCCAGCTTTTTGCGCAGGGTCGCCATAAACACCCGCAGAGAAGCAATATCGTTTTCCCAGCTGCTGCCCCAAATCTGCTGCGTGATATAGGTGTGCGTCAGCACCTTTCCGACATTATGAGAGAGCAGACACAAAAGCTTGTATTCAATCGGGGTCAGGTGCAATTCCTCCCCATTTAGATAAGCGCAGCCGGCGGCATAATCAATTTTAAGCTTGCCGTTTTGGAAAACGGGTGAGTTGGCATCGCCGCTTGCCTGAAGCAGCAGCAGCCGTCTTTGCGTGACCCGAAGGCGTGCCAAAAGCTCCTCTATGGAAAAGGGCTTTGTCAGATAGTCGTCCGCCCCGGCATCCAGCGCCGTGATTTTGTCTTTATCCTCGCTGCGCGCACTGATCACAATAATGGGCATATTTGACCATGAGCGGATGCTTTCGATCACCTGTGTGCCGTCGATATCCGGCAGCCCCAGATCCAGCAGAACGATATCCGGGTTATGGGAGGTCGCTTCTATAATAGCGCTGTGTCCGTTCTCCGCGGTCAGGTAGCGGTAATCGTGCGCCTTTAATGTTGTTACGATCAGATTGCGGACGGGACGGTCGTCCTCCACAACGAGAACAAGGGGTTTATTCATTCAGAGTCACCTCGCTGAGCGGTAAAGTAAAGGTAAATATGCAGCCGTGCGGTACGTTATCCGTAAGCGTCAGCGTTCCGCCGTGCAGCTCTATGATAGATTTACACAGGGTAAGCCCGATCCCGAAGCTTCTGCGGCTGTCTGCGACGGTATTTTTCCCGGTGTAAAACATCTCAAAAATATGCGGTTTCATATCGTCTGCAATTCCGTTTCCGTTATCGGTGACTCGGATCACGGCATCCCCGCCCTGTTTTTCGGCACTTACGCAGATCTCGGAGCCTTGTTCGGTATATTTCAAAGCATTATCAATAAGGTTGACAATGACCTGCACGATAAGCTGTGCGTCCATACGCGCAAGGATCAAATCGTCGCACCTTACCGTCACCTTGTGTCCGACGGATTTTTTCTTCAAATGCGAAACGGCTTCGTTGACCACTTCGTCTACAAGCTGGTCGGTAAGCTCCAGCTTCAGGCGTCCGTCATTCAGCCGTGTAACATACAGCAGATTTTCCACCACGCCGATCAGCCATTCGGAATCGTCATAAATATCTTTATAGATCTGCTGCTTGGTTGCTTCGTCCAGGCAGTTTCCGTTATGCAAAAGCGTGTCCGCATTACCCGAAACGGAGCAAAGCGGCGTGCGCAGATCGTGTGAGATCGACCGCAAAAGGTCGGCGCGCAGCTGCTCGCTTTTTGCAAGATCTGCCGCCCGTTCCTTTTCGGCGGCGTTGTGAGCATTATCCATTGCCAGCGCACATTCGTTCACAACCGACAGTACGATGCTGCTCTCAAATGAATCGGGCCTTTCGGGTTTCATCGGTATCCCGATTACACCGTATACTCTGCCGCCTGCACGGATCGCAAGATAAAGACATTCGGATTTTCCAAACTGTGCTGTCGCTGCTCCTGCACGGCAATCGTTTTGAAGCACCCATTCTGCGGTCTGCCGCTCTGCATCGCTTAGCAGCTTTTCAGCGTGTGTATCCTTTTTTTCGGCATACAGCCGCCCGGACAACATTCCGTTTTCGCCTTTCGTATAGGCAACAATGCTTCGGTCAAGCAGCCGAGAGAGCTGCATACAGGTCACGCTTAAAACATCATCGTTGCTTTTTGCTTTTTGCAACAGACGGTCAGTGTCGAACAGCACCTGCACACGGAACGCGGAGCGAGCCGAAAGCCTTGCATGATCTTTCAGCTTCGAGGCAAGCGTGCCGGTGAGAACGGAAGACGCCAGCATGACTGCAAAGGTAACGGGATAGCCTACGGCATAGGTCTGAAAGGACAACCTGGGTTCGGTAAGGAAAAATCCGAACAATACAACACTTAGAAGTGAGCCTGCCATACTGCAAAGGTATCCTTTGGTCAAAACGGAGATCATCAGCACACCTAGGATGTATACCGTAACGATATTGGTATCGGGAAAGCCGAGATGGTCGAACAGAAACCCGATCGCCGTACATACGGCAAGCGCCAGGACGGTCACGGCAATATCCCGCAGCGACGGTATCTCTGCACCTAAGAACAGACGGCGTCTGTGCGGCTTTGTATAGTTCAGTGCGTCGGGAATAATATGAATGTCAACGTCGGGGGCGGAGGAGATAAGCTTTTCGGTGAGAGTCGGTCTTCCGAACAGCCCTCTGCGTCTGGCACTGCTTTGCCCGATCACGATTTTTGTGACATCGGAAAGCCTGACATATTCCGAGATCTGCAGCGGTACATCCTCGCCGTGCGTCTTAACGATCTCGGCGCCGAGCCTTTGCGCGAGCTGTATGTTCTGCGAAAGTCGGGACTGATCCTCATCATTTATGACCGTATCCGTCTGCACATAGATGGCGGTAAATCTTGCATGAAGGGCCTTAGCCATCTTTGCGGCGGTGTGTATGATCCTTGCATTGGACGGCGAAGAGGATAGGCAGACAAGGATATGCTCGTCTGTATCGAATTTTGACTGTTCGGTTTGTACTTTCATCGGTTTCACCGCCATTTTTATTTTATTTTATTATTATACAGTAAAACTGTAAAAAAAACTACCGCAACCTAAAAATCATTCTTCTGCCCATCGGAAAGAATAATATCGACATTTCCGTGCGTTTCACGAAAACGGCGGATCTCACATAATATTTCACTTTCGGACAGTCCCTGCGGCAGCAGAATTTCGGAAGGCTCACGGGATTCGTTTTCCTTTAACAGTGCTTTTCTGTTTTCTTCAAGAAATCGATCCAGCCTGCTCATAAGATAAAATCCGAAAGCAAATATGCCAAGCAGGCTGACGATCAGTAATAGCTCAGCCATCCTCATTCACCTCTGTTAAATGCGAAAACACTTCTGCAGTTCTTTGTAAGCGCCGAGAACCAAAAGAGTGATATTGTCCGTAAGAACGGTGTCAGGCGAAACTGCCATATTTATCTTTCCGTTCTCCTTGGTTGCCATAATATTGATGCTGTATTTTCTGCGGATATCCAGCACTCCGACGGTTTTTCCGATCCAACCCTCCGGAACCTCTACCTCAAAAATGGCATGAGCCTCATCGACCTCGATGTAATCCCGTACGTGATCGGCGGTATAGCGAATAGCAGCCCAATTTGCTACTTGCTTTTCAGGGTAAATTACTTCGTCCGCTCCGTTACGCAGAAGAAATTTCTCCTGAACATCACGCTCGGCGCGGGACACAACTAATTTTGCACCGAGCTCTTTCAGCAAAGAAGTGGTTTCCAGCGAATTTTGAAAATTTCCTCCTATGGTGACTATGCACACATCAAAGTTTCCGATTCCGAGCGACTTTAAAAATTCCGTGTTTGTGCTGTCACCTATCTGTGCGTTAGTAACGATCGGCAGAATCTTATTGACCCTTTCTTCGTTGCTGTCTACCGCCATCACCTCATGCCCGAGCTTATTCAGCTGCAAAGCGATATGCCTACCGAATCTGCCGAGACCTATCAACAATATGTTTTTCATAATATAGTAACTCCTTTATCCGACTGTGATTTTTTCGAGCGGCAGCTTTGCTCCGCTCTGATTTTTATTGGAGACCGCCGCGTAAATCAGGGTAAGTCCGCCGACTCTGCCGAGATACATCAAGACGATCAAAATAAGCTGAGAAAGAACACCGAGCTGCGGTGTGATTCCAAGGGTAAGCCCGACCGTTCCGACAGCGGACGCCGTTTCGTAAAGGCAGGTGCTAAGCGGCAGACCTTCTGCCGTGCTGATAACAATGCCGCCGACAAAAAACAGCATGAAATACATTACGGCAACGGCTGCGGCGTTTTTCACTGCCGAACCGTCAATGCGCCTGCCGCAGACTTCGGCATCGTCCTTTTGGCGACAAACGGAGAATGCACTCAGAATCAGAACGGCAAGCGTGGTCGTTTTCATACCGCCTGCCGTGGAGCCGGGTGATCCGCCGACAAGCATCAGCAGAATCATAATTGCCTTGGAGGAACCGGTCATAGTGGGAAGATCGGCGGTATTGAAACCGGCGGT
Source organism: Coprococcus eutactus (assembly GCF_025149915.1). Classification (NCBI taxonomy): domain Bacteria; kingdom Bacillati; phylum Bacillota; class Clostridia; order Lachnospirales; family Lachnospiraceae; genus Coprococcus; species Coprococcus eutactus. Next base: position 2,822,635 of record NZ_CP102278.1, read on the forward strand.
TCTCGGTGTGACGGACTGAAAAAGCGACGCAAGAATCCTTTCGGCGAGCGGCAGTCCCGTAAAATCGCAGAAGAAAAAGAATACTGCGGGAGCGATAATGAGGATTGCCGTTGTTACCAATATGACCTTGCTCTGCATCCGGTATTTTTTGAAATGCCACTTGTTTGTGCAAATATCGTCCCAGGTCAAAAATCCAATACCGCCCACAATAATTAAAAGCATAATTGCAATGTTTATTGTAGGCTCTCCGATGTATCCCGTAAGAGACGGGTATTTGTTTTCTGCGGTGCCGAGTATGTCAAAGCCGGCATTGCAAAAGGCGGAAATCGAATGAAATGCCGCCATCCAAATTCCCTTGATACCGAAGTTTCCGCAAAATGTCGGCAGCATGACGATCATTCCGATAAGCTCGATCAAAAAAGTTCCCCGTACAATAAAGCGGGTCAGGCGGACGATCCCGCCGACCTTCGGGGCAGAGATGGCGTCCTGCATGGTACTGCGCTGCATCAGCGATATTTTTCTGCCGGACAGCATGGCGAAAAATGCCGCAACTGTCACAACACCGAGCCCGCCTATCTGGATCATCAGCAGTATTACCGTCTGCCCGAAAGCGGACCAATAACTGCCCGTATCCTGCACGACCAGCCCCGTAACGCAAACGGCCGAGGTCGATGTGAACAGCGCCTCGTGAAACGGCGTAACAACTCCGGCAGTCGATGAAAACGGCAGCATCAATATCAGTGCTCCGATCAGAATAACCCCGGCAAAGCCCAAAACGATCAGCTTAAAGGATGACAGTCGCTTTTTTCTATGTGTAATTTCAGACATATATACTTCTCCTGTTTTTGTTTGTTTACAAAGAGTATATTATGAAATATAAAAAAACGGTGTAATGATCCGGTGTACTGTATTAAGATTGCATTAAGGCGCTCATTCTTTGAAAAAACAGCGCATAGTATAGCAAACGCTGAAGGCCTTGAAGCCCTCGGCTTTGACAAAGACACCGCCGAAGGTGCTATATCCATTCTGACAGAACTTGGCATCATATCATGATCAGACACTCGAATAAAATACCCCATATAATTTCTGGAAATAAAAAATTTCAGAATTATATGGGACATTTTATGTCTGTTCTATATTTCTACTAATAAATTATTCACACAAACATATATATCATAGATAATCATACACTTTACAAAAGTCCCTTAACGTCCTCCGCGATCATCTCTGCATCAAGACGATTATCCTTAAGAACCTCTTCGACATCGTACCTGTCAAGGAATTCCTTCTTAAGACCATAATTCAGCACCTTCATATCTGAATCGCCATAGAATCTTGCAATCTTCTCACCGAATCCGCCGTCCAGTATACCATCCTCGATGGTGACGACAACTGAGTGGTCTGCCTTGAGGCTTTCAAGAAGTTCCTCATCGAGACCTGTGATATAGTAAGGATTGATGACAGTGGCATCTATACCAAGCTCGCTCTTCATCTCGTCTGCTGCAGCATTTGCCAGACTGTAGAAGGTTCCAAGGCCGAGTAGGGCAACCTTACTTCCCTTCTGTGTCACCTCATATTTATTCAGATCTCCAAAGTTCTTCGTCACAGGGCTTCCACTTACCATTGCACCGCCTGGGAGCTTGATGGCCACAGGATGCTCATTCTGCTCTATGCTCCAGTCAAGCATAGCAATATACTCTTCCTTTGTTGTCGGAGCAAGATATACAAGATTCGGGATATTTGAAAGCATAGGGATATCCTGAAATCCCAGATGTGTCACATCATTCATTCCATATACAGATCCTGCAAATGTCACTATAGTGGCTGCATTGTTGTTGATACAGAGATCCTGAGATATCTGGTCAAATGTTCTCTGCACAAATGAGCTGTACACACCGAACACTGGTTTTCCGCCGCCTGCTGCAATTCCCGACGCAAGTGCCACCGCTGTCTCCTCTGCGATTCCCACGTCGACAAACTGCTTTCCGGCCTCACGTCTCTTATCCTCTGTAAATCCTATAACTGTCGGTGTTCCCGCTGTGATGGCAACGACCTTTGGATCCTTCTTCATCTTGTCAAGCAGGTAATCACAGGACACGCTTGAGTAGTCCTCCTCGTCACCTTCAAATAACGATCTTCCTGTCTCTATGTCAAATGGTCCGCTGTAGTGCCACTGCTCCTTGTGCTCCTCAGCTGGGGCATAACCCTTTCCCTTGAGGGTTCTGATGTGGACCACAACAGGCTTCTTTGAATCTTTTACCTTCTGGAATGTGTCTATGAGGGCTGCCACATCATTGCCTTCATGCACGTAATAATAATCAAGTCCCACGGCGCGGAACAGATTGCACTCTGCTGTTCCATTAGTGTCTCTGAGTAATCTGAGATTTGTATAGAGTCCTCCGTGGTTCTCGGCTATGGACATATCGTTGTCATTTACAACTATGATGAGGTTGCCATCCAGCTCTTTAGCGTAATCAAGTCCTTCAAGGGCCTCTCCTCCTGACAGGGAGCCATCACCTATCACCGCTATCACATTGCCCTCTGCGCCCTGAAGGTCCCTTGCCTTTGCAAGACCTGCAGCCAGACTGATGGATGTTGAGGTATGTCCAACCGTGAAGAAGTCGTGCTCGCTCTCATGCGGGTTGCTGTAACCAGTCACATCATCATAGTGCTCCTCATAGAGGTATGCATCCTTTCTTCCTGTGAGCATCTTATGAGGATAGCTCTGGTGGGACACGTCATACACAATCTTATCCTTTGGTGATTCAAATACATAGTGAAGTGCTATGGTTGCCTCCACCATACCAAAGTTCGGTCCAAAATGTCCGCCGTGCTTGCTGGCTCTGATGAGAAGTGCATGTCTCATCTCGTCTGCAAGTGTTCTCATCTCGTCTACTGTCAGTTTCTTTACATCCTGTGGTCCATTAATATTTTCAATATACATTTTTATTTATCCTCCTGTTTTTACATGGTGCATTCGCCATCGGTAATTTTCCCGTCCCATACAAGCTTGCCGGTCTTCACGGCCTCCTCATATTTGGATATCTTGTAATGTAATCTATCCATGGTGGCTTCGATCTGTTTTCTCTGCTCCTCAAGCTTCTCATACTGCTCCTTAAGGAGATCCAGCCTCGCGCCAAATGTAGCATCTCCCATCTGGAACAGTTTTACATATTCAATAAGCGCCTCTATCGGAACACCAGCATTTCTCATACATACAGTGTGTTCAACCCAATCGACATCCTTTTCCTGATAATCCCTGTTGCCACTGGCATTTCTCGCTACAGGAGGGATAAGCCCGACCCTCTCGTAATACCTGAGCGTATCAGCGGTGATATCAAACTTTTCACTTACCTCTTTGATAGTCATATTGCCACCACTTTCCTAATTTCAAGAAAACCTTTCTATTTATAGCTATATGCACTCACACAATACCTATATGTTACATTGAATATATCACTTGGAGTTCACTCTAAGTCAACCCCCAATTTTCACCCCTTATGGGGACGGAGGTGCCTGCCCCCATACAGAATATAAAAGAGGCGGGCAACGTAGTTAACGCTGTCCGCCTTTATATACATAAATATGTAAATTTTTATGCTACGCACTGATTCCAACTGTCGAGCAGATGTTTACTGCAATGATATCATCCACTGTTACACCAAAGATGGTGGCCAGAATGATCAGGTTATCTACGGTTGGCATAGCCATACCTTTCTGCCACTTGTATATCGCATTTGGAGTGGCAAATCCAAATATATCCTGCAGATCCTTTACAGAAAGACCTGCATTCTGTCTAAGCTTCACAATATTTCTGCCTGTTCCTGTCATGTCAATTGTTGGTACATTACACATAATACTTCCCTCCTAAAATTCTCATCTCATCTGCATTGCTACAATTGTGGACCGCGCAGAGCGCATCCCCTGGCGCTCCTAACGATCTGACACATACAATCTCTGCCATGTCTCTCCCTTTCTTTTATCTCTTAGTTCTGGCAGATTTCTTCTTCACAAAGACGAGTTCAAAAACACAAAAACGCCCATCTACATGAATACTTATATAATACTCACATAGATGGACGTTTTTTTGTACATCATGATTCCAATCTATAAATGCTGATAGATCTGGCTGATCTCAGTCTATCGAAACCTATTTGATCTGTTATGTATTTGCTCAGATCATTCAGGTCAGCATATTTGTATGATCATGTTCCGTACGCTCTCGCCCTGTACCATATGAGTACATATGTTCACGCAGCTTATCATCTGTATGTAAAGTATTCCCTGCCACATCACTATTAAACTCTCGGGTTATGTATTTAGCGAAAACTATACTTAACATGATTCTTTCCTTTCCTGACTACCCTTCCGGGTTCCTTTTCCTTAGTCATTTCTTATTGGTGTGTCCTGATTTTCTTCTTTTATTTGACCACCTAAACTGTACTCTACCACAAATATAATTATTTGTCATTACACCGCTGGTATAAAATTATTTTATCCCCGGCTGCTTCTAGCTCCCTCTCTATCCAGGTCATGATAACATCCACCAAATACTCCTGCTGTCTTGGACCAAGCTCCACTCCCGGGGCAAATGTATGCCACTTACGTATGCATTCCCGGCAGCATGTAGCCGTCGCATGCTGTGCCACAAATACCGGATGTCCCCGCATGGGAGTCTGCTTTCCGTCATTTGGTATGAATGCCGGAGCTTCCCTCTGCGCAATGAAATCCCGTGCATGCTGTCTTATGGTATCCAGCCCCTTTTCATGTATATAGTCGATATCTTTCTGTGTCAAATGAAATCCACTGCGGAATTTCGACCTTCCCAGACGCTCAAAAAGCCGGGCGTACCATTCTTCCTTTGTCAACCCTATCATCTCCATGTAATTCTATAACAGAAAGTCTCTACAACTCTTCATCATTTCTCACAGAAAAATTCTATCTCCTCGCCAAGCGGTCCATGACAGAACGCGATCCTTGCTGGAAACCTTGGATCCGACTGGATCTCTATGTCCTTTGGCTCTATAAACACCTCATATCCTGCCTTTCTCACTGCCGAAACACAGGCATCCACATCCTCTGTGGCAAATGCAAAATGTCTTATATTTCCCTGCGGAAGCGGTGACTCACCATCATCAAACACCTCGATGATGCCATCTCCGGTGTCAAACATGATCCCGCCATCCCATTTTCTCGCAACTGAAAGTCCCAATATATCACCATAAAACTCTGCTACATTCTTATACTCTTCGCTGCAGCAGCACTTAAGTGCCACATGATGTATTCCTTTTATAAGCGCCATCGTATTGCCTCCTTATGAAAACTGATTCTAAAAGCTGATTGAACCTTTATGATTAATATATATATCTAATCCGTGCATTTTCCAAGTTCATTGTTCACTATCTCACGAATCTCATATAAAAACCTCTCATATAAAAATTTGTTGAAAAAGTCCACAAAAAAGCTCTTGCTACTCGTATATATATTGAAAGTTAACGATATACCAGTTACAATAAATCATCGGGACGATACGATGGGCTTTACAATAAGGAGGTTTCAACTATGAAAAAACGAATAACAGCATTACTACTCAGCGCCTGTATATGTGCAGGTCTTGCCGGCTGCGGCACAAATACACCGGGGAATAATCCTGGTCACACAAAACCTGATTCGTCGGTCACTTCACTCACTGACAACATCTCTGTGACTCCGGTCAAAACGGATATAACATCATTTGACCAGCTAAAGAACGGAATCAATGAATTCTCTATGAATATGTATTCTGCACTTCCAGCTGACAAGAACATATTTTACTCGCCTTACAGCATTGCAAGTGCACTGTCCATGCTGGATGTAGGTGCAGACGGCGCAACAAAAAAAGAGCTCGAAAATGCTCTCGGCATAACAGACCTTGATGAGTGGAATGATGAGATGAAGGCATATCTGTCAAAGGACTGGTCACAGAATACATTTGTCAACACAGCAAATTCAGTATGGATGAACAAGGATACATCCTGGTCAGCTGACATAGAAAAGGATTTCCTTACACCTGCCAAAGATTACTACTCAGGTGAGGTGTATGAAGCAGACTTCAACGGTCAGCCGGACAAAGTTGTACAGAATGTCAACAATTGGGTCAGCACAAACACTAACAAGATGATCCCTGAAATCTTAAAGGAGATTCCTGGTGGAACCGTGATGATGCTCATAAACGCAGTTTATTTCGAGGGGAAATGGGATACTCCTTTTACCGAGGATAAAACTTTTCAGAGCAGCTTCTACGGAACCGACAAGGAAAGCGTTGTTGATATGATGCATCTCTACGGTGAGCACTTCACATACATGGACAACGGTGAGATCAAAGGAATCACTCTTCCATACGACGGCGACAATGTTGTCATGAAGGTGTTCATGCCAACCGCCGATGACGGAGACATAAATGAACTCTTTGACAAACTAAGCAACGAAGAAAAACAGAAGCTCATCGACTCTCTGGATAATGCCAACAACGTAGAGATCGATACACTCCAGCTCCCAAAATTCACAGATGAGCAGAGCATTGACGGTCTCGATGAAATTCTTCAGAACATGGGAATAAGATCTGCATATTCAGACAGCGCAGACTTCTCCAAGATTGCCGACGGAATCGCAGTCTCATCTGTAAATCACAGGGCAAAGGTTATCGTGGATGAGAACGGAACCAAGGCCGCAGCAGAGACAGACATCATGGTCAAGGAAACAGCAATGATGCCAAGTGAAGAAACATATAACTTTATTGTGGACAAGCCATTTGTGTATGTGATTGAAGATCAGAGCACTGGCATGATCCTGTTCATGGGCAGGGTAAACTCACTGTAATTTTTGATTATCGACACATACCAGAACTTGCTTCAGCAGCTTTTACCCGCAAGAAATGGAACATTTTCACTTTTTGCACTGTTTTTCAGAATTGGAGTACAAAATTTTCACTTTTCTTTGCGAATATCAAAAAAGCACACAAGGTCTCAAAATCTTGTGTGCTTTTTTCTATAGACCCACTATTCCGACTTTCTCTCTGAATTCTCATTGGATTCTGTCGTGTCACCTGTTTCTCTGAGATTCTTCTCCCGTATATACTGGATCACCTCTTTTACGGCTGCTTCCTCCTCATCCTTTGCTATCTTTCTTGCATATGATACAGTCTTTACGAGGTTGGCTATGAGTATAATGGCAAGCGGAACAAGAATTATGGGTACAAATATAAGTGGGTTGGACACAAGCCTCACTATCTTGCCAAGTATGAGTGATGACCACACCACTTTGCCAAGCAGATCTCTTGAGTCCACATCGTAACGATCCACCACATTATTGACATCACCCTTTGTAATATACCTGTAATTATTACCATCCGTCTCTATCGAGACAACTCTATGTGTATTTACCGCACCTGAAAGAGCAGGATCCGAGGAATAAAATGATATCACATCATTCTCCTTTATGGCTGATGGATCTGTCTGCTTAACGATTGTCTGGTCTCCCCCATTTTTCAAATAATACAATATTGTATATCATAATGACGTATTATTATATGGGAAAATGTCAAGTATTCATGTATTAGTAATCTGTTTTTGTGCATATTGCAATATTGCATATGTGCACTATGTTCTACATTCTATCGGCTTTTTAAAACATCGAGCCTACTGAGCGGTTGTCACACGGCACCAGTCAAGTACAGCCGAGTAAGAAGCCATCACACTCTCATGCATCTTGCAGATCATATCCACATCAAGTTCTTTAACCGCATTCTCCAGCTTCTGCGCCTCATCGCCCAGCTCCATGGCTCCGATCGTTCTGGATGTGCTTTTTACCGTATGTATCAGTATCCTGTAGCTATCCCAATCTTTTTCATCATAAGCCTTCTGTATCTCTGTGCGCTTGTCGTCAGCTGCATACATTGATATGATTTCTTTCAAAAAGTCTTCACTGCCCCCGCAGTATGTAAGGCCTTTCTCGTGGTCAATGTGAACTTCTTTACAAGATATGTCTGAATCCTGTTTTGGAAACCCATCTCGAGTCATATTTTCACATTTTTCTACCGCGCAAGTCTCTTCCATAGCTTTATTCTGTTTTCCCATAACATCTGTTTTTTCGTCTACGGTTCCGGCACCCATTGTTTGGCTTTCCCGAGCTTCATCACATACCGTCGGATCTACCAGCTTATCCTCAGGTATATATCTCATCAGGATATCTTCCAGCACCTCCGGCTGCACCGGCTTGCTGATATAATCCTTAAATCCTTCCGCCAGATACATCTCTCTTGCACCCATGACAGCATTTGCAGTCATGACTATATATGTACTCTTGCCACACAGGCTGTCGCGCATGAGCATAGCACGGTGAAATGTCTCCATGCCATCCATCTCAGGCATCATGTGATCCATAAGGATGATATCATACCTGTACTTTTTTATAAGCTCCAGACACTCGGCACCGCTGGCACAGGTCGAAACCTTCATACGTGTAGGCTTAAGCATCATCTTGATAACTTTCAGGTTCATGACATTGTCATCCACAACAAGAACCCTGACATCCGGGGCACACAATTTGCTCTTATACGTCTTTCTCTCCTTCATATACTGTCTGTGCCTGTCCTTAAAATCGCCTATTCTCTCATCGGACAGACGTTCCTGGCTGATTTTTACCACAAATGTAGTTCCATATCCATACTTACTATGGCAGGTTATACTTCCACCCATCATTTCCACGAGGTGATATGTGATGGCCAGCCCAAGTCCTGTCCCCTCTATAGATCGGTTATTCGACAGATCAAGCCGCTCAAAATCTTTGAAAAGTCTCTCCTGATCTTCCTCTTTTATTCCGATTCCAGTATCACGAACAGCCATGACCAGTTCCACATTATGGGGATCTGCACCATGATTCTCCATATGGACGGTCACTCTGATCGAACCTTTCTTCGTATACTTCACAGCATTTCCAATAAGATTTATCAGGATCCGGCATATTCTGGCGGAATCGCCTTTCAGATCATTGTACAAAGTCTCCTGAACCTCGGCATCAAGCTCCAGATTCTTCTGTCTTGCTCTGGACTCCATAACAGACAACACATTGCTGAGCAGCTGGCTGAAATGATATTCCTCATTGACTATCTCCATCCTGCCCGATTCTATCTTGGAGAAATCCAGCACATCCCTAACCAGATCTACCAGGACATCACTTGAGCTCTGTATATCCCTTGCACATTTCATGGTTTGTTCCTCGTGTGTCTCCCTCATTATTATCTCATTCATCCCCACTATGGTATTTAGCGGAGTCCTGATCTCATGGGACATATGCGCAAGGAACTCGGATTTGGCATGGTTCGCCACATCAGCATCATCCTTCGCTCTGGTAAGCTCCTCATTTATCTGCTCTATCTCCTCTAGTTTACACTTGTATACGTCATTCTGGAATCTCACTATGGATCCGATAACTATGCCGAATATTATAAGGCTCTGGAGCATGTCTACATACACACTTCTCTCATTTGCCAATGGGATCACCAGTTCTGGGTATTTATACGAGACTATGTAACATGCAAGCACCATTATGATCTGGACGGCCAGCATGACATAGCAAAACATGCCATCTATCAGAAGGAATGAGAATATCATGCCTAAGCCAAACCAGAAACCCATACCGCTGTACGCTCCGCCCGAGGTGAAGAACATCATCGGGAATGCCATCAAAGTTATAACAAAAACGATCACTATAGCACTCTGTCTCACCATCTTTTTTGCATTTGCAAGGTAAATGCATATGCCGAGCACAGCCAACGCGGTCAATATGGCAACATCTTGTATAAGTGGAGTTTTGATGATCAGGCTCGCTATAAAGCTGATGATCCCGCCAACGGTGCCTCCACCTGTAATTATATTAAATAGAAGCAGCTGCATATCCGTATCATTGTTGAGCATCTTCTTCCAAGGTACAGCCTTTGAACTTTTTTTATCTGATTTCTCATTTACTATCTTCCCCAAAGTGTCCCCCCATCTGTATTTAACCGATAACTCCGTACAAGGTCTCGAGGAAAACTATTGGAAGGAACGGCTTCGTAATATAATCCTCAACCCCCATCTGTCTCGCTCTCTCTATCAGCTTATAATCCTTATAAGCTGTTACGAATATGACCGGTACGTCTGTGATCTTTCGTATCTCTTCCAGCGTCTGGAATCCATCCATGTCTGGCATCTCGATATCGAGCAATACCAGGTCTATCTGCTGATTTCCCACTATGTCTATGGCCTGCTTTCCGCTCTCAGCCGCAATGACCTTGTAGAGAGGCTCGTTTTTGCAGATATTCTCTATAAGTCTGATATTTATCTTCTCGTCATCTACAACGAGGATATTGCTGACCATCTTCTCGACCTGTCTCATGTGGTAGTCTTCATCCTCATCAATCATACTGAGCATGACTTCTGCAATGTCCGGATCAAACTGACTGCCCTTGCCCTTCTCCATCTCATCGCGCACTATCTTCTGTGGCAGGGCGTATCTGTAGCTTCGGTTGGATGTCATGGCATCATAGCTGTCCGCCACCGCTATGATCCTTGCACACCTTGGTATATTTTCTCCCTTCAGCCCACTTGGATATCCTGTTCCATCGTACCTCTCGTGGTGATACTTTGCGCCCACCGCCAGTTCCGGAAATGCATTTATATTCTTGAGAATATGGTATCCATTTACACAGTGTAGCTTTATCATGGAGAATTCTTCATCCGTAAGTCTTCCCGGCTTGTTGATTATGTTGTCAGGAATACGTATCTTGCCCATATCATGAAGCAGTGCTATCTGATATATCTCGTCCTGCTCCCTGATTGTTCCGCCCATCCGCTTCACCAGCTCACGACTGTATCTGGCAACACGCACGGAGTGGCCTTTTGTGTATTTGTCCTTTGCATCTATCGTCTTGGCAAATGCCTGCATGACCATATTATTCAGGTCTGTGAGTTCGTTATTTGTCTCATCGAGCTTGCTCATGATTGCATCCGTACTATTCTTGGATCTGGTACAGAAGAACACTATAATTATATATAAAACTATTCCAACGCCTATATCGTAGCCTATCAGGTTTCTTATTCCGTGGTACAGCTTCTCATTTGTGATGACCATGACCACATACCATTCATCAACTATGGAACAGCTGAAAACCGTCACCTTCTTGTCATCAACAACCGCTTGAAATGGTTCGCCGTCATTGTCCGTTATGCCCTTCATGAGTACAGACATTTCACCCTGAGTATAGTCCTGTCCTACATCTTTCTTGTCTGAATGGGTTATCACCAAGCCTGACTTGTCGCAGACGAATGCATATCCCTGACCATTTAATTTGATTTTTTCCGTCTCAGCCTGTATTTGATCCAGAGTTACATCCAGAGATATTACGCTCACACCATCATAGAGTAACTGGCTGACTGACATCAGAATATCACCTGTCTGCGCATCGATGTACGGCTGGCCCAGGGTTGGCTGGCCGTCTGCCGCCACTGCTGCTTTGTACCATGCCCGCTCCCGAGGAACATAATCATCGTTGGGAACCCAGTCTGTGCCATCAAGGTATTCGCCGTTTATAAAGCCATATACACCTGTGAACGCCGCATCTATATCCTGGAGATAATAATCCGATTCATTCGTGAGAAAGTTCAGTATATCCTGCCCCGACTGGCCTTCTCTCATCATATGCTCCACAGTGATCTTCGTAACTTCCACCGCATCCACGGCTCGATTCAGATACGAATTCATATATTCCTGCTCCTGCTTAACAGTCTCTGCCGCCAAAGCCAGAGTATCATTCACTGACTTCCTATAAAATGTCATGATCGTACATAACGACAGTACCACAATCGCAACAAAACTCACTATCAGCGTCAGTATATACTGCCTCTTGCTTACATTCTTCATACCGAATTCCCCCATTTCACGTACATTATTCCGGTCCCAGATCAGCTCAAATCTATACTTACACATAAATATAATTGTAACACACTACCACCATTAATCAAATATTTAATGGGGACGGTGGTACCTGTCCCCTCCGTCCCCGGAGACGAAAGTGCAAAAAAACAACCTCCTGGCGGTTTCCCACCAGAAGGTCGTCAATTCCTACCCCGAAGAGGCAGGCCATTGCGTACATGTTGTCGAATGTCGGCAGGCATTCGCCTCGCTGCCATTTGTAGATCGACACGGGTTCGTTGAATCCCAAGAACATCTGCAATGTCTTTACTGTGATCCCTTTCTTCTCTCTCACTTCCTTGATCCTCCTGCCTGTAGCCTGAAGATCAATAACTGGAAATTCCATCTGTGCCATAATTATACCTCCCTGTTAAATATGAAATTTAAATGTGCTATAAACTAGGTTCCACCAATTTTTCCAACCTAATATGCCTATAGCAGGGTATGATATGTAAATATGTTTTGCTAATATAAATATTTCTTCGGTCAGAATGCCGTCGAAATCTTTCATGACACCTTTATTGAGTTTTAAAAGGAATCTTCATCTAATATAACACATATAAACTACTAGTTAAAAGTAAACCTGTAGTTTAATTTTTAATTTCTTTGCCAACTTCCAATACATCTCCGAGTACAGTGAATATGCGTTCCAAATCCACAGGCTTTACGACGTGTCCATTCATCCCTGCAGAAAATGCCTTCTTCTTGTCCTCGTCAAATGCATTTGCAGTCATGGCAATGACTGGGATCTTCGCCCGGGCATCTCCCAGGCCCCTGATTATCTCTGTCGCCTGATATCCATCCATGTTTGGCATCTGTATATCCATAAGCACTGCAATATAATAATCGGAAGGTCTGCTTCTAAGCATCTCAATACACTGGACTCCATCAACCGCACGATCAACCAGAATCCCCCTTTCTCCAAGTAGTGTAACCGCAAGTTCGGCGTTGAGATCATTGTCCTCCGCCATCAGAATCCTCATGCCGCAAAGCCTGTCCGCTATGTTCTCCCAGCTCTGATCCATGCTCGTGAGCACTTCGGTGTTGGTTGCCACCGCAAACGTCAGCACGATTGTTGTGGTAGTTCCAACTCCCACTTTACTCTGCACATCTATGCTGCCTCCCATCATATCTACAAGCGACTTCACGATTGGAAGTCCAAGTCCTGTACCCTCCACTCTCGTCTCTGTGCTTGTTCTCTCTCTGGTAAACTCTTCAAATATGTGAGGCAGATACTCTTCGCTCATGCCGATTCCCGTGTCCGCTACCGTAAATCTGTACGATGCACTGCCCTGATCTCCCTTAGATATTTGTTCAACCCTCACCGATATGTTGCCTCCATCCGGAGTGTACTTCACCGAGTTTCCAATTATATTGAGTAAAATCTCACGAACCTTCGTCTCATCATAACTTACAAACTCTTCAGTAACCTTGACAAGATAATCGCAGGACAGCTTTTTCCTGCTGATCTCCGGTTCAAATACCGCCTTGATAGACTCTGTGAGTTCCCGCAGATTTCCCACTTCTTCATTCAGTTCCGCTTCTCCGCTCTCTATCCTTGCCATCTCCAACACCTGATTGATGATCGACAACAGAACAGATCCCGATGCACTTATCTTGGATGTATATTCATTCACCTTATCCTTATCATCCGCATGATCCTTGAGCAGCTGTGCAAATCCTATGATGGCATTCATCGGGGTTCTTATATCGTGACTCATATTGAACAGAAACCTGGTTTTTGCTTCATTTGCAAGTCTGGCATTCTCCGCTGTCTTCTCTATTTCTGCCATATATGACTGTTCTTTCCTGTGTCTTATGGCGAACTGCCAGTACACCAACCCTATGAGCAATGCAACGACTAAGCAAAGTACATTTCCGAGCAGCAGCTGGTTCCCGGATACCCAGCCTTTTACCGGAACAATATCAAAATACCATGTATCATTTGGAACATCACAGTCTACCTCGATGTCATTCTTCAGCGATTCATCCTGGCAGCTGGCTATCATCGTCCTCTGCCCCTCTTCGTCCAGCTTCCTCCACACCTGATAGTGATAGCCGGCATCCTCCAGCTTCGATATCTCTGTCTCATCTATAAATCTGTCCCAATTCACAATAAGAATGGCAAATCCCCAGAATTCCTTGTCCTTCTGATCACCTGTCACATATATCGGATCAAACAGCAGCGCTCCCACGCCGCCCTGCGCAAGTTCGAACGGCCCCGCAATGGTATAATTGCCGCTTTCCCTGGCCAGCCTTGCTTCCCTGCTTCTTCTAGGATTGTTCAGCATATCAAGTCCAATCGCAGCCTCATTTCCTGCCATCGGGTACACCATATTCACAACCCCATCCTTTGCCAGTTCCACTGCACCAATGACATCATCATCATCCAACAGAAAACCGCCCAGTCTGTTAAATTCTTCTTCTTTTATATCATATCCCGACTCTATCATACTCTTTAACATATCAGTCTTGGACAGATACTTGTCTATCTGCGAACCTAGACGCCTTATGGTAGACTCTGCTGTATAAGTCGCCTTGAGTTTCTCCTGATTCTCCGTGTTCAGGAGCTGAAGATGTACTACAGCGTTAACCACTATAAACGTCAGTACAGCTACCAAAAAAGTCCGCACCTTTATATTCGAATGGAACGAATGTTTTTTTTGTGTTTTTTTATTTTCTTTTGTGTTCTCTGCCTTTTTATCTTTTGAGCTGCCATGTGCACTCATATCAGAATCTGCCTGCGCATGTATACGTTGTGTCTTATCCATTCTATGTCCTCATGATCTTATAATTTGTATTATATCAAACGTTCACTTGTGCCAATTATATCACCTGCAAGCGCCCACACACAACAAAAGGATTAGTTGCCTCCAGTATATACTCTGGCTGTGTCCATCGAGAAAACTGCTCTACAACAATCCAGTTGAATGCTTTTCTGTTAACTGCATACTGCTTACCACCCTATAAACTCTGCCGTGCACAACACACATTTGGTTTACAAATGCGCCAAGCCGTGATAACATCAAAAAAAATATCAGGGAGGGTTACGTATGCCAAATATCGTATGGAAAGACAGAAAACGGACTTTATTCGGACTGCCTTGGTCATTCACCAAATACAGCCTGTCCGATGACAGACTATTTATAAGCACCGGATTCTTAAGCACCAAGGAGGATGAAGTCCGCCTCTACAGGATCATGGATATCTCACTTAAGCGTACACTCGGTCAGAGAATCTTCGGTCTCGGAACCATCAAGTGCTGTTCAGCAGACAAGACGCTCGGAGATTTTGAGATTAAGAACATCAAGAAGTCCAAGGATGTTAAAGAGCTTTTATCCGAGATGGTTGAAAATGAAAGAAATCGCAAGAAAGTCACAAGCCGCGAATTCATTGACCATGAAGATAGCGAATTCGATGACGGACACGACGACATGTAAATAAAAACAACTCACAAAAGCCGGGTATCCCTATTTTATAGAGATATCCGGCTTTTCTTCTGGCCCTTATTCTGATTACTTTTTAGTTACGGAAGCCAGCTTATTCTGACCTCTTTGAGCTGTCCTGTTGTATCGTCAAATTCAAATGTATAGCCGCTGCTTCCCATATAAACCTCAGAATCTACACTGTACTTGACTATCTTGCCATCTACTTCTGCATTCTCGCTGCACTTTTCAAGCAACTGATCCTTGGTGATAGTTGTAGGGAATGAGAAGTTCACCTGCTTTGCACCGTCAAGCATCATCTCACTGATCTCTGCATTCATGCTGGCATCATAATCCGGGTTTGGCACAAAAAGGTGTGAATACCTTACATATGAGAGAACGCAATCCTCCGCCTTCTGCTCACTGTCAGTAAAGTTGCCAAACATAAACTGCATCGTTACGTAGTCATTTATGTCTGCTGTGTATCTGTCAGTTTCGTAATTTTTATTTACATTGTTGCCACTGTTATTGAGTGAATTCTGCTCAAATGGTATACCGCCGTCTATAAGATCCTTCAAGGTGGACTCACCTAAAGTGAATTTCTTTCCATTATATACAAATGACCTATTGTCAAGATCTGCGTAATTCTCGCTGAGTCCCGATGCCAATGTGAAATCCTCATATACAGGCATCGTAAATTCTGTGGATTCCTCACTGTCATCACTGTAATCGGTTTCATCTGCATATGAACCATCAGATTCAGTATCACCTATATCCTCAGCCTCAGATTCCTTCTCCGTTGCCATTTCCATTTCGGTTACCTGCTCTGTTGACTCCGTCTCTCTGGTGGATTTACCATCATTTCCACATCCCACTATAGAAATTCCCATCACCACCGTGATAAGTCCTGCGATCAGCATTTTCTTGTTCCTCATATAATAATCCTCCTTAAAACCTAGTGGCTTTATTATTAAGAATGTCACTATATTTTATCAAGCCGTAATCGGTTGCAACGGGGCAACTATGGGTAGCAAACCGAAATCATAGGTGTTTTCGTCACTTTTTTGTAATCTATAGTGTTTATTTCTCCGTAATGTTCATGAAACTATAATAAGTGCCTCTGTCCATGGCATCCGGATTATCATCGGCAAATCCGCTGACTGTATATATGTTCCCATCCTTCAGATCAGCATATGCATTAAAATAGTATGTGATATTTTTCTTGCCGTCCTTTATATATAAGGTTGAATATGTGTAGTAATAAAATGTCACACCATTTACCTCACACTGACCTTCCTCTGTCACCTTTGATATTCCGGCCCTTGTCTTTCTATCTGCCATATCAGATGCTGTCATCCAGCTATACGGTACGATCGATGTCACGACCGTGATCTTATCACTGTCTGAATAGTATGTCTTACCTGACAAACCCTCATTCTGAAGGCTGTAATTTTCAGGGATTTCATATGACACGGTAGTATCTCCATTCACGACACTGTCCACTACTCCCGTCTCCATAGCATCGTCCTCCTGCCAGTATGCGCCTGTCATATCATTTGTCTCATCTGTGGGAACGGCCCCCACAACAATGGCCACAGCTTCATCGGAAGCCTTCTCATATACCTCGGCTCTCTCCGCCCCGCTCAGCGCATCTATATCTATCTCATCAAATCTTATCGAAGTAAAGAAACGCTGACCTTCCCCGGCATCACATATAAGCTGATAGAAATATGATCTATCGAACTTCGCACCTCGTTCATTTGCAAGACTTGCTATGTATCTGATATATTCCTTCCCCTGTATCTCGAACTTCTCAGGCTCCAGCTCCATCACATAACCTGCGTCCTCAATATTTTTCTTGCGCTGCTCTCTGTTGTCCCAGAAGTCCGCAATCGTCTTATCCTCCACATCGATCTGTATCAGATAATCATCACAGCTTCTTATGTTAAGGCAGCCACTGTCATGTATGATCGCCAGTCCTACCGGCTTCACAGAGAAGGCATATCCCTTGAACACTATATGCCATGGCTCTGTCTTATCGTCAACTATTTTATTTCCATCCTGTTCAGTTTCACTTTTTTCTTCCGTCTTCTGCGCACTGTTCAGATCAATAACGCCCATAAACTCAAGAGCGACAAATGCAGCTCCCCCCAGTATGCATGCTATTACGATCGCGCAGACAATTTTTTTACATTTTTTCATCGGCTGTCTTATCCTCAAGTATGATCTGAAGTGTATCTTCTTTCTTCATCCTTCTTATCTCAAGCCCAATGAGGATCAGAAGAATAATAAACACCAGCACGACAAATGCTGCGGCAATTATGGTTGATGTCTTGTAATTCAGAAACAGACCATCACCGTCCGCCCCTGTGTACAACTGTATGTAATCTCCATCCCGTACCCCCGGTACATCAAGCCACACAGTATCCATGATCTTTCGGCCATTGTCATCAAAATATGCCAGATCAGCTTTTGTATACTGCTGATACACCTTCTCCACGCGCACATTTCCGTTCTTATCTGAATGGCTGGTCCACTCGTTCCTCACAAACAGCACCGCCACCACAATTACACAGAAAACGCATATGGCCGCCATCACGCAAAATAATATTTTCAATCTGGCAAGCCTGCCTTTTCCCCTGAGATTCTTCAGATGGACAGCATTATTCGCTGAAGTCCCATCCCTGGACACCTCTTCCGGCGTCTCCGACTCCTCACCCTTTCCATATACAAGTTCTCCAACCTGTACATCCAGAATCTCACATATACACACAAGCCTGTCCAGATCAGGATACGCCTTATCCCTCTCCCACTTGGACACAGCCTGTCTGCTGACTCCCATCTTTTCCGCAAATTCCTCCTGATTCAGCCCGGCTTTCTTCCGGTACTCCTGAATCCTGGATCCTATAAGCAGCATTTGTTTTTCTCCTTTTCCCGAATATTCGGATTGACATTCATATTGTTAATAAGTTCTTTTAGAGAATTGGCAATTGGCTTATCTTCCACTTCTCCATCTACATCCATATTTTCCAAAAAAATGTTATGACTACTCACTTCATAGAGGACGTATCCGCCAGAATAACCAAGCCATCCTATAGGAATAAATTTTTTAATATCGCCTATCTCTTCCCAATCTTTAGCCATTGAAATCAAACTATTTTCATAGAATAATATCTCATCACTAGAATCTCCTTCCTTTTTCAAAACGGAAAATAATACAATAGATTCTTTAGTATTACAATATCCTCTAATACAAGGATGCCAAAACAGATTAATATCCATATTTTTCTTCAAACACAGACAGATCTGTTTCATCTTTCCTCTTAACAAGAAATGCACCCTCATCAATTTCTTTTTTAATATCATCACAAATAGTACTAAAATCTTCATTTGAATAATAATTAGGATATTGCTTCGTTTTTTCAAAATAATTTTGAATAGCTCCTCTCATGTCTACATACCTCAATTTAATAAATTTTGTGATAATTCTTGTAGAATATTTCTTGCATTCATGGCACAGTAAAAGGTGTCAGGTGTTACAGATCCGCCATAAGAAGCCATTTCCAGATTGGTATGACCTCTATATCTATACCATCATATTCAAGATTTGTCTCTTCACTGTTGGTGATAAGGATGCATTTGGAATCAGGAATAAAATTGTTTAATTTGGCAAATGCACGGGTTTCGCGTTCTTTTGTGTCTATATCATCTAAAACTTGCAGGCTTACCTGTATGGCAAGGCGTTCAGAAGGTATATAGAAGTCTATTTCTACATTGTTTTCAAAGAAAAAAACATTTTCTACGCCATAGCGTCTGATAAGTTCAATCGCAACAAGGTTCTCCAATTGGGCCGATTTTGAATCCAGCAGCATAAGACCAAGAAGACCTGTGTCCATAAAATAGTATTTTGGCGATGTCTCTTTATCAACAAGCTTGGCTGCATAATTTTGCAGGGTAAAGAGAAGATAAGAGTCGGTCATGTAGCCAACGTAGTTTATGACTGTCTGCTTTCCTATGGCCATGCCGGTGCTCTTTAATATGTTTGTCAATCTGCTGAAAGACAGAGGTTTGGTAACTGATTCGGCTATTTTTTTGAGTATCAGTTTTATGGCAAAATCATTGGATATCTTATTTCTCGTTATTATATCCCCAAGATAGATAGTTTGATAAATGCTACTAAGAAATGCGCGTTTGTTCTTTATATCAACCAATTCGGGAAAAGCACCAAAGGTGACATATTCGTTGTACAGACTTAATACATCGGCTCTATCCTGGGTGCTGATCACATCAAGATAGTTTTTTTCTCTGTGATTGGCGGTAAGATATTCTGTAAATGAATATGGATAAACATTCATGATGATAAATCTTCCGCCGAGAGTAGAAGCAATTTCGCTGCTGAGCATTTTGCAGTTGCTTCCTGTGATGTTGATTCGGTATTTCATATCAGCTATCCGACGCACAAATTTTTCCCAACCGTTTATGTTTGGGATTTCATCAAGAAACAAATACGGCTTGTTAGCTGAGCCAGACATTTCAAGACCTATTTCTAAGATAGTATTTAGATCTGTAACCTTAATTTCTAAAAGACGCTCATCTTCAAAATTTACGTATACTATCTGTGAAAGGGGGACACCTTTTGATTCAAGTTGTTTTATCTGTTGGTACATCAAATATGATTTACCAGTTCTTCTGATCCCAACAAAGCAATAATTAACATTTTCTTCCAAAAGGTATTGTCTGGTTATAATGGTATTGTTAAGATAGGTCTCTTTCTGATCTATCATTATCTGTTTTAAGGTGTCTCTATTCATGGCACAGTCCTCCCTTATCTAGAACAATCGTATAACATTTTTGTCTTATATGCAAGACAAAAATACGATAAAATTGTTTCCTATTAAAGATAGTATATACTGTTGAGAGGGAAATATTATAAAAAGCATACCCACAATGTTAAACCATACCGATAGTGTCAAATGAGCTACGAAAAGATTCCTTCCTTCTATTTATTTGAATTTACTTTGCAAGTGCCGCATCGACTTCATCTGCAGAATATACCGTTCGTGCCTTGATGGAATCAACACCCTTCTGGAATTCTGCATCAAACAGGCAGTGGAGGCCTTTGGGGAATTAAAACAGGACATGCTTCCATTACTACATCCTCCGCCCATGTCATTATCATTTTGTCCGTATTATAAACATCTGATTCTCTTTAGTCATTTTGATTTTGTCATGTTGTATCATTTTTTTAATAATATTTATAAAATTAAGTAACATATACTATGTGTACAAAAAATCCGGCAGGTAAACTACTTGTTCACCTGCCGGATTTTTGACGTTATACTATATTCATTATTTTATTAACTTGTCATATCAGAATAATAACAATCTCCAAGACCTAAAACACCTATAAAAATCGGGTTTAACACCAGGAAACCTATCAGGAACATCAAACCATAGCCAAAGCTCTGGCACAGTTTGAAGTATAAATACAAAGTAAATATAGTTCCAACTATCGGAATAAATGTAAGAATACACATCCATCCTTTGTGTGCCCCGATCAAATATTCACACATTAAGTAAACATCGTACACGGGAATAAATGCCTTCCAGCCTTCTATTCCCATTTTTTCAAAGATCTTATACCAGCATATACAACTGAAAATTATAAGTATGATTGATAAAGATATGATGATAAAACCTGAACTGTCCCCGTACGCCATAATAAAATTCCCCCTATGTACTTATTTAGTCTTTCTCCCTTAGACGTATAAACACAGTTTATGCGACGTCAATATAAAAGTCAATAAGTTATCATTGAAACACTATATCCTCTGCATTTTCACGATTGTCTCCACATGAACAGTCCCCGGAAACTGATCGACAGCGCAGGCCTTAGTCACATAATATCCATTCTCCTGAAGTGTCACCAAATCCCTTGCAAGCGAAGTCGGTTTGCAGCTAATGTACACAAGTTCATTCACTCCATAGTTGATGATCTTCGTAAGAGCCTTCGGATTGATTCCATCCCTTGGTGGATCAAGGACTATGAAGTCCGGCTTTTCTTCGATCTCATCTATGACCTTAAGGACATCCCCTGCGATGAACTCGCAATTATCAAGACCATTGAGTTTAGCATTTACACGAGCTGCCGCAACGGCCTCCTCCACGATCTCCACTCCTATCACCTTCTTTGCAACAGGTGCAAGAAGCTGGGCTATGGTTCCGGTTCCACTGTAGAGATCGAATATGACTGCATCCTTTGTGTCACCCACATAGGAACGCGCCTTGTCGTAGAGTCTCTCCGCACTCTTGGTATTTGTCTGGAAGAATGAGAACGGCGATATCTTGAACTGAAGCCCAAGGACCGTCTCATATATATACTCTGTTCCGTAGAGCAGATTTGTCCTGTCACTTATGACCGCATCTGCCATGGAGTCATTTTCTGTGTGGAGGATTCCCGCGATCTTTCCCTCAAGAGGCAGATCAAGAAGTCCTCTCACAAATGCATCGAGGTCAAGGGCATCAAGATTCTGTGTCGATGTCACGAGATTTACAAGCAGATCACCATTTGTGGCAGAGCGTCTGATCACCAAATGTCGGAGCAATCCTGTGTGCTGCATCTTTTTATAATAAGGAAGTCCTGCTGCCCTGCAGAATTCCACTGTATATTTCACGATCTTGTTCAGATCGTCATTTACTATATAACAGTCGTCCATCTGGACTATGTCGTATGTGCTGTTCTTCTTGTGTAGTCCAAGCGCCAGCGGGCCATCCTTGTACTCGTCGCCAAATGAGAATTCCATCTTATTTCTGTAGCCCTGAGTTACCGGTGACGCAAGTATCCCCTGCCACTCATAAGGATGCGTCTCACCATCGATAACGCCATCCAGAAGTCCCTTCACCAGTTCCTCTTTCACCTTCAGCTGATTATCATAGCTGAGTGTCTGGTAACTACATCCACCGCACACACCAAAATGAGAACAAACCGGTGATGAATCCTCAAGCTCCGATTTCTCCAGAACCTCAAGGAGCCTTCCGTCTGCCTTGCCCTTCTTTAGCTTTGTGATGCGGCACGAAACCTTTTGCCCCTTTATCGCACCCTTGACGGTCACCTTCCTGTCGTCCATATGAAAACTTCCTTTGTTCGGGAACTCATATGTATCTATCACACCTTCAACTATATCATGTTTCTTCATATCATTTTACCTGCCATTTTAATCTCTCAAATATGCCCTACTCCCAAATGTTCTCCCAGAAACTCTTTCTCTTCTTCTCCTCCGGTATGGAACATCAGCCATTTAAAGCTGCCTTCGGCAGGGCTGATGCTACATGTCAAATTTTCTTCGAAAACTTGACACATTCGACTCCAGCCTTGGCAGCTCATTCTCCGCAAAGAAAGGCGTTCCGTGCTGGTCAAAATCCAGCAGCATGTATGTTCCTACTCTGTTATCCCTCGGCAGTGCCAGACTTCCCGGATTCACGATATATGAATTCTTATAAGTCGTCAGATCCCGCCTATGGGTATGTCCATACATCACGAAGTCATATCCCTCCAGATCTATGAGTTCCTCCAGGTATGCTGTTCCGCTGTTCACTCCATACCTGTGTCCATGGGTTATAAATGCTCTCTTGTCTCCAATATTGAACTCATCATATATCGGGAGTTCTGCATTGTAGTCGCAGTTTCCCCTCACCATGTGGATCTCGCAATTAAACAGATCATATATGAGTTCTTCATCGCCTTCAACATCTCCCAGATGTATCAGCATATCCACATCTCCAACTATATCGTATATCTGCTCTATGCAGCTGCTTTTGCCATGGGTATCACTTATTATCAGGACTTTCATCTCTGCCCCCCTTGTTTAAAATCTAACAAACACAGTGATTCGCAATCATCTGCCATCAATTATTCTCTCTATGCTTTCTGATGACGTCCTTCATCAGTCTGAGTGCATTTCCGCGGTGGCTTATCTCGTTCTTCTCCTCCGGGTCAAGCTCCGCCGTGGTCTTGCCCTTTTCAGGCAGGAAGAATATCGGATCATATCCAAATCCATTCTCGCCACGCTCCTCATATCCGATTATTCCCTCAATGGTTCCGCGTGTCGTATACTCACTTCCATCTGGAAATACCGCTGCTATTGCACACACAAATCTTGCGGTTCTCTCAGAATCCGGAACACCTGCCAGCTTGTCTATTATGTACTGGT
Source organism: Coprococcus eutactus (assembly GCF_025149915.1). Lineage (NCBI taxonomy): Bacteria > Bacillati > Bacillota > Clostridia > Lachnospirales > Lachnospiraceae > Coprococcus > Coprococcus eutactus. The sequence goes on from NZ_CP102278.1 coordinate 2,846,258, forward strand.
TCTTTATCCTGTATGATGTGTCCTCGCCGAGGAATCTCGCGCTGTATATACCAGGCGCCTTGTCCATGTAGTCGACCTCCAGGCCTGAATCATCGGCAAGCACCAGACATCCAGTCTCCTTGCTGATCGCCCTTGCCTTGATAAGGGCATTCTCCTCAAATGTCTTTCCATCCTCGACTATATCAACATTGATCCCAGCCTCCTTCATGGACTGTATCTCATAGCCAAGATCCGCAAGTATCATGCGGACCTCCTTCATCTTGCCCTCATTGCCAGTTGCAAATATAAGCTTATCCATATATACGACTCCTTTCCTACTCCACTGTTCTCGTAAATGCCTTCAGGCACACATTACATTTCCTATCCTTCTCCGCGCTGTACCACTGCTTGCCATACAGACTCAGATATCCCTCACCGTCTTTTATGTCGAAACTGTCAGTCAGCGAGTCCGCATCATACTCTATGGCTATCGGATATTTCGTATCCGGCGTAGTTATATGAACCACAACTGCGAATTTCTTTCCATCAGCAAGTTTCTCCGCCTGCTCCAGATCCACAGTATAATAACCTGCATACTCGACTTCGCCTGATGCCACAAGCTTTCGATCAGCCAGACTGTCCTCGTCCTGAAAATCCGTCACAACATAGACTTCATATGTGGTCTTGGCGCCTGTTGCATAGAACGACACCGCAGCGAGTTCCTCATTCTTGCCCGCCTTGTACACATTTGCAAAATATGCCTCTTCATTGTCAAATCCTAACACGCCGACCCAGCCAAGCTTGTCCGCCTGATAAATCTTGTCATAATTGTCCGCCGGCTCCAGCTTCGTGTACACAACGCTTGTCTCGCATATATGTGCATCATAATAGGAAATATAGAAATATCCCTCATCGCCAAAGTCTGTTCCCCAGCTGTTCTTACAGATAAATGCGCCATCCTTCTTCGGCGTTTTGTTGAAGTTGTTCCTGCTGTAATTGTCATCCCAGCCCACTATGACAACATCGTGGTTGATTCCCTCCGTGCCGTCATAATAATATGAGCTGTGGTCTCTGTTGTAATATTCAGAATCGCTGTCGGCGTCCACCATGTCACTGTATATCGCGGTCTCAACTCCGCCCTTCTTATACACAGCTTCCTTGACCGCCTCAAGATCCTTGTCCTCTATTATCTCAGCTTCCTGGAGGTGCTTCACCGCCTTAAGTTTTGAATTGGTCTCGTCATCGCCGTATGGATCATCCTTTTCAAGCACAGGCCCCTTCCACGATGCCAGATAGGCTATACTCATTCTGTACTGTCCGCCCTCAAACTGCTCTATGCCAAATCCGTTGTTCTTCGTCATGTTGTCCACAGAGAACTGAAGATTCTCATCCGGCATGAGCGTTGTCTCAAGAGCTGCCAGAGACGCAAATGCCCAGCACGTGCCAGAATCGCCCTGATCTCTGACCTCTGTGACACGTCCCTCTTTTCTCATATCATACGCTGCAGGAAGTGTTGTATCCTCGCCCTTTTTCTGCAGTGATATCTGACCGGTGGAATAGTTGTACTCACAGGTGTAATCTATGGCATCGCTTATATACTCTATAGGCACATACAACTTGTCATTATTTTTCACCGGCTGCGTCTGCAGCGTTACCTTCTCTTCGTCAAAGCTTGCATCTGCGGAACCAGCCACGATCCTGACCGTATGGTCGTTTCTCTTTATGATGATACCGCCATTTGCATATTCATCGACAGTGCATCCCATCTTGTCCTTCACAGCATCGATCGGCAGCATGACGTGAAGGTCAGAACCTATATATGGAAGGTACTGCTCATCCGGAACATCACTGCCATTTATCTTGAGTTTCAGTCCCTCTAAATTGTAGTTTTCTGCAAGCTTGCCTGACAGAACCTGCGCCGCATGCTGTTCTTCATCGTTCTTTTCAAGTCTTCCAACGGGATTCTGCATTCCATAATACGCCAGTATTCCAATGGCGCATATAAGGACTATATATACCAGCTTTTTCAACTGTCTTCTCTCCTTCTTTTAGGTGGCTTCGGTCCCATAAACTGATAGAAATAGGACTTTATCATGCCGTTGTATATCTTGCGGTTCCTGTCCGCCTTTCTTCCAATATATTTCTCTGCGTCCGCATATGACGTTATGAGGAACATCGACCAGTCATCCAGATTCCTGTAGCTCTCGCCTATAGTTCTGTACAGCTCCGGAAGAGCCTCCTTCTCCTCAAGTCTCTCTCCATACGGCGGATTTGTTATGATGAAACCGTACTTCTTTGGATTTCTGAGGTCCTTCACATCCCTCTGCTGGAAATGTATGTGCTGATCAACCCCTGCTGCCTTCGCATTTTCCATGGCACACTTTACCATGTCTGAGTCAAGATCATATCCCTGAATATTCATCTTTACATCCCGGTCTATCAGATCATTTGCCTCGTCGACCGCGCTGTACCAGATCTTCTTGTCACACACTTTTCCCCACTCTTGGGCAGTGAATTCCCTGTCCATTCCCGGTGCAATATGTGCTCCTATCATGGCAGCCTCTATAGGGAATGTACCACTGCCACAGAAAGGATCTACCAGAACACGGTCCTTGTTCCACGGCGTGAGCATGATGAGCGCCGAAGCCAGTGTCTCCGATATAGGCGCCTTGCCAACAAGCTTTCTGTAGCCTCTCTTGTGAAGTGATACCCCTGAGGTGTCAAGTGCTATGGTTACTATATCCTTAAATATAAACACACGCACAGGATAGCTTGCTCCGTCCTCTGTGAACCAAGATACCCTGTATGTCTTCTTCATCCTCTCAACCATAGCCTTCTTTACTATGGACTGTATATCCGAAGGGCTGAACAGCGCACTCTTGTTTGATGTCGCCTTTGATACCCAGAACTTCGCATCTCTGGTGAGATACTTCTCCCAGGCGATCGCCTTTGTCCCCTCAAAAAGCTCGTCAAATGTGGTGGCTTTGAAGCTGCCACATTTGAGCATTATCCTCTCTGCCGTTCTTATAAATACATTTGCCCTGGCTATTGCGTCCTCATCACCAGCAAATGTTATTCTTCCGTCCTCGACCTGGACTATCTCATATCCAAGATCCTGTATCTCTCTTTTCAGTACAGACTCCAGTCCAAAATGGCATGGAGCAATCAGTTCAACTCTGCTCATCTATCGTCCTTTCCTTATATCAGCTATTCTGTCATCTCTGTCTTGTGAGCGGTCCCTTATACTGTGCAAGACCACCTATCGTGTTGATTACTTTGTAGCCATCCTCACCCATGGCAAGGGCTGCCCTCATACTGCTTATACCGCGCTCACAATATACGATCAGGTACTTACTCTTTGGAAGTGAATAAGCCCCCTCCTCGATCTGTTCCAGCGGTACATTGATCGCCATCGGAATATGCCCGGATGCAAACTCCTCACGGCTTCTGACATCCACTATTATACCACCCCTGGCGACCGCTTCGTGGATAATGTTGCGAATAGGAATACTTGTGAACCCCACTCATTCCACCTCCCTCATACATATAGAAAATCCTTTCTGTTATATGATATGAGGCAGATATATTTGCGGTCACAAACAAATCCGCAAAACCTATACTGCTTTTTCAAGCCAAGAAGTCCCGGCAGGCGCAGCTACCGTCTGTCGGGACCCCATTTACTTATTTATTACTTCTTCAGCTGTGCAAGACGCTCGGCAACCTGCTCAGACATCTCTGTGTACTTTGCAAGCTTTGCCTTCTCCTCCTCGACCTTTGCGGCTGGTGCCTTATCAACGAACTTTGGATTGGCAAGCATTCCGGATGCTCGCTTGATCTCTCCGGCAAGCTTTGCAGCCTCCTTCTCAAGTCTCTCGATCTCCTTGTCTATATCAACAAGCTCCTCAAGAGGAATGTATACAGCAGCGTCGTGGATCAGTGTTGATACAGCGTTCTCATCGATTCCTGTCTTGTCCTCCTGTACATGTACCTCGCTGGCATATCCCAGTGTGGCAAAGAAGCTCTTTGATGACTCGAATATATATCTCACGTCCTCCTTGGCAGATACGACATAAACCTTTGCCTTTCTGCTAGGTGGTACGTTCATTCCTGTACGAAGATTTCTGATGGCACGAACTGCTGCCTTGATCGTGTCAACAGCTGCCTCGTCGGCCTCGAAATTCCACTCATCTGTGTACTCAGGCCATTTGGAGATCATGATCGACTCCTCCTCGTCCTGAATATTACAGAATATCTCCTCTGTGATGAACGGCATGTATGGATGAAGAAGCTTAAGTGCCTGGATAAGTACTGTCTTAAGTGTCCAGAGTGCCGCTGCCTTTGTCTCATCCTCATCATTGTAGAGACGAGGCTTAACCATCTCGATGTACCAGTCACAGAACTCCTCCCAGATGAAGTCGTATACCTTGGATACCGCGATACCAAGCTCGAACTTCTCCATGTTGTCTGTCATCTCTTTTGCAAGAGTGTTGACCTTGGACAGGATCCAACGGTCAGCTATTGTCAGATCAGACAGCTTCACAGCTGAGAAATCTGCCTTCTCCATGTTCATCATGATAAAACGAGTTGCGTTCCAGATCTTATTTGCAAAGTTTCTGGAATTCTCGACTCTCTCCCAGTAGAAACGCATATCGTTTCCAGGGGCATTTCCCGTGATAAGTGTCAGACGAAGAGCATCTGCGCCGTACTTATCAATAACCTCAAGTGGGTCGATACCATTTCCAAGAGACTTACTCATCTTACGTCCCTGGTCGTCTCTTACAAGTCCGTGGATCAGTACGTGCTTGAATGGGCTCTTTCCTGTCTGCTCAAGTGCTGAGAATACCATACGGATTACCCAGAAGAAGATGATATCATATCCTGTTACAAGCACGCTTGTAGGATAGAAATACTCGTACTCAGGTGTCTTGTCTGGCCAGCCAAGTGTTGAGAATGGCCACAGTGCTGATGAGAACCATGTATCAAGTGTGTCCTCATCCTGTGTGAGGTGTGTGCATCCGCACTTTGGACATACTGTAGGTGTCTCACGGCTTACAATGGTCTCGCCACACTCGTCGCAGTACCATGCAGGGATTCTGTGTCCCCACCAGAGCTGTCTTGATATACACCAGTCACGGATGTTCTCAAGCCAGTGGATGTATGTCTTGTCAAACTGCTCAGGCACAAATGAGAGCTCATCAGTCTTGATGATGTCAAGCGCTGCCTGTCCCATCTCCTTCATGCGGACGAACCACTGAGGCTTGATCATCGGCTCTACAGTTGTTTTACATCTGTCGTGTGTTCCTACGTTATGGCTGTGTGGAACGACCTTTACGAGGAGTCCAAGTGCGTCAAGGTCTGCCACCATCTGCTTTCTTGCCTCGTAGCGGTCCATGCCTGCATACTTGCCGCCCAGCTCATTGATGGTTGCATCATCGTTCAGTATATTTATCTCCTCAAGGTTGTGACGCTTTCCAACCTCGAAATCGTTAGGGTCATGGGCAGGTGTGATCTTTACACAGCCTGTTCCGAACTCCTTGTCAACATATGGATCTGCGATAACCGGGATCTGTCTGTCTGTAAGTGGCAGCTCCAGCATCTTTCCAACTATATCTGTGTATCTCTCATCATCAGGATTTACAGCAACGGCTGTATCTCCGAGAAGTGTCTCAGGTCTTGTGGTTGCTATCTCAACAAATCTTCCAGGCTCCCCAACTACAGGATAGTTGATGTGCCAGAAATATCCGTCCTGCTCCTCATGGATAACCTCTGCATCCGATATGGAAGTCTTACACACTGGACACCAGTTGATGATCCTTGAGCCCTTGTAGATGTAGCCCTTATCGTACAGTCTTACAAAAACTTCCTTTACAGCTCTAGAACAGCCCTCGTCCATGGTGAATCTCTCTCTATCCCAGTCAGCAGATGAACCCATCTTCTTGAGCTGGCTCACGATACGGTTGCCGTACTCCTCCTTCCATGCCCATGCATGCTTGAGGAACTCCTCACGGCCGATCTCTTTCTTATCTATTCCCTGCTCCTTCAGCTTCTCTGTAACCTTGACCTCGGTTGCGATGGCTGCGTGGTCTGTGCCAGGCTGCCACAGTGCAGAGTAGCCCTGCATTCTCTTGAATCTGATAAGTATATCCTGCATGGTATTGTCCAGGGCATGTCCCATGTGGAGCTGTCCTGTTACATTTGGAGGCGGCATTACTATCGTAAATGGCTTCTTGCTCCTGTCAACCTCTGCATGGAAATACTTCTTTTCCTCCCACTTTCTGTAGAGTCTGTCCTCTATCTGGGAAGGATCATATGTCTTCTCTAACTCTTTCATCTCATTCTTCCTTTCTATTGTTTCTGATTTCTTACTGTTTGATAAATCCGGACCGGACTTTTTATGCCGGAGCTTTCTTATTCCCCATGCACTGCACAAAAAAACCCGCTCTTCGGACATCCAGCCTGAAGGGCGAGTATATATCGCGTTACCACCTTGTTTTGTATCTCATCTTATCCTATAACGGGAACGCCCCGGCATGACCTACTATACTTTCAGCCACGCAGCTCAGAAGCTACCTTCGCACATCTCTGTCGGGAACGGTCTCACAGCCCAGGAACCATTCTCTCTGTCCGACTCCACATGCTACTCCTCTTCGTCACAGCATTTGCATATATTTATTTTGAATAGTACAACATAGGCTGGTGCTGCGTCAAGCACAAAGTCAACCTATCTGGTTTCTGAATTGATCCTTCAATGTGCTCAGCAGGGAATCCATTCTCCTGTCATAATCCTCAATATCCCCATGCATTCTGTTGTACACAGCTTTCTGAACCTTGTTGTATATGGACATCTCATGCACATCCTCCTTGGAATCAGCGATCTCACTCATGAGATCGTCAAGAAATCCCGCTGGCATTCCGCGCTTTCTTATCTCCCTCTGCAGTGTGGCAGTGTCCACAGTTACCGCCATGACGCAGAAATATTCTATGAGGGATTCGTTGTTTTTATTCAGCGAAAATGCTCTGATAAAGCACGCTTTCGCCTCCTCTAGCTGGAGATTTCCAGCCAGGGCAACGCCCTTATTGTGATATATATTTCCAAGGAATTCGTCATATTCATCATGACTTTCCTTGTACTCTATGATCTCATCATATATGGCATCAGCTTTGATGTAATGCTTATACATCATGTAACTGTCTGCTCTCCTCTTATCCAATTCATAAGGCTTCAGAGTCCGTATACGCTTGCACTCTCCGAGGAATTCCTTTATATCCTCCGTGCCATAGAATTCGCCAAATGTCAGGATCTCCACCATGACATCCTGAATATATGCATTTTTCTGATTGAGCGCATCCACCTTGTCCGCCAGATCGTACATCTCGATCTCATCTCTGAGCCATGCTGTGAGTCTGTCAGTCAGATCATCCTTTCCGACCAGAACCATATTGTTGAATATGTAGTAACACAATTCCTCATATGTGTATACACTCATCTTGGTATTCAGAAATGTATACGGATTGTCTGCTGTTTTCGTCTTACAAATAATTATTCCACTCATCTGTGTATCACCTTTTATCTATATCAGCTGTCATACAGTTTACTCACCGGGATCAAAATGCTGTCCCCTGAGATATGCAGGTATTGTAAACCTGCTCTGCTCCGGTTCGTCTTCGTCAGAATCCAGATAATCTTCGTCATCATCATCATGAATCTTCATTCCATAGACATCTATGTCTTCATCCTCTGTCTCATCGGATTCTGCCACATCTCCAACATCTTCCTTGACATCACCCGCATTGTAGACGTACGCCGATGCAGGCTCTGTCTCCGTGATATCTTCATCTACCAGTTCAGACTCCACTGCTTCGTCTTTTTCCTTGGCGCGCTCTGTCTCCTGCTCATCACCGTCTGCTGCTTCGTCCTCTAACTTCATCTCATCGCTGTCCGCTGCTTCGCTCTCAGATTCCTGCTCGTCGATGTCTGCTGCGTCTCTCTCAGATTCCTGCTCATCGATGCCTGCTGCTTCTCTCTCAGATTCCTGCTCACCGATGCCTGCTGCTTCGCTCTCAGATTCCTGCTCATCGATGCCTGCTGCTTCGCTCTCAGATTCCTGCTCATCGATGCCTGCCGTTTCTCCAACTGGTGCCGACATATCACTGTCAGTCACTTCAGCCTCTGTATCTGCTATATCAACATCCACCTCTTCGCCCTCAGGCTCCGGTGATGCTGTGCCATAATACACAACATCCTCTGTATTGTCACTATCATTCTCTGCCCTGTATCTTAGGTCATCCAGATCCATGTGTATCTCATGCTTCAGCGCATCCTGTGCGGCAAGCTCCTCCGCCTGTATCCTCTCCTGTCTTTCTCTCTCAGCCTCGGCATCCCTGTCCACAGGATCCTCACCGATCAGCTCCTCAGTGTCTCCCTCTGCAGCCTTGATCCGCTCATGTTCTATCTTCTTTGCGTGTTTCTTCTTTATCTCAGATATATCAAATTCTTTTCTGTATATCTTATTTGTAGTAGGATACAGATTGCCAAATCCCATATCCCTTATGACTATCGCACCCTTATCAGCGCCATAGTACTCAACCTCAATTGATAACTTCGTAGTCTTTGGAGGTCTCGCCGGAAGACCGTATATCTCTATAGTCTCGATATACTCCTCCTCGGTAAGTATATCCTGATAAACTATCTGTATTCTCCGTGTGTCATCAAGAAACACCACCACTCTGCCTCTTGTGTTAAACCACTCAAGACCTCCATACACAATAGGCCAGAATGTGTTCTTCTCATCCATGAGATTGATGCCGATATTTGTCTTGACCGTCTGCTCCGTATCAATGAAATACCGGCTAAGTGATTCCGTATACACTCCGCCAAGAGATCTGTAACATGCCCCTTTCGTATATATATTCTGTCCGACAAACACTCTGCGCCCCTGACACAAAACCGTCGCTGACTGTTTCATCCAGTTCTCAGAGAACCCAAGTCCTGTTAAAAATACCGATGATATAAACACCTGCTCTGTACACTCTTTTACAATGTCTGCAAATGTCTCATCCATGTCCTCATGGTATCTTCCAAATCTCCTGAGATTCATTTTGTCGTGATAGTTTATGTGCTGCGTTGTGACTATGAGTGGATATTTTCTCGTCATATCTATTCTGTAGAAATCAAGTCCAGCTCTGCCAAAATCAAACAATCCCACGCTGTTATTTCTGAGTGGTTCAGGCTGTGCAAATATATAACAGAGCCCGCTGTCCAGATGGCTCACTATATTGAACTGGTCATGGCTGAGCCTAAGTGCAGTCTTAAGTCCTCTGACCGCCTGTATTATACGCGGATCAGTGTCCGCCACCGTCACTGTAAGCCTCTTTATAACAAATCCACCAAGGGTATCTGTAAACTGTTTGATGTGAAGCACAAGCATCTTCACCATCAGATCAGAAGCCTTATAACCTCTCCCCTCAACTTCTATATTCTCATTTTTTAAAGTGCTCTCATAGATTCCGTCAACTACAGTTCCTTTGTCCTCAAATCTATAAGCTGAGGCCCTTGCACCGACACACCATCCTGACAAATCTATAAACTTATAACAGTCATTCTGATTATCACCCATTCTCTTATGATACGCACTGTAAAACATGATGTTTGGAAGCATGTAGGTGTCCTTTGCCTCCTCATGATATACAGATTCCGGCTCACGCGTATCTGCATTGTAATAACTTAGCTGTGTATATTCCGGTCCCAGATCGAGACCTAGATACAACTGTGTGTCAGCCATCTAAAGTTCCTCCTTATGAAAATATGGAGCAGGCGCATTTGTGTGCGCTTGCGCGGGCTCCTCCTTATGAAAATAATGGAGCAGGCGCATTTGTGTGCGCTTGCGCGGGCCACTCCTTATGAAAAGTTAAAGCAGCATCAGGTTTGCATCGAAGAAATGACTATCATACAGGTATGTGTCCATAGCCTGTATCAGCTCATGATCATTCCTCGTCTCCTGACTCACAAGCATGTTGTTGATGAGTTCAAAGCTGCTGCCGCCGCCCTTATGGAATGTCTCGTTCTTCAATATGTCGCTCTCAACGACCACCGAAGTTCCGACAACCCCATCTATCGAATATATGAGCGATTCGCCATGGAACACCACGACCTCCTTCACGTATACCCCCGGTATGATCTCATTCATCCTCTCGGATTTGTAGTTCGCCATACTGCTGCTCTCCTGGCCAAAGCTATAGCTCACCCATACCTGCTTGCCACTCTCGCCCTTGAATACGACATATGTCTTGAATTTCATGTCACCCGGAAGTTTGACTATCGCTTCAAACTTTCTGAAAAACGGCAGTATCTTGCTGAACTCAACAAACTGTCTCACCGTAGTTCTTATCCACTCCTGCTGTTCTTCTGTATATCGTCCTGTCCTGTTGCTGAAGTAATAGAGCAAGCTCATTTTTGATATCTCATCCTTTATATTGCCCTTTGCTATCTCAAGGTACAGATCCTCCATTATATTGGAAGGTATCTTCTTGTCCTTTATAAAATACTGATGTGCGCAGTATCTGAGAAATGCCTTCACAACCATGCCCCTGCTTCTGCCGCGGTAATACACATCAAATATATCATATATAGACTCTATATAACCATCCGCGAACATCATCTGTGCAAGGATATTCTCCGACAGCATATCGATATTCCTGTAGTTGGAATTTACCGACTTAAACAGATTTGCCATCTCCTCAAGTGAGCCGTTATAATTATTTATAAGATATGAAAGTATCTTCTGTCCTGCATATCCGCGCCTGTATATATACACACAGATCGATATGAGCAGCCTGCTCTCATCATATCTCTTGTCATCTATTCCGTACTCAGCGATCTTTATCAGCTCATCTATGTCCACGTCCACATAGCCAAATCTATTCATTCCCTCAAATGCATTCTCGTACATATCAAGGGTTATATAGTATGTGTTTATCCTGGACGCGTACGATGGATCAACATAATCCAGATCGATCTTCGACATATATCTGCCAAGAATGTCCGCATCAAAGTTCTCGTGGTAGTACTCCACCATATGGGTGAGAGCCTCCTGCCTTACCCTGTAACTGACCTCCGGACAAAGCACGATATCTCTAGTCAGATTGATCTCTTTCGCATCCCTGTGGGTAAATATATCTATGTCATTGTAGAGGAACAATAGGTATCTGTAATCCTTGAAGCTGTACTCATGACATATATCTAGATAACTTCTCTCATCAACTATCCGCTCTACCCTGTACGGAATTGTACCCACATATCTTCCACCGTTGTCATCGAGCAATGTTATCACAGCAGATGGGGATATGATCTCAACATACGCCTCTCCATTAACTACCGGCACCTTGACCTCGCCCCCCAGTTCCCCATGGGATACAAGGATTCCTGTTATGTTCTGGTTGTCGCACACTATCTTTCTCTTAAATATTATGTTTATGATCTTAGAGGCAAATTCCGGCTTTACCGTTTCGGGGTCAAGGAACTCATCATATATGACTGTGAGATCATCACTCACCTTGCCCTGGAGTATCATCTTCTCCATGAACCGCTCTATGGCAGGAACAAAATCACGATATACCGACATCTGATCAGCCTTGTTCATGATGACACTGGCATAAATATATGCCAACTCATCATCTGTCAGCACATTCTTGTAGCTGAAGTATCTGAGTATCGCCTCAGGTATCTCATCATATCGTCTCCTGTCCATACTCCTGATAAAGCACTCGTTGAGCCCAACATACTTGAGATCCTTCTCTGCAGCATCACTGTAATACCTGTGATATCTAGGATCGTACATCTTGTCTTTGATGAGTATACCGCACATCGCCTCAAGAGTCGTTTTATCATGACGCATATCATATATCTGCTCAAGCATCTTAAATGAATGTTCATCAAATGTCTTCTGTCTGGATGCAGTCTTGACAAATTCCACTATGACATCCTCGGACACGAATTCATTTCTCATGCCCCATCTGAGCGCTGCGATTTCGAGCGGCGCAATCTTCTTCATCATAAGAGGCTGTTTGTTGAACATATCACATATCTCAAAATAGATCACAGGACTGTTCACGCCTTCGTTGAAAAGCTTCTGTATATCATCATAGAGAACCCATTTATCCTCTGTATAACTCACATCCACGAACAACAGAATCCAGAAATAGAAAAGCCTGTTATTCTTACTCGTCTCAAACTTCTCGCGAACCATTATTGCAGTCCTGTCGATGAGAAATTTTTCTCTTCTGAGCAGTGATTTCAGGTAGCTCAGATAGCACTTCTCCATGTCTTCCATACTAGTAAAGTTGGCATCAGCATCTATTCTGAGGAACTCCTGCTCCACAAATTCAGTATGCCCCTCGAGAATCTGCATGTGCAGCAGTCCAAGTCTGTACATTCCATATTCAGGTCTGTATTTTATGAGGGTATTCAGGGCATTCCTCGTCTCAGCGATATATTTGCCAAGGTCTATCTTGTCTGTTCTGAAGTCTATATATGCGCGTATCAGAGTCTCCTCAGCCCTCTTTATCGTGAATCTGGTCTGCCTGCTCTTCGGTGTCATCTTGACGACCTCCGGCTTCCTGATACTGACCCTGATCTTCATGTTCTGGTATGTGTTCCATATATATATGTATCCCGCAGACTCACCGTCATGTATCTTCTGCGGGTCTATCAAGAATGTTAGTTCAAATGTATTCCCATCAAAGCTGTTCCACTTGAGCACATTTGTCTCGGGAATAAGGAAATCACAATCTGATGCTATCTTTGTGTTGGTATATCCCCATGTGTTCTTAGCGATAGTCACCGATGCGCGAACAAGCTCCTTCGGCATCTCGACCAACAGATCATTCTGGGCAACCGACAAAGTGAGTGACCTCTTTTTATGTGTATAGACCAGGAATTCTTCCATAGCCTGACCTATTGAAAGTGAGAGCCCCAACGCGTCGTACACTCTGTGGAGTTTCTCATCCCTGCCTATAAAAGTGCGCACAAAATCTTCACTGCCAAATATCCGTATGGCATCTTCCCAGTTCTCCTCTGCATAAGACGCAAATTGAAACAGATCCTCAAGCTTTCTGTCTCCCGTCTGTATATACGGAGCTATAACCGTTATGTTATATGGAATTAAAAATTCACCGCCATCTGTGATTATGTTGATATGACCTTTAAAAGATTTGCCCCGTTCCAGTCCACGGGCATCAAATGAATAGCACACTGTATTTTTTCTTCCCACATACGTGTGACTCTTGAAATCCAGTATATAGCGGCTGTCGTACACCATCAGCTTCACTGGGCAGCTATTCGTGGTGTCAACCGAAAACTCACCATCATACACTGTACCTGCCTCGATATTCAATTCTAACCTGCTGACTGATATGGCAACAACCGGCCTGTCGACCTTGAATTCGCCACGTGCATACTGCTCAACTATTCCCTTCATCGCCTGGTCTCCTGTATCTGATTCTGTTGTCTTTTTGTCAATTTTTACTTGTTGTAGTTGTATTTGTAGTCCCCAATCGGTATAATTAACTAATAGACATATATTTTGATTATAGCAAAATATTGTTTCTTTTTAAACAATATAAAACAGAAAAATAACTTAAAACAACTGAATTCAACTAAAAAAGAGGTTTTTTTATGAAAAAAGGGGTTATCAATCTTACAACAGAGAATCTGATCAGTCAGGTTGAGACAGTTCGTGCAGATCTCAACATGAATCCACTTGGGATTCCTGATTCAGTGAGCAAAGCCATTTCTGAAAGTCTCAGTCAGCTGTCTACCTATCCGGACCGTAGCATGAAAAAGTTAAAAGCTGCTATATCTGCATACTCCGGAGCGGATGAAGACAACATCATAATCGGGGGAAGCTCCTACGAATTTGTGAAGATACTATGTGAATTTACTTCTCCCAAAAATGTTATTCTCATAACACCAGGAGCTCAAAACTATGAAAGGCTGCTCTCAATGAACGGCTGCAATATAACATACTACTCCACACCGGAAGAGGAGGATTTCAATCTGGACATAGCTGATTTTATCTCCAAACTGACAGAGGATATCGACATGATCTTCATATCCAATCCAAACGGAACAACTTCCCAGATAATCGATGCAGAATCCATGGAGTTTATTGCAAAGATATGTGATGGCAACGATATTACCATGGTGGTAGATGAGGAATATATGGACTTTGTGGATGATATCAGTGTCAACTCTGCCATTCCTCTTATATCTGAATATGAGAACGTGGTCGTACTCAGGAACACTACCAAATTCTTTGCTGTACCGGGACTCAGACTTGCATATATGGCCACATCCAATCCTGTTCTTAAAAAGACTCTGGAGATAACTGAACTCCCTTATAGCATAGGCAAGCTTGTAGAAGCCGCCGGAGTTGCCATGTTCACCGATAACGAATACATTTCCAAGTCAAGGGAACTTATAAGGACAGAGCGCAATCTTGTGTACTCAGCTCTATCAACCCACAAGACGATAAAGCTCTACAAACCATCTGCAAACTTTATTCTGATAAAACTGCTCAAAAATGATGTTTCCGCGGGAGATGTTGTGGAACACTGTCTTCCAAAGGGACTATACATAAGGAGCTGTGCGGATATCAGAGGTCTTGACAACAAATATATAAGATTCTGTTTTATGAACCCTAAGCAGGATGACCTGTTGGTCAACACCATTCTAGAAATTGTGTAATGCTAATTTAACGAGCATACGTTTTTTACCAGAATATTCAATCTGCGACCACTCGCAAAATATTCTGCGATTATAATTCAAATTTTAAAAAGGAGAATAAAGGCTATGGAAAACATTACAACAAAGATTACATCATCCTATAACAACGCACTTGATATAAAGGTGGTTGACGGACATTTCGCAACCAACCACTCCCATATCAACAAATACATTGACATGACAACTCTCAAGAGCAGAAGAAAAATGGCTTTGGCCGCTGCCAAATCCATGGCGACAGAGTACGTGGCAACCACCATCGTCGATACCATCGTTTGTATGGACGGCACAGAAGTCATAGGTGCATATCTGGCAAATGCGCTCACTGAGAACGGCATAGTGTCAATGAACCAGCACCAGACCATTTACATCATGACTCCTGAGGTTCACTCATCAGGTCAGCTGATCTTCAGAGATAATCTCCAGCCTATGATCAAAGATAAGAATATCCTCCTGCTTCTGGCTTCAGCCACAACAGGAAAGACTATAAAGCAGAGTATTGAATGTATCGAGTATTACGGTGGAACCATTTCAGGTATTTCAGCTATATTCTCGGCAACTGACGAAGTAGCGGGACACGAGGTTCACTCTCTGTTCAACAAGAAGGATATAGACGATTACGCATCTTATTCCGTTGACGAATGTCCTATGTGCAAGGCCGGCAAGAAGATCGAAGCCATTGTTAACAGCTATGGATATTCCATGCTGTAATACGATCAGATAGCTACAATATGCACATAATCATTACTGTATTGCATAAAAACACAGCCGCAGAATTGTATGTCAGCAATTCTGCGGCTTTAATCTTATTTTTCTGAATATGTAACCTTGTCTGGAACAAATTCTTTAACTGCGTCTGTATTCATCTGCATTTATACAATGTAATCTATTTTTATGTATTAATTTCTGACCCTCTATCTGATAATGTGTCCGAAAGGCACGTTATGCATGCAAACAATGCATCTAGCTATCCAAATAGTAAAATCACCCCCTAAAAAACCCCCTAAATTCGCTTATTTAACGCATTTGTGCCATTCTATTGACTTTGATTTTCCAGTAATGTATCGTGTGACCTACCAGCTGGAATACGAATTCTAAGGAGATTTTTATTTGACATATACAGGCAACAACAATATACATAACGAGATGATATTTGACCGTGCTTTCAAGAAAATATTAACCCTCTCATCAAAGGCCGTGACCAATATGATAAATGGTCTTTTTAGCACAAACTACGATCCTGATACCGCAACCATCAGCTATCACTGGACTGAACACCAAGCCGACAGCACCCTCAAGGCCACTCTTGCGGACACTATCCTGATACTAAACAACAAAGACGCATATCATATGGAGGCCCAGATCACCGAGGACCAGGAGATCATATTCCGCGTATTTTCTTATGGGTATGGCTATGCAGATGTCAACAAAGAAGCCATACCGGCGGACGATACAGCTCATCCCAATTTTGTCCTTCATTTTCCAAATCCCTGCATAATATTTCTTGGCGACGTCTCATCAAAAGTGCCAGACAAATATAATTTACAGCTTGATTTCGGAGATCAGAAAATCTATACCTACACTGTGCCAACGGTGAAGCTTGCCGATATCAGTGCGCAGGAACTGAACAACAGAAAGATGGTGATACTCATACCTTTTCACCTTTTAAAGCTCAGAAAACTCATGGCTAAAAACAGATCACATGACACTATCTGTTCGTTGAAAAAGCTCGTTGAGACTGATATACTTGGCAGTATAGAAACTAACCAGCAGCTAGGAAATATAACTCCTTCTGATGCTCATCAGCTCATATCGCTGACGAAGAAATTATATTCCTATCTGTATGAAACCTATACAGAAAGTGAGGAGGTACATGATATGATCGATCAGTCCCTGGAGCTTGAATCTGATGAACTTGTATTAAAAATGCAGGCGTTGGAGGAGAAACTTAAAGAATTAAACATCAAAACCGCCGAAGTAGACGCAGCAAATGCCAAGTTAGAATCTACTCAAGCTAAACTGAACTCTACTCAGGCTGAACTGGACTCTGCTCAGGCTAAACTCAGCGACGCCGAATCAGAAATTACACGACTCAAAAAGGAGCTTGAGCAGGCAAAGAGATAGCACTGTATTTGTATGTTGCTCCGCACAATTAAAACGACTGCCTTGGTGGCATGTGATTATCTATTATTGAAAACCACACACCATCAGGGCAGCCGTTTATCTTATATTATTCTATTTCCCAAGATAAAATTTCTTTGACCTTTTATGATATACGATCACTCCGGCCAGTGCACCGATCACCGCTGCCACAATAAACCATGCCCATGTCGGCACATCTTTGATATTGTAGCATCTGATGTTGATCCACATCTGGTTGATATCCTTGGTGGCATCCTCATCGAAATACTCCATGACCGCACTTCTCTCTATGGCGTCCTGTGACGGATACTGAGCCCCAAGCTGTCTGTTGACCTGTTCCGCAGGAGCTCTGAGAACGTAGTCAGGATCTGAGTTGTCCCCTGTGAAGAAATATCCAAGTGGATAATCAACAACATCCTCCTCGTCATCCTCTGCACCATAAGTGTAATCCAGATAAGAATATACCGTATCGTCATCCCCACCTGCTATGACTGAGGTATAACCAATGTAATACATGTTGCGGACTGCATTGTCAGGTCTTGACACAAAGTTGATAAACGCCTCGGCCGCCTGCTTTCTGTCAGCGTCACCGTCTATTCCATTTTTCAGCATGACCCATCCGTCAAAGTACAGATTTGTGCACTCCTCAGGGACCGCAAAGTCAAGCTTCACACCATCCTCCTCAGCCTGATCCATGGCATAAACTGCATCTCCTGACCACTGATAATTCGCAACAACCTTTCCTGTTATCATGTCTGCCTTACCGCTGTCAGTCTCAAATGAATACACATTATCCTTTATGTCCTGAAGAAGATCCTGTGACTTTGCTATAGTCTCAGGACTGACATCGTTCATGATATCCTTGAGCTGCTCTGAGTAATCATCCTGAGCCCTGAATTCAGTGTCCATCAGCTTGTCCCTCTGCAGTGCTCCGACTGCGGCAAAGTAGGAATCTCTGACATTGTCTTTTATGGTGATCTGTTTTGCAAACTTAGGGTTGTTGAGGACTGTCCATGTTCCCGCCTCGTCAGCAGTCATCTTCTCCGGATTGTACAGAATTCCCGTAATTCCAAACATGAAACCAGCCGCATATTTGCTCCAGGTCTCACCATTTATCTCATGAGTCTCAAATGTATCTCGAATATATGGCGACACACCATTTATATAATAATTCTTGTCGTTGTTCTCATCGAAAAAGCCATCGGACAAAGGCTCAAGCTTGTTCTCAGACATAAGCTTCATGATCATGTACTCCGAAGGACATACAAGATCATACACATCGCCGAGAGTCAGCATATTATAGAGATCCTCATTGGTACCGAAGCATGAATATTGAACATTCACCTTCACACCATAATTCTCGTAATACCAGTTCTCGAAATCCTCCACCATGGAATTCTCACCAAATATAGTTGTTCCATTGTCCAGTTCCAGGGCTTCGTCTTCATCCCAGCCACCCTCGTCAATGTACTCTTCCCAGCTGCACACCCTGAGAGTGACCTCTTTTTCAGTAGCAGATGCACCGTTGTTCTTGATGGACGCCGCATCATTCGCTGCACTGTCATTTGCTGAACTTGCAACTGACTGAGAGTCATCTGCCGAAGCTCCTGCATCCTCCGCCGCCATTACCGGCAGCATCTGTCCGGCAAGCAATGAAACAGCCATGACTGCTGCCGCCAGCTTTCTGGAAATCGAACGTCTAAAACATCTATGTCTTATCATCGCTCCACCCTCTCTATAATGTATCGCCCCTCTCTGCTTCGCGAGCGGGGCAGATCGGTGGAGCGCATTAAAATTATTCACTCCGTTCATAAGCGCTCCACCTCCTTCTTTCTTCCGGCCACATTCATAGCCACAACGATTATGACAACCAGTGCAAATATGACTGTTGAGAGCGCCCACAGGGCTGTCTTGATCTCAGTCTGTGAACCCTTTGTCGCATTTACAACGTAAGTACTTATGGTGTCAAATGTCGCAGGCTTGGTGTATGTCGCGATGAAGTAATCATCCAGTGACAGTGTAACAGCCAGCGCAAATCCCGAAATAATACCCGGAAGTATCTGAGGTATCACTACCTTTGTGAGTCCCTGGAAAGGTGTAGCTCCCAGATCTAACGCAGCCTCATACAGACTGCTGTCCATCTGCTTGAGCTTTGGCACTACCGACAGATATACGAAAGGTGCCGACAAAACCACATGGCCGATGACAAGTGGAACATAGCTGTCCTTGCTCATGCCGAATGCAACTATGAGCAGTATACATATAGAGAAACCTGTCACAACATCTGCATTTACAACAGGCACCTCATTCATGGCATTTATCGATGCTGAAGCCCATTTTTTTGAATAAAAAGCACCTATGGCACCGAGTGTTCCTAGAATGGTTGCTATCAGTGCTGAACCGGCAGCCAGAAGAACAGTTCCAACGATCATTGACCTCAGCTCATCTTTGGTGAACAGAGTCACATAATTGTGGAGCGACCATCCGTGAATGCTTCCGATATTTGCCGATGTCGTAAAGCTGTACACAGCCAGTATCAGTATAGGCATATATATGAGAAGCAGCATAATGCATATAAATATAATCTTAGACCATTTCTTCATTATAACAACGCACCTCCTCTGCTTCCACCGTCGTCATCCGTGTACTTGTTTGTCACAAGTGTGAATACAAGTATTATCACAAGAAGGACGAGTGCTATCATAGAACCGCCGTTCCAGTTGTATGCTGAGAAGTAGCTTCCTATCAGACTACCCATGATGTATGTGCTGTTGTAAAGCATGTCAAGCACAACATAGTTAGTCATCGATGGCAAAAATACCATAACTATTCCGCTGACGATTCCCGGAACGGTGAGCGGAAGTGTGACCTTGACAAATGTCTGGAAGCTATTTGCCCCAAGATCCACAGCGGCCTCCATAAGGCTGCCGTCAAGCTTCAATATGGTTGTGTATATAGGAAGTATCATAAATGGCAGAAAATCATATGTCATTCCTATAACCGAATTGAGAAACGGGTGGAATGCCAGATTGCCCTCTATAACCGTGAGTACTTCCTTGAGTGCTGTGATCCTCAGTGTGAAGTTGATCCACATCGGGAGCACGAACATCATGACAATTACCGATTTCCTTTTCATCTCACTTCTCGCAAGTATATATGCGATCGGATAGGCCAGCAGCAGACACACCAAAGTAGTCGCTATGGCAAGCAAAAAGCTGTATGCCAGAGTACCTATGGTGTTCGGGCTGGTAAAGAATCCCGTCAGATTGTCAAATGTAAACCTGCCCTCGCCGTTGGTGAAGGCATAATAAATAATTACAAACAGTGGTGCAACTACAAAGCATATGAGAAATAATGCGTATGGGATGCCCAGCTGTTTTCTTGAAAAACGTAAGCCGTTCATGTATATCCCTCCATTTCTTGAACATCAGCCCATTAAAAGTCGCCTTCGGCGAGGGGCTGACGCTACATGTCAAGTTTTCAGAGAAAACTTGACACACTTATCTCTTAAGTGAAAACTTCATCTTATCCTCTGGAATTATCAGGCTGACTCTGTCCTCCATGTTCCACAGGTACTCGTCATCCACGATAAAGTCCTCCTCATTGTCAGTTCTCACCACATAGCTGTAGTGGTCTCCCTTATATATAAGATTGATGATATGTCCGCAGAGTATACCAGCTTCCTCGTCATCACTCATGTCGATATCCTCTGGAAGTATAGATACTATTACCTTGATCTTCTCACGGTCTATCGCCTCACCATTTGCATCCACCAGCACGCCATCCTTCATGGCTGAACCCGGAACGATCTCCGTGAGGTCGCATGATACCTTACCGTCAAATACGCCGAGGGCATAATTCCTATTGACTGAGCTCTCAATCTTGTTGATTGCAGTCTCCGATATCATGATGTGTATTCCATCAGGTTCAACATTGAGGCCAACCTTGTCTCCAACCTTGGCGGACTTTGTGGTCTGAATAACTATCTCATTTCTTCCGGACTCAACGGTGATCTCATAGTGAACACCCTTAAATACTACGGAGGTCACAACGCCCTTTACAGCGCCCTGTTCAGGTGTAGTGATCATCACATCCTCCGGTCTTACTACGGCGTCCACCTTTGTTCCAATCTCCACGTCATCCAGACAGACAAATTCTGCACCACAGAATCTTACCTTTAACTTGCCCGTCATGATTCCGTTGAAGATGTTACTCTCGCCTATGAAATCCGCAACAAATGCGTTCTTTGGCTCATTATATATATCTTCAGGAGTTCCTATCTGCTGTATCTCACCCTCGCTCATGACAACTATCTTGTCTGACATGGTGAGCGCTTCCTCCTGGTCATGTGTTACATAGATAAAAGTGATTCCCAGCCTGTCATGCATTCCCTTGAGCTCTATCTGCATCTCTTTTCTCATCTTGAGATCCAGTGCGCCAAGAGGCTCATCCAGAAGAAGTATCTCTGGCTCATTGACAAGGGCTCTCGCTATAGCTATTCTCTGCTGCTGTCCACCAGAAAGCGTGGCGACTTTTCTGTCCTCAAAGCCCTCAAGGTCAACCATCTCAAGGACCTTCTTGACCTTCTTCACGATCTCTGCCTTAGGAAGCTTCTTGAGCTTGAGGCCAAATGCTATGTTGTCAAAGATATTCAGATGTGGGAACAGCGCATACCTCTGAAAGACCGTGTTGATAGGTCTCTTATTTGGTGGAAGCTTGCTGATATCCTGTCCATCCAGTAATATCTCTCCTGAAGTAGGAATCTCGAATCCTGCTATCATTCTAAGTGTCGTGGTTTTTCCGCAGCCTGAAGGGCCTAAGAACGTGACGAACTCGCCTCTCTTCACTTCGAGGTTAAAGCCGTCAACTGCTGTGAATCCATTGTCATAGGTCTTGACAATGTTTTTCAATTCAATGATATTGTTGGAATTATTGTTGTTTTTTTCCATTTATTTCCTCCTTAAGTATCGTGACATACTCCGTCACTTACTTACAGTGCCCCAACAAAGCGCATTTGTCATCTGCCATTCCAAATGGACGACAAGAGCGACCGCCCCGCCGTCAGCGGACAACAAATCCACGCTCCATGTATCACTGCTGTATATCTCACCAGCCCGGGGAGCAAATAACGAAAAGCCTATCTGATAGCTCTCCTCGCATGAGCACAACTTTATCTTGCCCTCATACTGTCGGGGAATCAAAAACATGTTAAGAAAAAACCCCTTTATGATACCGGGTGATGGCATGGATCACGGTTAGTAGCCCTATCCACCTGCCTCTCCATGTCGAGATACATTTTAAGGCACGATATCAAGGGTAAAATAGCTAACAGACTTCCTATTTTTCCCAAAATCCACGAAGATCATCCTGCATTTTATGCAGAAAAATCGACCCTGTCTCCAAACATTCCGCATATTCGCGGCTGCATCCCTGCAATTTGAAACAAAGTCGATTTATTCTAACATATAATCATTGGTAATGATATATATTTTCATTTAATTCTTTAACAAAACAGGTCGTTACCTGTTATTTCATTCTGAACAATTCCGGAATGACTCAAGAGGCAGTCACATTTTACTGAATCCATCAAATCCGAATCACTATTCAGATAATAGCTAATAAATTCTAGATCAGAAGTACCGCCAGCTGCACCAGTGCTGACAGCCATATGAGAACCACCAGATATATCTTTGCCGCTTTTGTCATGTCGAACCTCCACACACATCCCTTTTACAACTTGTTATTATTATGTTCTACGAGAGGGATTTTATGCCTGAACAGGCACAAGTTTACGCAAAGATCGTGCAAAAATCATCTGATGATACTTCTTTCCGTTTTCCCATATTTCCATGTATATACATACGTAAGCTTCATCTGCCCGTGCTCTGACTGCCATTCAAGATGTCCGTCTTTCATCCGAAAATCTATGCTCAGCTTGTCCGTGTCTATCTCTCCTGGCTGGTATGTTCCATCTTGGCCGTCACGAGATGCATCGCTTATACCAGCGACCTCGTATCTCACCTTCTCAACATCCGCCTCCACCTGCGCTTTGGCCATGTAACCAGCCGCAGAAAACATAGCCAGATCAAAAATCACGGATACAAAGCCAGCCAAAAGTATAGTCATAATCTTCTTAAACAGATAGGTTCTTACCTTTCTGTCATCGACTGGTTCAAGCCTTCCTCTATATTTTCTATTGTCAGACTGTCTATAATATACAACTGCCCCAGCCACCCAGAATACAACAACAATACACAGGCATATTCCAGGAAGCGACACTCCGGGGAGCCAGCGCCACCACCCTACATAATACTTTATGACCACCACTGCAAAACAAAGTGCACATGCAGCCGTGATACATGCTGATATCACGCTATCCCTGTCCCTTCCATCAACGATGCAATAATCTTCTCGTTCTCTCGGCAGATTTTCTAGCACACAATTATATTTCCTTCTGTCATCTGGAACCTCATATCCGGCCTTGCCCAGTTCTCTCAGGTACAGCCATGCGTCCAGGCAGGCAAGCCACAAACCAGCCATAGGGCAAAATGTTATAACACCCGTAACCATCATAACATCGCAAAATGTACTGACAATATCATCAAAAAACACACCACAGATCATTCCTGCAAGTGTAGGAACAGATACCACCACCGCGGTGGTCAGAATTATACGCATTACGCGTCTGTCATATTTTATCTTCATACGACTTTACCCCATTTTCGAACATCAAATAACTTATTATCTCCTACCTGCACTACATCAATGCCAGCCCCACAAACATCTTAACTGCTGTCTCTATGATCTCATCCGGGAACTCGAATCCCGCCGTGTGGAGCTGGGCATGATCCTCACCATCACCTATGCCAAAGAATGCCCCCTTTGTCTCCTGCAGATAGTATCCGAAGTCCTCCGACCACCTCATCGGCTCAGCAAGTTCTGTGACCACAATATTCTGGTCAGCAGCACATTTTCTCAGTTTGTCCACATTCACAGCATGATTTTCCGTTGCCGGGAACCGCTCTATCTCCTGTATATCAAGGGTGAAGCCCCCATCGTCCGCAGTATTTTGTGCAATCTGCTTTATCTCATCCACATACCCGGCAAATATCTTTTCTCTCTCAGCCCTCACCGTCATGCGCAGCGTTCCTTCTGATGCAGCCACACCGTAATTGGCACTTCCAATATCCATTCCGATGAGCGTCATCCTGACAAATCCCCTGCTGCGATTGTACTCCTCCGTAAGCTTCTCTACCTCCAGCAACAGCCTGGCAAGCGCAGGTCCCGGATTCTTTCCCGCCTCAGGATATGCCGCATGGCTGGCAGCACCAGCCATATGTATCTCAAGCCCCGTTGATGCGCATGCAAATGTTCCATCTATCGTCAGCACATGATTTCTCGGATATCCCGGTATGTTATGAAGTCCATAAACCTCACCTATATTCTTCTCAACTATAAGATCTCTGCACAGCCTTGCCCCGGCACCAATCTCCTCGCCGGGCTGGAAAATGAAATAGACGTCCCTGTTAATTATCTGATTCTGGCAAATCACTCCAGAATTGTCATTTATATCACACACATGCGTATTTCCGCATTTTTCCATTGCACGGGACAGCCAGGCCGCAGCCCCACATAATATACTGCTATGTCCATCATGCCCGCAGTAATGTCCCGGCTTTCCATCCTGCCCACACACTGCATCCATGTCTGCCCTAAACGCGATCGGCGTTCTTTCTTCATCCCCTATTATGTCATAAGAAGATTTCAGCACCGCATAAAACCAAGCACCTCTATCCACGATCTCAAGGTCAGTATTCTCCCTGAGAAACGACATGAGCATCGCCTTAGTCCGCATCTCATGCATCGAAGCCTCAGGAATACTGTGAAGCCTGCGCCTGAGGTCATATGTCTTTATCATCAGCTCTTTGTCAATTTCCATAATGCCTCCGCGCTCCTTCTCATCTATCACAGCCCAAGACACATCCTTATAATACCGAGTATCAGCATATGCACTGGATAGAACAGGTAATTCACCAGCTTATTCTGCCTGCCGCGCTTGCCATTGTATGTCAAAGTCAGTCCAAACCCCAACAGTGCCCACGGTTCCTTGAACATCGCCAGGTAGCAGAACGGTATTGCAATTGCGGACTTTTCATGAAATATATACAGGAAATATCCTATAAGTATGGCATGGTAGTCATAATCAACCGCAAGATTCATCGATATAAGACACACTATGGCAACTATCGGTATCGTTGCTATAAACCATACTGCCTTGGGAAGCTTCTCCATTTTTTTCCTCAGCACATCTATGATCCATATCATTGCCAGCACCATCGCCAATGTAAACATAATATTATTTGCATTCCATTCAAAGAATACGCCACTGGAGAACATGTCATAAGGGATCTCAGATATCACACCAAATATAAGCAGCATTCCAAGATACCTCCACTTGTTTCTCGTATGAAAATATCCTTCCACAAGCATATATATGAATATTGGGAAGGCTATCCGTCCCAGGACATCAAATACATCACTTACAGCCGATATTATTCCACCGTCCAGATACGGATACAGCAAAGTCTTATTCGTATGATCTATAAGCATTGAAATGAACGCTATATACTTAAGCTGTGCTCCGGAAAGCAGACCTATACCGTTCAATGTTATTTTTCTGCATGTTCCACAAGTTGTATCCTCTGCCTGCTCAATGTTATTTTTTGTTTTATAATTATGAACTTTCATGCAATTTCTCCTTTATTTTCCCAACATTTACTGATGTTTTAGTCCTAATAAGTATAGTGGTCGTTTTTAGAAACCTAGCACTGATGCACTACCACACTTTTCAACAGTGTTTTCACTATAAGTATAACATAACTGCATTGAATAACAGAGCTTAACTTTTTTTCAATACGCTTAAATTTATGACATTGCGCATTTACATGTAGTCAGCATATTTGCTGGATAAATAAACAAAATACCAGTCTGCAAAATCAGATGTTTTTTCTAATCTTTGCAAGCTGGTATTTTTATCACATGTATTTAGGTTTTCAAGAATTTTATTGTATAATAAACTCTTCTATTTCTTTCAAAATTTGATCAATCAGAGCATATGACTTATATGTTCAGATCGTATTTCTCCACCTCAAGTTCCACACATCCGTCAGTTTCAAATACAATATCCTGAGCATTGCGCGGTGTATATATAACTGTAGACAGCACTTGTTCCCCATCATTTACAAATATCTCTATGGAATTCCAATCCATCACTATTCTCATTTTTGAAAGACCATTGCCATTCTTGATTTTGACCTTGCGCACACAGTTTGTATCACGTATCCATCCCGCAAATGTTCTGTCTATCTCAAGCATTTGTGTTCCCGGGGTATAGCTGACATTGGTTTCATGAATCTCATCCTTTGCAAAGTGCATTGTAAAATGTCCGCAGTCAGCTTTCTTTATATCAACTGTCATATCGATAACTCTGCCGTTAATGCCTTCATATGTCTTCTCACCACGCAAAGTATCATTAACTACCAGCTTGTTCTGCCTGTATCCACAAAGCTCTCTGACCGGAGTCTGGATCAGCTTGCCATCAGAGATCATTAGCTCTCTAGGAACTGACATCATACATGCCCACTTCTGTCCACGTGGCAGCGTATTTACGCTGTCCCAAGACTGCATCCAGCCAATCATCACTCTTCGTCCATCAGGTGTCATTATAGTCTGCGGTGCATAAAAATCAAATCCACTGTCCACAGATACCGCTTTTTCATACTTAAAAATATGGTTCTCTTCATCCACATCGCCTATGAAGAATACCACGTTATTTCCATTGTGAAACTCTCCATCTGCTGACATGTCCTGTGGGGATACTATAAGCAGCTTATGTCCATCCATCTCAAAATAGTCTGGGCACTCCCATACTACGCCAAATCTGCCTGTTTCATCCTTTGCAAATACTGATTCAAATTTCCAGTTGTACATATCATCTGAAGAAAACAGTACAACCTGAGGGATTCCATCATATGTCCGGTTTCCAGTCAGCATATAGTACCTGCCGTCCTCATCCTTCCAGACCTTCGGATCTCTGAAATCAGCACGGCTGCATTCCTCTGGCATGATCTTCCCATCGACAACAGGATTGCCGGATATTTTTTCATAACTAATTCCATCGCCTACAGCCATACACTGGTTTTGTATAACATTCTTAGTTCCATCAGCCAGTTTTTCCTCAACTACTCCTGTATAGAACAATACATGCTTCCCGTCATTCTCTATAGCAGTTCCTGAAAAGCACCCAAATGAATCAAATTTCGAGTCTGGCGCCAGCGCAGTTGGAAGCTCTTCCCATTTTATGAAATCCTTTGAACTGGAGTGTCCCCAGTGCATCGGTCCCCACTCTGTACTGTATGGATGGAACTGGTAAAACAAATGTGCCTTTCCTCCATATATGGAAAACCCATTTGGATCGTTTAACCAGCCCACCGGAGTTGTGAGGTGGAACTCCGGCTTATCTGCTCTGTCTACTCTGTTCTTTTTTATATATTCATCTGCCTTCTGGCATGTGTACATACTATGTCCTCCTTCTGCTTGATTAGATTGTTTTTTCGGTTGTGCTGTCAAAGAAGTGCAGCTTATGTGGCATGAATACAAACGAAACCTTGTCGCCTATCAGGCTTATCTCATACTTTGATACTCTTGCAACAGTCTTGCTTCCCGCAAACTGGAAATACAGATTATTTTCATTTCCCGTCCACAAGAAGATCACGCCAGTTCTTCTGCGAAGGGATACAACCGACTAATTCAATATTCAACAAAAAGATCAAACCGCCCACACCCCTTTATTTATCTGAGGTGTTGGCGGTTTTTATCAAAACTTTTGTCCTATAAGTTTAAATATCGGAAACCAGTTTCTTTTTTATTACCTTACATAGAATATCATTCTGTCTACTGCGCATGCTCGAACTGATGCTCTTTGTAGTGATGAGCCTCCTCCAGCATCATGTCCTTGACCTTCATAAGTCTGACCTGGGTGCTTCGCTCATTCTCATCAAGCTTCATGCTTATATACTTTATTCCCTCCCGGGTCTCCGGGATGATGACATGCTCAAGAGCATTTACACGCCTTCTGGTCTTCTCTATCTCCGCTGCGAGCATCTGGCAGGACTTCTCCACCTCCGCCAGTCTCAGCATATCAGGAAGTATATCCGATAGGGACTTCACTGCATCGTCCAACTCTCCAGATGTAAATGCAAATCCATACGAATAGATGTCATTTGAATTTGCGCTTTTCGTCTTATAGTCGTACACCGGAATGTCAACACTCATTACATTCCTGTCGCCAAGGGCGATCCGCACCTCCTGCTTCGGAGCCATGAGCGCCGTGCTCAATGTCTGCTCATTCATACCCGCCTTCGCTATTACAAAGCCTGTGTTGGCAGCTTTGATACCTGCCTCAACCTTCTTTCTCAGTTCCATATTCTCTCTTGCCATGTCAAGGAACTGCCTCATCAGCTCATCTCGCTTATCCTTAAGGAGCTTATGGCCTCTGGATGCCGTGACCAGCTTCTTCTTAAGCCTTGTCAGCTCCATTCTGGTTGGATTAACCACAACATTAGCCATCTGTCTTCTCCTTTCTTCCAAATATATTCTCAAGCTACTTGACATGTATTACAAGGACAACGTGTATATGGCAATTTTGAATTTCGTACATTTAATTGTGTCCCCATTGCGGCATATATTGCCAACCGGGGGTCGCTTCCGCTTATTTCGGTCTGCAGCGGTACTAAGGTGCCGCTTGAGGCGCCACCTAAGGACCGGCGACCTCAAACTCCCCCTATTGGCAATATATGCCGCAATGGGGACGAACACAACCTACGCCTTTCAAAATTGCCTACCCACTACTTTCCGTAATACATGTCAAGCCACTTGTCGTCGATACGTTTCAGCTCGGCTCTAGGAAGAATGGAGAGAAGCTTCCAGCCGATGGCAAGTGTCTCCTCAATACTTCTGTCGGTGCCGTACCCCTGGGATACATACTCCTTCTCAAATGCCTCTGCAAACTTTGCATATATAATATCTATATCTGAAAGTGCCGACTCACCCAGGATAGTCATGAGCTCCTTGGCATCCTTTCCTCTTGAATAAGCAGCAAATAACTGGTTCATGGTGCTGGCGTGATCTCCTCTGGTCTTGCCCTCACCGGTTCCCTTATCCTTAAGTCTGGACAGTGACGGAAGTACATCGATAGGCGGTGTGACTCCCTTTCTATACAGCTCTCTTGAGAGAATGATCTGTCCCTCTGTGATATATCCCGTAAGGTCTGGTATAGGATGAGTCTTGTCATCCTCAGGCATGGTCAGGATCGGTATCATGGTTATACTTCCATTCTTACCCTTCTGTCTTCCGGCTCTCTCATACAGAGTTGCCAGGTCAGTGTACATGTATCCAGGATAACCACGGCGTCCCGGAACCTCTTTTCTTGCAGCTGATACCTCACGAAGTGCATCCGCATAGTTCGTGATATCCGTGAGGATTACCAGAACGTGCATGTTCTTCTCAAATGCAAGATACTCAGCGGCGGTAAGTGCCATTCTAGGTGTGGCGATACGCTCAACCGCAGGATCATTTGCCAGGTTGATGAAGAGGACTGTTCTATCTATGGCACCAGTCTCCTTGAAGCTCTCTGTGAAGAAGTTTGCCTCCTCAAATGTGATACCCATGGCTGCAAATACAACGGCGAATGGCTCATCTGTTCCGCGCACCTTTGCCTGTCTTGCTATCTGTGCTGCAAGCTGGCTATGCGGAAGTCCTGAGGCCGAGAATATCGGCAGCTTCTGTCCTCTTACCAGTGTGTTCAGTCCATCTATGGCTGATATACCTGTCTGAATGAACTCAGACGGATAGTTTCTGGCAGCTGGATTCATCGGCAGACCATTGATATCTCTTCTCTCATCAGGAAGTATCTCAGGGCCGCCATCTATAGGTCTTCCAAGTCCGTCAAATACACGGCCAAGCATATCTTCTGATACGCCGAGCTCCATACTCCTTCCAAGGAATCTTACTTTGCTGTTTGAAAGGTTGATACCTGTTGAATTTTCAAAGAGCTGTACCAGGGCGTCCTCACCATTTATCTCAAGGACCTTGCATCGTCTGATCTCGCCGTCCGCCAGCTCGATCTCACCCAGCTCATCATAAGCTACATTCTCAACTCCGTGCACCAGCATCAGAGGACCCGCAACTTCCTGTATAGTTCTGTATTCCTTTGGCATAGTCTTAGTCCTCCTTCTCTATAGCTTCCTGAAGCTCTTTGTCAAGCTCCCTGGATATCTTCTCGTACTCTTCATCCACATTCTCAGGAAGCACATATTTGAATCGTCCGATCTTTTCTCTGATCGGCATATTCAGAATATTTCTTATGCTTGCTCCACCGGCAAGAGCCTGCGCCGACTCCTCATAAAATGCCATGATGAGCTCCATCATCAAAAACTGCTTGTGAAGCGGTGTGTATGTGTCCACATCATGGAATGAGTTCTGGTGAAGAAAATCCTCTCTGATGGATCTCGCCGCCTCCATCTTCAGTCGGTCTCCCGCTGAAAGAGCATCCATACCTACCATCTTAACGATCTCATCGAGCTCTGCCTCCTCCTGAAGCAGTGTCATCATCTTCTGTCTGTCGACCATGAACTTTTCATTTACATTTTCCTCGAACCATTTGCCCATATTGTCCACATACAGAGAGTATGAGGTCAGCCAGTTGATAGCAGGGAAATGTCTCTTGTACGCAAGCGATGAATCCAGTCCCCAGAATACCTTGACGATTCGAAGTGTTGCCTGTGAAACCGGCTCGGAAATATCACCACCCGGAGGAGAAACCGCACCGATAACCGACAGTGCACCGGTTCTGCCCTCGCTGCCGAGAGTCTTGACCATTCCGGCTCTCTCGTAGAACTGCGCAAGTCTTGAACCGAGGTAAGCAGGGTAACCCTCCTCTCCAGGCATCTCCTGCAGACGTCCTGACATCTCTCTGAGCGCCTCAGCCCAACGGGATGTGGAATCCGCCATGAGTGCCACCGAGTAACCCATATCACGGAAATACTCAGCTATAGTTATACCTGTATATATAGATGCCTCTCTGGCCGCAACCGGCATATCCGATGTGTTGGCTATGAGGACTGTTCTCTGCATGAGCGAATGTCCGGTCTTCGGATCCTTCAGCTCTGGAAACTCGTTCAGAACATCCGTCATCTCGTTTCCTCGCTCTCCGCATCCGATGTAGACTACGATATCCGCCTCAGCCCACTTTGCAAGCTGATGCTGGATGACTGTCTTACCGCTTCCGAAAGGTCCGGGAACCGCAGCCACTCCTCCCTTTGCTATAGGGAAGAATGTATCCACAACTCTCTGTCCTGTGATAAGTGGCATAACCGGTGGTATCTTCTCCTTATATGGACGGCCCTTACGAACCGGCCACTTCTGCATGAGTGTCAGCTCCCTGTCACCCTTGTCTGTCTCAACCACACATACAGTCTCCTCAACTGTGAATTCTCCTGCCTTTATCTCTTTGATGGTTCCTGTCACGCCATAAGGCACCATGATCTTCTGTGTGACAACCACAGTCTCCTGAACTGTTCCTATCACATCGCCTGCCGACACCTTATCGCCCACTTTTGCTGTCGGCACAAACGTCCACTTGATATCTCTCTTCAGCGATGGAACTTCAACTCCTCGCTTCAGGTTATTGCCACATATCTTCATGATGTCATCCAGCGGTCTCTGGATTCCATCGTATATACTGCTTATAAGTCCCGGTCCCAGCTCAACTGATAGAGGCATTCCCGTTGACTCGACCGGTGCTCCCGGTGCAAGTCCCGATGTCTCCTCGTATACCTGAACTGATGCCTGATCTCCGTGCATCTCTATGATCTCGCCGATAAGTCTGCTCTCACTTACACGCACAACGTCGTACATATTTGCATCACGCATGCCCTCAGCGATGACCAGTGGTCCGGCGACCTTCTTAATCTTTCCTGTAGCCACTTAACAGCTCACGCTCCCTTCTATACTCACTCGCTCCATAGATAATTGCAAAATCGAATTATACCGATTTCGCAATTACCTATATCCGCTCGTTTCACCATTATTTTCTAATCATTCTTCATTAAATAATATGTCCGAGCCTACAGCCTGCTCAACGGATTTTTTTACTCCCGCTATTCCAGCCCCTGTATTGCCTGATATCCCCGGTATGAGAATGATCGCTGGCTTCATAACCTCTCTGTATCTGTCTATCTCTTTATTGAGATCCGAAGCCAGTGCCTCGGTCATATATATAACTGCATAATTGTCCTCCGCCAGCCTTTTCAGCAGCGTAACCCCATACTCCGGATCATCTACAGGAAATGTATCCAGGCCCAGAGTTGCAAATCCGTATATACTGTCATAATCGCCCATAACAGCTATCTTATACATACATCTCCCTTACCCTTTCCCTGATAGCCTCCTCCGGAAGCCGGTTCAGCTTGCATGTCAATATGATCCTGACTGTCTTTATCTCGTTGAGCCTCGCCAGAATGTACGCCACTATCGGTCCCACCGTAAATGGGTTGTACTTCTGAGGCTTTATCGTCTCTATGATACGGTTATCACACCATCTCTCAAATGCCGATGCTGACTCAGAAAGTGCCTCTGCCCCACCGGCGTATGCTGTGTCCGCAAGGTATCTCTCTATCTCCTCCATGCCAGCCACCGCAGCCGTCGCCAGCCTGTCAATATCCAGAGTGTTGCACTCCGCCATGGCTCTCTTCATGAAATCCTTGTTTTTGCCTGTCTTCATGGATCTCACCGCTATCTTGATATCTGCAACAGCCACCGTCGTCTCTGCATAATCCCTGAGCAGTCTGTCATCTGCCTTCTTCGCAGCCTGCATGATCGCCAGCAGTGTTCCTCTGTCTATCACAGCATCGCACATCTGACCGTCTCCGGCCTGTGCCATACAGTCCCAAGCCTCCCTCGCGCAGTCTCTCATGTGTTCTGGAAGTCTGTCCCACGCCTTATCACTTACGATGGACAACATCTTCTGACCGTCTATCTCGGAATTGTCGAAGAACACATGGGCAGGAGTTTCCCCGGCAACCACAGTCTTGATCGCCGCCTTGAGATTGTGATACAGATCCGGAAGTCTTATGACATCGAACACGGACATATCATTCACCATCTCGGCCACGGCAGCCCACGTCTTGTCGGTCTCCGCCCTAAGTATGTCATTTTCATCCATACTGGCATTATCACTATCGCCCCAGCCCTTCTCTATGATGAACTGAACCGCCTTCTTGTAGGAATCTGTGGCCACGAGCTGTTCTATGGCCGCCTGACTCATAAGCGACATCTCAAGCGCCCTGATCCTGGCAACCGCATATATATATTTGTCTGCCATCTGCCTACCTCCAGCTATCTGTTATCAACAAATAATAATTCATTTACTTTGTCTGCCAAATGTTCTCTGTTCGCGTCCAGCATCGCCCTGAATGAACAGTTTTCCTCGATTCCTCCGTAAATGAGAACAAATCCTCCATCTATATCACAGTTTCCATCGGACACCTTCAGGCTTCCTCCATGAGCTGCAGCTATCTGCTCTATCTGCTTCTCAGTCTGTGGTGTAAGTCGTTTTCTATCTTTCCTGGAGAAGCATATCTCTCCGCTTTTCGGCTGTACCGACTTCTCCAGACATCTGATGATCACCCGGAAATACTCCTCATCCGGAAGCGCCACCATTGCGTCATATGCCTTATCCAGCATATTTCCGATGATGGTCTGTTTTGCCGCAAGTATCGCCTGTCTCTTCTTGAGTTCCGATGAGGACTTCGCCCTGAATGATCCGGACTTTTCTGCCTGAGCAACCTTCTCACCGGTATCCTCATTCATCTTATCCACAGTCTTTTTGGCATTTGCAATGATGGAATCCGCGTTTCTGGCAGCCTGAGCTTTGATCTCTTCAGCTTCCTTCTGCGCTTCCTGAAGGATCTGTTCTACGATTGTATCTAATCCTGTCATAAAGTACATCCTCCTTACTATCGTCTATTGTTCATGCGCATGAAAAATTAAAGTTTGATTCCATTTACCGCAAGAATTGATACCAGAAGTGCAAGGATCGCATATGTCTCAACCATGGCTGGGAAAAGCATCGCCTTACCAAACTGATCAGGCTTCTTTACAACTATTCCAACTGCTGCAACTGCTGTCTTGCCCTGATGCATTGCTGATACAAGACCAACTACTGCTATTGGAAGACATGCTGCAAGCATCATAAGTCCCTGTGCTACTGTGAGCTCCTTCGGTGTTCCTGAAAGGATTCCTATGTTGGACAATGCTATGAATCCAACAAGAAGTCCGTAGATACCCTGTGTACCCGGAAGAAGCTGGATGATAAGAACCTTTGCGAATTTGCTTGGATCCTCACTTACTACACCTGCTGCCGCCTGACCAGCAACTCCTACTCCATATGCAGATCCCATGCCTGCAAGAATTACTGCAAGCGCAGCTCCCACTAATGCCAAAACCGTTCCCATTGTCATAATATTTTCTCCTCCTAAAATTGGTTTTTTATTTCTTATTTCTGCACTTCTGTACCACTTACTATATCTACGTACTTCGTATTCTCCCTGAACG
The DNA here is from genome assembly GCF_025149915.1 of Coprococcus eutactus. Taxonomy (NCBI): domain Bacteria; kingdom Bacillati; phylum Bacillota; class Clostridia; order Lachnospirales; family Lachnospiraceae; genus Coprococcus; species Coprococcus eutactus. Next base: position 2,880,831 of record NZ_CP102278.1, read on the forward strand.
GCCTGAATGGATTGCCGCCGCCCTCGTAGAATTTGCCGAAGAACTCTACATACTGGAGACGGCATGTATGCACGTATGCTCCAAGCATGTTGATCGCAAGGTTGAACAGATGTCCTACTATAAATACGATGACGAACACTATGGCTCCGAATATTCCATCGCCAGCCATGCTTCCCATCTGGTTTATTACCTGTGCTATAACTCCCGTCGCAAGTCCCAGTGCAAGAAGTCTGGAATACGACAGCAGATCTGACAGCCAGCCTGTCAGGTTGTATATGTCATACAGTCCAAGTGCCAGTCTGAGCGCCGGATTCTTGTGGTCTCTTCCCGACATGAGCACGATGATCACAGCCCCCGCAATCGCCAGTCCGTAGCTTGTATTCCTAAGCCATCCAGGGAAATTGAACTGCATCTGTGCTATGGATGCGAACAACTCCGTCGGCATGAGCATCAGCACAAGTCCCGTGATGAGCATGAACCAAGATAGCACGTCGCATATGAACGCCTTCACATCGCCTTTCTTCAAGCACATATATCCCTTTAATGCCAATCCGCCGAACAAATGTATAAGTCCGAACAGCAGCGAGAAGAGCAAAAGTTTCATCGGGTCGTCGAGAGGCGCAAACCATACTGGCTTGAATGTCACCTCATGGTGGAAAAACGTCCTCGATACCACCGTTATCAGGTCTCCGAAGAAACCGCCAAATAATATTCCCCATATCAGTGTGGATATACCACAATACATGAACAGACGCAGGGACTTTTGAAGTCCGTTCTCCATCCTCGGGAATTTCCTGATCAAAATAAAACATGCCAGGAATATGATGAGTCCATACGCCGCATCGGACAACATGAGTCCGAACAGGAATATATAGAATATCGCCATCGGTGTGGTTGGATCCATCTCACCCTTGCCCGGAAGTCCAAATGACTCTAGTACGCCCTCCGCCGATGCGAACATCTTCGGATTCTGCAGTTGTATCGGTGCAGCCTCATTCTCCGGAACATCATATACATCAGCCATCAGACTAAAATTCTCATTGAGTACAGCCACTACCCTGTCTGCATCTCTTTCCAGCACATAACCCGATATGACAAATGTACTCTTAGACTGGAGAAGGCCTCCAAGAACCTGATATTTGTCCGCCCTTATGCGATAGTAGTCAGCCAGAAGTCTCAGCTTATTCCTGTCATCAGCCAAGGATACGAGTTCTTTCGTCTTGTCCTCTATACACTGCTCAAACTCCCGTATATCCTCTTTATACTTCTCCATTTTCTGCTCGGGTGTCCTTCTGGAGAAATAGGAGATTCTTGTAAATCCATGGGATCTCAGTATCTCCTCCACCCTCTGTGATACAGGTTTAAGGGCTATTGCCACCATACAAGTCTGGTCCTTATCAGATCCTACAACAGCGACTGTGTATCCCGCCATCTCCGGTTCCGCAGAGCTTATATATCCATGTATATCTGTCTCCGTAAGTCCCGGTGGCATGGTTCCGATCATCACATCCGTCTTCTCGGTTCCTGTGGTATTGATCGGTATGTCCATATTCAGCCACGGCACCAATCCGTCTATGGCCACCTGACATTTGACTATTCCCGCCTCGCATCCGGCTATGTCCTTGCTGATCCCCTGGATCTTTTTAACCTTACAGTTATAATCCCGTCTGCCAGCTATGATCTCCTGAATGTCAGCCTCTGACGCCTCCTGCCGTCCTTCCAAGCTGGCAAATATGGATTTCTCCTCCGGAACATACTTATCAAGTATCTGTAAGGCTTCATCTGTATTCTGTACTCTCTTCTCGTACTTTGCTCTCTGGCTTGTGGTACTCATCTTCCTGAAGTCATCAGTCTCTTCGTTATTAGTCTGTATCTCAACCATTCCCAGCGACTGGAGCTTCTCAAGAATTGCTTTTCTGTCCCTCTTCATGGCACAGATCTCAATCTTTTTCATAGGAAGTACCGCCATATATTTACCCCCTTTCCATATTCAAATGTTGATTAAATTTCAATTTCGTATACGCTTGCTGTACATTTAATATCAGCTTGCAGAATTGGTCAGCCAACCAGCTCCGATATGATCATGGATGTAACTTCACTCTCCATGGATGTGGCTCGGTCTCTAAGATGTCCTATCTCTGCCGTGGCAACATCCATAGCCTTCACCGTCAGCTTTTCCTCCTCTGTCCTGCGGTTTCCCTCAGCGTTTTTCATACTCTCTTTCGCACTCGCCCCTGCAGCCGCTATCATATCTGTGGCCTCTTTTCTTGCAGCAGCTACTGTATAGTCAGCTTCCTCCCTTGCCTTGCGGACTATCTCCGCAGCCTGAGCTTCCGCATCTGTTATTGTCTTCATAGTCTCCTGCAGCATAACATTCCTCCCTTCTGTGAAATTGAGCAGACACATACTTTATCAAAGCATCACTTTAGATTATTATGTGAAAACTCAAGTAATATTATTTTATAATGATATTGCTATATTGTAAATAAACATTTTGTAAAGTTTGTACAAACCCCTTGATATTTTTTTATTGTTAATGTACAATGTGACTATGTTGATAATACTTATGTTTATCCATTAATCATTTTTCTTCCTTTTAACGCAGTTTGATGTCGAATTATTGATGCATTTCGACGAAACTGCATAAAAAAGAACCCATGAACAGTCTTGACCAAACTGTCATGGGTTTCTTTTTTATGTTGTTCTGTTTTTATGAAATGTATGATTATCTCTCGTCCCAGCAGGCAATAACGGTTGCGGAAAAACGAAGTTGTAAGACATTTTTACTCTATCATTCCAATCCTTCTTACATGGCGCTCGTCATTTGAAAATGGTGTGTCGAGGAATATATCCACTATCTTGAGAGCCAGTCCCGGTCCTATGACTCTTGCTCCCATAGCAAGCATATTCGCATCGTTGTGCTCTCTGGTAGCCTGAGCTGAGAAGCAGTCGTGGCAGAGCGCAGCTCTGATACCCTTTATCTTATTTGCCGATATGGATATTCCTATTCCTGTTCCGCAGATGATGATTCCCTTATCACACTCGCCTGAAGCCACCGCCTTTGCTGCAGCCTGTCCATATATCGGATAGTCTACAGACTCTGTGCTGTAGCATCCAAAATTCTTGTACTCAAGTCCTCTCTCCTCAAGGTGCTTAATGACCTCCTGCATAAGCTCATATCCGCCATGATCACATCCAAGTGCTATCATAATTCATTCTCCTCCTTACTTCTTATTGTGCATGCGCATTAAAAGGCGCTTCGCGCGGCGCATGCGTCTTCGTAAGGAATCTCCCGCTTACGCGGGTCCTCCTTACTTCTTATTGTGCATGCGCATTAAAAGGCGCTTCGCGCGGCGCATGCGTCTTCGTAAGGAATCTCCCGCTTACGCGGGTCCTCCTTACTTCTTATTGTGCATGCGCATTAGAAGGCGCTTCGCGCGGCGCATGCGTACTTCGCAAGGAATCTCCCGCTTACGCGGGTCCTCCTTACGAAATTAATTAACATTTTATTATTCTGTGGCCTGCGGCCTTTATGAGTCTGTTCATGATGGCATAGCCCATGTCGCCCTCTTCAAAAGACTCACTGTATATATACTGTGCACCTATATCATCACATGTTCTTAACAGACTGTAAAGTCCTGCTGAAACTGTTATCTCATTCTTCTTGCTTCCGGCGTCATATATATTCTCACACACACCGTCATTGTAAAGGCCTACATTCTCAGTATCGCACAAAATAGCTGTCTTATACCCCTGTGCTCTCTTCTCAGCAACCAGACTTCTTATCCGCTCCGCGGCAACCAGCCTTTCGCCCTCGACTATACTGAGTTCGCCCTTTGGCGCATAATGAGTATATTTCATTCCCGGCGCCTTTGGTCTCAGGGCATTATTCATCCCTGTTATCGCTGGATCAATGGTCACATCCCCAACGATATTCTTTATCATTTCAGGGGTTATATATCCAGGTCTAAGTATGGTCGGTCTGTCACCTGTCATATCAACAATGGTCGACTCTATACCGATTCCAACCGCACCGCCGTCGATGATCATATCTATTCTACCATCCATATCCTGCTGCACATGATGTGCCGTTGTCGGAGATGGTCTTCCAGACAGATTTGCACTCGGCGCCGCAATGTACACCCCCGAGTCCTTTATAAGCTTCATTGCCACTGGATGGGAAGGCATCCTTATTGCCACAGTATCAAGTCCTCCTGTAGTGGTATGCGGCACGACCGCTTTCTTATTTAAAATGATGGTGAGCGGTCCCGGCCAGAACGCCTCCATCAGCTTCTTAGTGTCATCACTCACATATTCCGCAAGTTCATATACGCTGTCGGTATCCGCTATGTGCACTATGAGCGGGTTATCCGAAGGTCTGCCCTTCGCTGAATATATCTTGTGGGATGCATCCGGATTCAGAGCGTCCCCTCCAAGTCCATACACCGTCTCCGTTGGGAATGCCACAAGTCCGCCGGATCTCAGTATCTCAGCGGCCTGCTCATACATATGCTCATCATCCACGCCGGCCTTTGCTATTATCGTATTCATCGTTTTCAACCTCTGTCTCTGCAAATGCGGACACCTGTAACAAATGGCACCGCATACTCTGGCTAGTGCATTCAGCACCAGCATTTCAAATCACTATACGCCCATATTTTAGCCCAGCATAGTATCGCTGTCAAATGCATATAGATTATTGATAAGGAAATCAGGGATATATATCATGAAAACACAGCATAAACATTTTCTCCTGATCCTGGCGATCATTGCCTCGGTATCACTACCTCCAGTTATATGTTACCAGCGCTACGTGAAATCTTTGGGAACACACAGTTCATCCACATCGGTCAAAAATGGCAGCACCCCAACTGGCAAAGGAAATAAAACATCTGAAAGTCATGGAAACGAAGCTGACAAAACTCATATTTCAGAAGGCGACACCAGTCAGACCGATAAACAGGATAATTGCAATGACTTTTTAATTCTCATAGACCCCGGTCACGGTGGCTTTGATCCCGGAAAGGTGAGCCCTGATGGTATTGAGGAAAAGAAGATCAACCTAGAGATCTCCTTGAAACTGCAGGATGCCCTGGCGACAAAAGGCTTTTCAGTATCTCTGACTAGAGATTCAGACCGCTCACTGAACAGCCTGGATGCTGGCAGCAAAAAGTCATCCGATCTGCATTACCGGACCAACAGAGCTGCCGAGCTTAATGCCGATCTATACATAAGCATTCATCAGAACAGCTACTCCGCCGAATACGTCCACGGTGCACAGGTCTTCTACTATTCCACCTCCAGTGCAGGAAAATGCCTTGCAGAAACCATACAGCAATATTTGATTTCCGATGTGGATCCTGGCAACACCAGAATGCCCAAAGGTAATTCCGAGTATATGGTGCTTGTGGAAAGTCCCTGCACTGCGGTCATAGTTGAGTGTGGTTTTCTGAGCAACAGCCAGGAATGCCTGAAGCTGTGCGATCCCGAATACCAGACTAGACTTGCCAGTGCCATCGCAAAAGCAGTGAAAGCATGGTATGACTCGCAGACATGATAAGGTCCCACCGTGACAGCCGGCAGGACCAGTTTAAGCTCTATTACTGATATGTGTAATTCCGTGCATATTAAAATAAATAACTATACACTATCCCCATACTTTGTGTGCCTTATCCCCCTATAGGCATCACCCCCTGACGTATATATTTTCCCGTCGGCAAATGTGCAATGTGATTTTGTGATGTGATGTATTAACCCCATATACCCTGTAAATAAATACCTGTTTGCCTCTGAGAATATGTGAGCAATGACCTATTCGCTATCTCTCTGGGAATTGTATCTGAAACGATAAGGATCAGACAGAATTTATAGAATAATATAGAATTGAACTCACCTGTAATGAGTTGACCCGCTCACAGACTCACCATACATCATATGCGGCATTAATCCAACCCCTTTTCCTCATATTTAATGAAAACTTCATAAAGAAATCCATACTGTATTAATGTAAACGTTTACGATATGAAAGTTTATGAATTGTTAATCAATTTTCCAGTTTTTTCTCCCTACAGACTATTTACTTGTTTGACAAATGTGGTAAACTATAATACACATTTTAATTAGGTGTTTATTTTATTATAAAGGGGGTCGATTCTATTGAAGATTGAACGTTTAAGTGAAAATCAGATAAGATGCACACTCAACAAAGCAGATTTAAACGAAAAGCATCTCAAGATTTCTGAGCTTGCATATGGCTCTCAGAAGGCAAGAGAGCTATTTAGAGATATGATACAACAGGCCTCTGCAGAATTAGGATTTGAGATCGATGACACTCCACTTATGGTTGAAGCAATTCCTGTTTCCTCCGACTGCCTCATCCTGATCGTAACTAAGGTTGAGGATCCCGAGGAACTTGACACTCGTTTCTCAAGATTTTCAAAGGTCAACGAATACGATATAGATGACGATGATGATTTTGATGACTGCGATGATGTATATGATACGGATTCTGATTTCGACGAAGAAGCCGATGATGACAGTGAAAACAATGGCAACACTGTTGCGAGGATACAGATCAGCGGTTCTGAGAATGTTCCAGAAGAGATTAAGAGGGTTTTGGAGGGACTTCTGAAGAATCTTTCCGGACTTACAGCTGTGTCTTCCGATTCAGCAAGCACCTCATCTGACAGTTCAGCAACTGAGGATCAGAACAGTGCCGAGGATCAGAAAAACCTTCAGGCACTATATTCATTCGACTCACTTGAAACCATCATACGTGCGTCAAAGCAGATCGCTTCATTCTACTTTAGCGAGAACTGCCTGTACAAGAATCCGGCAAACAACAGGTACTATCTGCTCATATCCAACAGCAGCAACACTGCTCACGAACTCGCAAGGGTATGTAGTATCATTGCGGAATACGGTGTTATGGAAGACATGACATACGCGATGCCGGCACACTTTAAGGAGCATTACATCTCTATCATAACAGAGGATGCAGTCCAGACATTGTCTGCATTATAAGGCTGTAAGGCACTGTAGAGAATATTTATGAAGAATATTTGTAAATGATATTATATCAAGCTATTTTATTTCTGCACAAAAATGAAATGCCAGAGACCGTTTCAAGTTTTGTGTAAACGTTAAAAACTGATATAAGATTTGTGAATAGTTACAAATGGGCAGAGCCGATTTTCCGGATTCTGCCCATATCTGCATTATACAGTAGTTTTTAGGCATGTCAATAAAACCTGCCTAAAATTGACTGCTTTACAGGTTCCGTCCCGCCAGACGTTCTTCAAAATAAATTTCAAGCTGGGAATGGATCTGTCCCCAGTCCTGCCTGTGTCCGGTCCATTTTTTCGTGATATCCATGGTTGCCAGATACAGCATTTTCAAAAGGCTGTCATCCGACGGAAAAACCGTTTTGCTTTTGGTCACTTTCCGGAGCTGGCGGTTGAATCCTTCAATGGCATTTGTGGTATAAATCAGCCGTCTTACTGCCTCTGGATATTTGAAATAAGTGGACAGTGTTGCCCAGTTATCATGCCAGGATTTATAGATTTTCGGGTACTTGGAATCCCATTTATCCTTGAACAGTTCCAGTTCATTTAAAGCGGTTTCTTCCGTTGGAGCCGCATATACAAGCTTCAGATCAGCCATCAGTTTTTTGATATCTTTGTAAGAAACAAACTTCGTTGAATTACGGATCTGATGGATGATACACTGCTGAATCTCTGTTTTTGGATAAACAGCCTCGATTGCCTGTGGAAATCCATTTAAACCATCAACGCATGCAATCAGGATATCCTCAACGCCTCTGTTTTTTAATCCATTCATGATAGAAAGCCAGAACTTCGCACTTTCGTTTTCTCCAACATACATTCCAAGAACATCTTTTTTCCCATTCATATCGATACCAAGGGCAATGTAAACCGCACGTTTTACAATACGTCCTTCACTGCGGACGTGATAGTGGATTGCATCCATAAATACTACAGCATACACTTCTTCCAAAGGGCGTTCCTGCCATTCTTTTACAATCGGCAGGATTTTGTCTGTGATCCGGCTGATTGTGCTGTCAGAAATATCAATATCGTATAATTCACGCATGTGGGATTCAATGTCTCCAGTTGTCATTCCCTTGGCATACATGGAAAGTATTTTTTCTTCCATGTCCTGAGTTACGGTATTCTGATATTTTTTAATCAGCTGTGGTTCATAATCACCATTACGATCCCTTGGGATTGCCACATCCATATCTCCATAACTGGTGTGCATGGTTTTGCTGGAATGTCCATTTCTACTATTGTCTGTTTCTTTGTTTCGATAGTCGTACTTGGAATATCCTAATTCTTCATCCAGTTCTTCATCCAAAGCACCTTCCAAAATGACAGACATCATGTCACGCATGATACTGTTTACATCGGTGCCGTCTTTGATGCTGATATCATTATTCTTCAGATAATCACGCATCATTTCTCTCATTGCTGCTTTTTGTGGGCTGTCTTTTCTTCTTGCCATAAAAATAACCTCCAAACTGAGTAATTTTATCTTACATCAGTTTGGAGGTTTACACAAACTTTGGGATGCTCCCAAATGCCAAGTCAAGTACCAACCTGACCTGGCATTTCATTTTTTTGAATTTCCTTTTTGGATTTTCTATATGATATCGAACATATTCTATATGTCTATATCGTCATTTTCTATCACTGCTTTTGGATTCGTGTAGAACAATTCATTCATATAGTCCTCACCATACTTGCGTTCTATGTACTCAGCACACTCCCTGAGGTAAGGTGCTTTATCTTCTGAATCCAATGCATCTGATGCCACAAAATGAACCAATTCTTCCTTGAGAAGTTTTCTTGAAAAACTTTTGATATCATGTCCGAGACCTCCCACAACAGCCGCTGCACTTATCTGTACATATGCACCGAGCTGTATAAGCTCTTCCACCTTATCCTCATCGCTTTCAAGGCATTCATACTGCTCCACATCTGCTACAATCGGAATATATCCATCCATGTTGATATCTCTTATTGCTTCCGATATAGTCTCAAAATCTATATCGTACTGAAATCTGATCATGACATACTTGCTGTCAGCCATCGAATCCAGCTGACCAGAGATTATCTTCTGATGATTCTCATCATTGTATTCTATCTCTCTTCCAAGATATACCTTATAGTACGGATCTATCCTGCCAGCCTCTATGTTAAGCTGCTCCACGATCCTGTCCAGTTTGTCACCATCCATGATTGGATTCTTCTTGTTATATGGCGGTGTCGCCACTATTGTACGAATTCCCTCATCATAGGCAATTCTGAGCATCTCTGCTGCTTCTCTCAAATCGTCCGGGCCATCTTCCATCCCTGGCAGTATATGACAGTTAATGTCAATCAATCCCTTTATTTCCTGCCCGGGAGGATTTGTTCCATCAGTTTTCATATATATCTCCATTCTTTATAGTATACAACGCTTATTATTTGGCAAGTATACTACTCAGCCTCCTTTTTTGCAAGGTAATCGTTGATCTCCTGTTCAAGCTCAACTGCATCCAGTCCGTGAACTGCTGCTGCCTCCTCAAGACTCTCTCCTGCTGCTGCAAGACACCCTATGCAATGCATTCCTGCTGCCATGAGAATCGCCGCATTACCGGCATCTATTGCCAGTATATCATTTATAAGCATATCTTTACTTATCTTTGCCATATTATATATCCTCCTATGATTACTCGTATTCAGCACTTCTCATTATATTATACCCTTTTTTAAATGTCTATCCCTTTTATCTATATTGCCGGCGTCACAATTGTCTATATCGTTCTTTCTTATTGAGTCTTATTGAAAAATATACCTTGTTGATAAATATTATTATTACTTGCTTATTATTGTGTTTTGTTTTACAATAAGCGTGTGATTATTTTTACTTTATAAGGAGGAAACAATTATGGCATTCGTTATTGGCGATTCATGTATCGGTTGTGGTTCATGTGCTGGTTCTTGTCCAGTAGGCGCTATCAGTGATAATGGCGGCGTATTTGTTATCGATGGTTCACAGTGCATCTCATGTGGTGCTTGTGCTGGTTCTTGCCCAGTAGGAACTATCTCAGAGGAGTAATTCATACGATACGATACGATGTCAACATCATATCGCATGGTATCAATTATATATCTAAACTACAACTATTAAAGAAAAAGGAAACGGATTCTGTCCGTTTCCTTTTTTGTTTATTTTTGTATATTTTTATTGTCTATTCTGACACGTAAGTATATGACTCGTTCTGGCATACGACCATCATATCAATATACTCTTCCCTTGAGACAACAATTTCCTTGTTCTCCACAGGATCATAATATCTGACATCCTCATCATTGTAGCTTACTATGAGGACATATCTTCCATCATCTATTCTTGATATTACCGGTATTCCATCGCTGACATATCCGAGCAGCATGTCGAGGGACAGACCAGTCACATTTATTCCCTTTTTCTTGCCCAGCGTGTTTAATACAGTCACCGGATCGCTATACTGTTTAATCTCATCTTCAGTCACCTGTACACCCTGATAGTTCAAAACCATGTATAGGCAATCTGTAAGTGATGCATCCACTGTACCTGTGCTGTGGTGGAATATTCCCGCAGCTATGGTGTTGTACTCCTGACTCTCCATCTTTCTGTATATCACCTCACCATCACTGGATACCACTATTCCCGCCACGGACTCAGCATAATTTATTGCATCTCCCGCAACGTCATATATCTTGGAAAGGCCGAGGTTATCATATACATGATATGTAACCTTTTCCCTCTCTATCGTCATTATCATATATGAATTCTGATCATCTATTTTTTCCTTAGTTATGTTCAGGTTCGGAATGTAACTGAGATATATATTTTCAGGGACTGTAAAATACAGTCTGTCATAGCCTGTTATCGATGAGTTGTGTACTGTGCCTATGGTCTGCTTGCTGTCATCTTCCTTGAATGTGATAAAGTCATCCTTTATGGCAACAAACTTGCCGTTTGACTTCTCCCCCCTTGTCAGGTAGAGAAGATTGGCATTCACATCCACCTGCATAAGATAGCATCCATCCTTGGCATACTCTTTTATCTGTGAACCGTCACTTCCAACTATATACAATCTCTTTGCAGGAATATTATCTCTCGATTCCTCACTGTACTTCGTCTCAGAAAATGACTCAAGATCGGCATCCACTCCAGCATCCGCTATGTCCGACACTCCATACACCATGTCTGAATCCTTAAATCCATAACATATCAGACACTCGCCATCCCCGGCTGTTATGTCATAGCTGTTTCCCGTCTTCATATTCATAAGGGTTATTCTGGTATTCTGGCTCTGATCCTCATTCTCACCAAATGCCATGACTGACATGTCGGCTGACACTTTCACATCTCCAGCTGACAGATTTTCAGCAATATATGACTGCTTTCTGTTTTTTATATCCACAGCATTTACCTTGCCGCCCATCATATAATAAAACTTCTGTCCGTCATAATACGTGAGTCTCGAAGTTTCTGTCTTCATCGCCTCATATGGTACATTACACTCCACAAACAGAAGCTCATCGACCTCAAGTGTACTGTAGTCAAATGTAAACAGACCAATTCCTAATTTACCTTCATGATCTCCCCTGTTCATGTATCCATATACAGAAAACGTCAGATTACCGTCATCTGCAAACTCCATGATATTTATATTATGTGCATCATATGTTGCTGCATCCTCTGTATAGTCGTCAGCACAGAAACTATAAACACGAATTATCTCTCCCTGGTCATAATCGTACATCCACAGCTGTCCATTTCTGACAAATGCTATCTTCCTGTTGTTCTCAACGTACCGGTACTCAAGATCATCAGATGAAACTATTCCTATCTCGTACACGTTGTTGAGAGCATCTATTCCCGTCCTGTCAAAATACTCATCAACATACCGGTCATAGCTGAACATTGTAATCTTAGGCTCTGTATGCGATGTCTCTTCAGCCTGTCCACCCTGACTTTCTTCATCTGTATATGAATATTCCTCATCATATGAAGCATCGCCATATGAAGCATCGCCATATGAAGCATCGCCATACGAATCCTCGCCATCAGCTTCACTGTCACTCACCTCCACAAGGCTATACCCAGCCTTATAAAATTCCTTGACAGCATAATAGCTTGTGACATCCTGATCCGTGATGGAGCTCGCGTTATACTCCATCTCGATCACAGCATAATTGACATCTATCTCTTTTATATATATGTTGATGTCGCTGACCACCGTCGGCTTCAGACCATCCCACATGATGTCCGCATAGTCATTTGCCAGATTGACATGTCCAAGGCCAAATGAATCTCCTGTTGATGCGCCTGCATACTCCGTCTTATAGGTTCCTATAACAGACTCCGTCTCAAGTGCATTGAAGTCAAATGAAGCATCATGAAAATCCTGAACAGCCTTCAGAAGTTCCGCCTCATGGTAATCATCATTTACAACTATTCTGGTATAATACGATGCTGCCAATCCCTTCTCAGAGCTTGCCTTTACCACAAGCATGTATTCCATATCCTTCTTGAGATCCATCCGCACATTTATGTCCAACTCATCATATCCTGAACCATTGTCCGCCGCCTCGATATCACCCTTCTCAACAAGTGAATCCCCGGCTATAGACCTTATCTCATATGAATATCCGCTGGCATATTTTTTATCATTCTGCACCAGTATCTCTATATGCTTCTGCTCATCTATAGGTGTTATAGAATCCCTCAGAAGAGTTATATCCACATCGCTGGTATATCCGTGCATGCAATTGAGCAGAGTATCGCCATAGCTCACATAAGCTAGTGGCAATTCTGCATCATTCATCTCTTTAGCCAGATTCTTATAATTTCTATTCTCAAATATATTGACGAAGTAAATCGTGATGACAAATACCATTATCATTACAATCACTCTCACAAGTACATTTATTTTCTTCTTCACTTATCCAATTGACTCCTTTATCAATAAAACCTTCTTCTGCGCCTTCTATGTCTGTCTCGTCTGACACAGAACTCATTGCACACAAGCATCTCTATGATATTTCTCATAACACAATTCACATCACCTGGTCCATCAGGTACATACGGTGGCTCCTCCTGCCCTAAAGCTGCAGCCTCCGGACCGGATACCTTGTATTCATCGGGGATGTCTCCCCTCTCGTTAAGGTCACCATAAACCTTTCTCGCAATCTTTCTCATCTCTTCCCTGTCTGGGTATTCAACTAGCATTGAACTTCCCTCGTATTCAAGCTTATCGCACTCTTCCTCGACCGCATCGCTGATCCGCTTTATATTATCAGGATACATTTGCTTCATGTACTCTATATCCCGGAGCAGCTCATCAGAATCATACATACTGCCTGGAAGAAGAATACCTGACAATCCTTTTCCGGAAGCCTCTGCATATTTCAGATTGTAGACTCCTCCATCTTTTATCAGTCCCTTGAGATTCATGTCATACGGACTATATGGAATATATCTGAATTCTTCACTCATACAAATCTCCCTATCTGCATTGTTGTGTATCTATTACATAAGTATGCAGATAGGGAGAATATGTGACCGCAAATACTGTTTATTTATCTCCAAATGAAATTCCCAGTGTTCTTGCCTCGCTTACTATATCATCATCAGGTGATACATATTTCAGCTTTCCGGCACTCTCTGAAAGCGGTATTGCTGTTACCTTATTGTCAAGGAATACAACCAACTTGCCAAAATCCTTTGCCTTTATGAGCTCTGCAGCCTTAGCGCCAAATCTCGAAGATATAACACGATCATATGCATCCGGGCTGCCACCTCTCTGGGTATGGCCGGGTATTGCAATTCTTATATCCTGCGTTGTATATGCCTTGAGTTTGTCTGCAAGCTCATACGCAACTGACGGATATGGATTGTTTGCTATTACCTCTTTTCTCTTCTTCTTAGGGAGCTCTGCAACCTCCTTTGGAAGTGCACCCTCAGCAACTGCAACTATAGTGAATCCCTTATTGTCCTTAGTTCTCTTATCAATTGCCTTGTATACCTTCTCTATATCATATGGTATCTCTGGAAGCAGAATAACATCAGCTCCTCCTGCTATTCCCGCATGAAGAGTGATCCAGCCAACCTTGTGGCCCATGATTTCTACTATAAATATTCTGTTATGTGATGCAGCAGTGGTGTGAATACAGTCAATGGTCTGTGTCGCTATATCGACAGCACTCTGGAAACCAAATGTCATATCTGTTCCCCACAGGTCATTGTCTATGGTCTTTGGAAGTCCAATTACATTAAGGCCTTCCTCGCTGAGCATGTTTGCAGTCTTCTGTGAACCATTTCCACCAAGTACACAGAGACAATCCAGCTTAAGCTTCTTGTATGTCTCCTTCATTGACCTGACTTTATCAAGTCCGTCCTCTGTCGGCTCACCCATGAGTTTGAATGGCTGTCTGGAACTGCCCAGGATAGTTCCGCCTTTATTGATTATTCCTGAAAAATCTTCCGGCTTCATCTTAATATAATTTCCTCTCATAAGGCCTTTATAGCCCTCAAGGAAACCATAGATCTCTACCTCGTCAAAAAGCTCGTACAATCCCTTTGCTATGCCCCTCATGGTTGCATTCAATGCCTGGCAGTCACCGCCACTTGTCAAAAAACCTACTCTTAACATAACCCTGCACCTCTTTCTCTATAAATATGTGTAAATATAGTACATGTCATTCATATGACAGTCCTGTTTAAAGATACACTCTGCCCTCAAGTGCCCTGAGCAGTGTGACCTCGTCTATACATTCCAGATCGCCTCCGACCGGCACACCACTTGCAATACGGCTGACCTTTATTCCCGCCGGTTTTACAAGCTTGGATATGTACATTGCTGTTGCCTCTCCCTCCGGTCCTGAACCAGTTGCTATAATAAGTTCATCCACATCCTCACTCTGCAGCCTCCTCATAAGTTCGGATATCTTTATATCCGCCGGACCTATGCCAAGAGCCGGATTGATAACACCATGCAAAACATGATACACACCGTCAAACTGACCTGTTCTCTCGTAAGCTGCAAGATCACGGGGAGTCTCAACCACCATTATGAGTTTGTGGTTCCGGTTAGGGGAACTACATATAGGGCATACCTCCCTATCAGTTATAGTGTAGCAACAACTGCAGTATTTTATATTCTTCTTCGCGTTTACTATGGCATCCGACAGAGCAAATGCCCTGTCCTCCGGCATACTTATTATATGAAATGCCAGTCTCTGGGCAGTCTTTGTTCCTATTCCCGGCAGTCTACCCAGTTCCTCTATAAGCCTGTTTACTTCTCCTCCATAAACTTCCATTAGAATGGTAATCCTCCAAGTCCCATTCCGCCGGATATCTTGCTCATATTGTTGTTGTAATCCTCCTCCTGTGCTCTGAGAGCCTCATTCACTGCAGATATGATCAGGTCCTCCAGAGTCTCTATATCATCAGGATCAACAACCTCTGAATCCAGCTTTATCTCCATAAGCTCCTTTTTACCGGATACCTTAGCTGTAACCACTCCGCCACCTACAGACGACTCATATACCTTATCCTCAAGATTCTTTGTTGTCTCCTCCATCTGCTTCTGCATCTTCTGAGCCTGCTTCATAAGATTGTTCATATTGCCAGGCATCATGCCTCCTGGAAAACCGCCTCTCTTAGCCATTACAAAAATCCTCCTTAAATCTGTTTCTTTTATAGATTTTATTATTATTCCTGTTTTCTCTCAACTTTAAAATTGATAATATTCAGGATATTTTCCTGTTCAAGTTTAGTATTGTCCTTGTGTGAGTTCCTGGTACAGACTATTTCAAATTCCACACTCTTGCCAAGATACTCCTCTATGACACTCTTTACGTGTGCCACATTCTCCGCCTTTTCAAAATATAGCTTCGGAAGTTCATCATCCGTAAGCGGAATCATGAGCACCAGCTTCTTCCTGTCATCAGCAAGTATCAGCTTTGCTCTGCTGCCTGGATCATCATCATTTCTCTCGAGATATCTTCTCGCCGGACTTGAGAGTTTTCCAAGTATCTCATTCCAGTTGTCTGCTGCCCTCTGAAGATCCTCATACTCTGCCTGTGGAAGCTCCTTCGACAGCCTTTCCTGAAATGCCCTTATTGCGTCAGGATCTACATCTGTCCCTGCCGGCTTCTCGCCTGCACTAGATGACTGCTTCACCGGCTGCATCTGTATTCCGTTTGCCTGAAGCGCATCCAACTTCTCCTCAAGAAATCTCACCCTCTCAACGATGCTTGTGACATCCGTCTCCATCTGAGGCCGGCAAAGTTTTATGACCGCCATCTCAAGCACGATCCTCTTCTGTGTGGAATATTTTATACTCGCTGATGCATCAGAAAATACATTGATGTACCTTATGACAGTACTTTCATCCATGCCCACCGCAATGCCTCTGATCCGTTCAAGATTTTCCTTTGTCATATCCAGTCTGTCCCCCTCTGTCTGGGAGAGTTTTACCACCAGGATATTTCTAAGGAACCACGTAAACTCACTCACGAACCTGCCAAGTTCGCGGCCCTGCCACACGATCTCATCGACCACGTCTATCGCACCCTCGACATCCTCCCTGAGAACACACTCAAGCAGTCTTGCAAATGTATCTATATCCACTGCACCTATGGTCTCAAGTACCTTATCGTAGGTAAGCTTCTGACCGAGATTGAATGCTACGCACTGGTCAAGTATCGACAGCGCATCTCGCATAGAACCGTCTCCTGACTTTGCAACGTAATCGATAGCTTTTCTGTCAGCTTCAAGACCTTCTCTGTCCATCAGATCAGCCAGTCTGTCTGCTATGACATCCACCGGTATCCTCCTGAAATCATACTTCTGACATCTGGACGATATAGTTATCGGAATCTTGTGAGATTCAGTGGTCGCCAGTATAAATATAACATATGAAGGTGGCTCCTCCAGAGTCTTAAGCAGAGCGTTGAAGGCTCCAGGTGAGAGCATATGAACCTCGTCTATGATATATACCTTGTATTTTCCCTCAGTAGGTGGGTAGGCAACCTCTTCACGGATCTGTCGTATGTTGTCGACACCATTGTTGGATGCCGCATCTATCTCTATAACATTCAGAGAAGATCCATCAGCTATTGCACGGCAGCTTGCACACTCATTACACGGACTTCCGTCAACCGGATGTTCACAGTTACATGCCTTTGCAAATATCTTTGCTATAGATGTCTTTCCTGTTCCTCTCGTTCCACAAAATAAAAAGGCATGACCAAGTCTATCATTCTTAATCTGGTTTCTAAGAGTGGTAACTATATGATCCTGCCCCTTTACCTCATCAAAAGTATCAGGTCTCCATTTTCTATATAAAGCTACATACGACATGTCACTACCTACCTTTTTGTACGATAAAATGTGATTACACCCATAGCCCATGACATATATCCTTATATATCTGGATTTAGGGAAACTCATACACAGACTATTATATCTGAATTTACATTTTATATCAATCAGATAAGCAATATTTGGACAGTGTATTCCACGCCCCCTATTCTGAGGACGTCTCCTCCGGACAAAGGCCAATATCTATCTTTGCACATACATATCTCATTTACATATGTACCGTTTGTAGAAGAAAGATCCTTCACATATATCCTGCCGTTCTTCTCACCGATGACGGCATGTCTTCGGCTTATACTCCTGTCGTTTATGACGACATCAGCCGAGCCATCCCTGCCTACCGTCTGCTCACCTCCGGCCATATGTATCTCGAGTTTTTCTCCGCTCTGCCTGCCAGTCAGCTCCACCGATATATGTGCTGTCCGATTTTCTTCATGAACATCCGCAGCAAGTAGCGTGGTATCATCATCAGTATCATCAGGTTTCCTGAGTATCTGGGTTCCCTCACTCAAATTTACAGGAGGATTCATCGGATTTTGATCCACAGTTCTGTGCACATATTTTTCTGTATTTTGCCACTCGCTAATATATGATCCATCTTCCACCACGTCCGGATTACACGTCTGCCGCCTCAACATCTTCAATCCAGACGGATCACTGGTCATAACGGCTGGTGAACCAGGCATACCAACAGTCTCATCAGACACACCGGCGGCTATACCAGCCGACGCACCAGCTGGCACTCCAGCACTCCGAGGCATGGCGACATCATCCTTCCTCCGAAGCTCCAAATATAAAAACAGCTCAATGGCTGCCACCGCAACCGCCAGCATGAGCAGGCGAACATCCGCAATGTGTCCATAAACTGCACTTTGAAACACTGCCAGCCCAAGTCCCGCAGCTATAGTTATAACAAAGAGGATCAACAGCCATCTGTTTCTTAAATTCGACAAGTTCTTACATTCGAACGTTTTCCTACGCAAAAACAGATTTTCTCTTCTTGTGCCAGACTCACCAGCCAGCACAACACTGTTCATAGGCGCAGCTTCATCGCCAAACAACATGTCTTTCAGCGCATCATACTCATCACTGTTTCCACTGACCTCGCCGTGTTTTCCAAAGGCAGCTTTTTTTTCTCTGCATAAGACCTGCTTCTGCATCTCGCACACATCTTCACGCAATTTCTCCATATCAAAGTTGTCCATAACCACGGTCTCATACACTCCATACATGAAATCCACCAGTTTTCCATCACTGTGATCTATCCGTCGTATTATCTCCTCCGACAGATGTCTTACCTGCTTTTTCACATTCATATGCGCCCCCGGTGCATACACAAAACGGCACTCTTCCAAACCGACACTACAGAATATATATTCCGGTTTCAGCATGAGATTATCAGGATCGAGCATGTACTCCTCCGCCTCAACTACAGCATTGCATGCCGCCCCCATTACCGAGAGTGTCTGCTTTGCCGTAAGGAAATTTGCCTGCATATAATCCTTAAGACTCTTCTTTCCGTTTATCTTGTTATAGAGGAGCATTCTGCCGTCTATCGACCTGAACTCCGGCTGTATTATCCCTTCTACGAAATTGTTATAGAGCATATCAATCTCATATGAATTGACACTGTCCATCTCAGCTTCAACCACAAAAAATGAGTTTACACCTTCATTCTGACAGTAATTTACCATATGACTGCCACCTCCTCAGATTATTGCCTGTATTCCTGATCTCCCTCATTGTCTCAACTTTTTTACTCTTTTTATTCTCATCCACAAACTGTCCAATCCCGGGATATCTCTCCGTATAACTCACCTCATTCACACAGATTCCAAGCACCGCACTCGCCATGACGCCATGCTCGATTGCCCCCGTGTCTGTCATATATGACCTTGCCTCAACCTGCCCGGCAAACGTCGTCTTTTCTTCCACATTTGTCCTTATGACACTCTCTGCTGTCTGAGTGTCATCAGCATCTCCAAGCAGAATATATTCTTCTCTGTTGTAAAGCACTGTATATGCCTCCCCCGCCGCCACAGAATAGTTCATAACTATCACAAATAGATTGATCACCACAAATACTACACCGATCAAAACAGGTGTTATAAGACTCATTTCGATCATTAATGATCCTTCGTCATCCATCTTCACTTTACATTCCCCCTTCACCACAGTTTGAACACGGTCTCATATCCCCTATGTCATCCTTCTTCACTCTGTATACAGTACGCTTAAGTCCCGGACATTCCAGGGAATAATGATACTTATCCCCGCTCTGCGTTACATACAGAGTTCCACGACTTCGGTATCTCGCACACAGGCTGCACTGGGTAAGGCCTTCGCATTCCTTCTCAGCCGCGGTATATGAAACCTGCCTTATATTCAATTTTATATGAAAACAGCTTCTTGACTTGTGATAGACGTCACCGTTTTCCGCAACATATACATATGTACCCTCTGAATCTGCATCATTTGCCTTGTCATATCCCAGAAATGCTCTCTGGCGTATCCGTTCCTCGCACGGTATAGTCACATTGCCAATTACCGGAATACTGATCCTGATATCATATTCCAGCTTCACATATATGCAGTCATCGGCTTTTAACTCCGACTGTACTATGTTCAATCCAGAAAAGCTCCCGGCAACATATCTGTCAATCATATTCTGATCATCTATATAATCCCGCAGTTTTTTGTTTGCCGTGACCAGCGATACACCATCCTTGAACACCTCTGCTTCTCTTCCGGCATCCACACCATTCTCTATCTGTCTCCCAAGAAAACTGTACTCCGCCATATAAAGTGCAGTCTCATGCAGCCCCTCATACACTATTC
Source organism: Coprococcus eutactus (assembly GCF_025149915.1). NCBI lineage: Bacteria > Bacillati > Bacillota > Clostridia > Lachnospirales > Lachnospiraceae > Coprococcus > Coprococcus eutactus. The sequence goes on from NZ_CP102278.1 coordinate 2,901,111, forward strand.
CTCTGGTGTGGACCGCTCCTGCGACGCTCACTATTCCCAGCATCGCAAATATAAACACTGGCAGCACCATTGCAGCCTCAACACTTGCGCTTCCACGTCCAGAAAGAGTTGTCTTATATATCCTCCTGCCCGTTTTCTTCACGCTGCGGATATTTCTGATATGCGCTTGGAGAGGCGATCTGATCTTAAAATAAATAAATGGGATAACATTTTTGGAAATAAAAATATTTGCTATTAAGTTTTTAAAAAATGTTTTAATAATTTTTTTAGGATTATCATATCCGAGCCTGGCAACATGACAGGAGAACATATAACACCCCCTTTCCGAACGTTTTCGCCTACTTTTTAATACCCCGTTGATATCCTGAACCCGTGGCGGTAATAGCCGTCATCTATGCCATTTATCTCCGGAAAACTCTCTATGAATGGGGCAAATTTTTTCCTTTGCTCTATATCCACATCAATAGAAAATCCATATATCATATTCTTCATATCAAATGTCTCATCCTCCTGAGACAAATTTAGCTGTATCATATCTGCCATCCTGTAATATATGTCATTGTGTTTTTCAGCCAGCAAAATCGCCAGATATCCCTTGTAGCCTATGGCATCCGCCCCTTCATAGTCCTCATTCTGCATCGTGAGCAGATCTCCAAGGCTGTCTATATCCGTCTTCCACGTTTTTGAAGTCTTGATAAACTGCACATTATTCCCACACAGCATGCACCTTATGTCCGCAAGAGTCTCCGCATATGCCCAGCATCCGGCCAGCAGATATTTCACTGCAGAATATGTAACGCCCGGCAGCAGTGACAGCACAAATGCTATTGAATCTATGGCTGCCATCTTACTATCATCCGATAGAAGATATGCCAGATTTACCGGGAGACGGTGCGCTATGATCCTGTTCACAACACCTTTCAGATTGTCCCTGTCATTGTCCTTTCCCGCTATCATGTACTCAACCTCGCACTCCGCCGGCCGCTCCGCTTTCTTTGATGTGTATGTGTTGAACATCTCAATGGCATAACAGATTCCATAGAAATCATCTGTGACTCCCGTTTCATCCACAGCATCCCAATTGCCAAGCTGTTTTTTGAACGCATCAAGATCGTCAAATTCTATATCGGTCCACTTCTCATCGGCATCATTCCTGCTTCCCGACGGAAGATCCTCCTCACTGTAACTGGCGTCAGACGGTTCACCTCCTGACGGAGTTACTATTTTCAAGATTCCTCCCCGGAGTGTATGTTTAAGAACGTTCCTTGGATCCGTGCCTATCCACAGACTGTCGGTCGAGCTCTCATCATCCTGCCCATTGTCTATAGTGGTTTTCGTGTCCGTTCCTGCTTTTCTTTCAGTGGTTATCATCTCTAGAAGATCCTTTATGCCCTCTGTTTCTATATATATTTTCATATATTCTGTTATCTGCTTTTTCATATTTTCGCAGTCATTCTCAAGAAGCCCTCTGCAGTCGGCAAGCTCCACACTTTTCACCGTCATATCATAGTCATCACTCCCGTCAAATGTATATTCAAGGTAATCTTCTGCCATCTCCTCCATCTTTCCTTCCCCCTGTCCACCAAAATTCCTGTCAACAGCCAGCAGATGATATTCATCAAACAGTCTTCTGTTGTACGCCGCCTTGATTTCCTGGGCGGCACCATCAGCTGCCTCCGCAGCCCTGGCACCGCCCATACTGACTCTTACCATCTCCACAGATGTCAGGCCAAGTATCAGCAGGGACAGCAGCACAAGACACAGAAACACTGTAACCTGTCCTTTATTTCCCATATGTCCTCCGCTCTGTCATCATCAATAAATCTTCTTCGCATTCTTGTTTATGGAGTTCCAGATATTGTTTACCAGAGAGGTTATCTGCTGTTTAAATACTATGCACATCGCTATGAGGACCACCATTATAAGGATTATCTCAACCACTCCCATTCCTGACTCGTCTTCCATAAAATCATTCCATCTCTTCATAATTATTTTCCTCCTTGATTATTTTTCTGCTTTACATACTCTTTCTAAAAACTCATCACAGCTGGCAATACAACTATCACCATCACTACGCCGAGCAATACTATCATAGGAAACAACAGTCTCGTTCCTGCTTCCTCACCCTTCTTCCGGGCTAGCTCTTTCCTCGTCTGAAGCGCTGCCTGTTCCTCCCCCGCCATCATGATCATTATATCCTTCGTCCCTTTGCTGACATTCTGTGACAGCATTGACATAAGCTTCATGTATACCGGAATATTGATACGATGCCCCATATTGTAATATGCCTCGCCTTCTGGAATCCCGGCCTGTATCTCATTTAACGTGTATCGGAGTTCCTTCATAAGAGCGCTCTCATCATCATTCTGTACCATTCTCACAAATGAACCTCTTATAGTCACTCCTGCTCCCAGATAAAGGATCAGCCTGTCGACCAATTCAGGATAGTCAATCATGAGCTGCTGTTTCCTCTCCTTCTCCTGCTTTGAAAGCTTTGCCCTCGCGCCCATCCAGATGCATACTGCTGAGATGATACCCAGAAATATCACCGGTATAGCACCAGAACCGCCAGCCGTATCTTCAATGCTGTATCCCTCTATCTCCGAGGGGAGTTCTATCCGTCCGGAAGCCCTGTTCTCCATCTGGGTGTTTTTCACAAAATCGGAAATAGCCTTTTCAGCCTTCTCACCAGCATCAAGCACCCGCCCTGTAACACGGATGTTATATTCCCGCTCCGCGCTGTGCTCTCCATAGGACAAAACAGCCGTGAGCTTCACCAGTTCCGCGTCACCCTCATCACTCTTCAGCAATTTGCCTGTGGATGTCACAACATCCTGATCACTGCTTATCCATGCCACGTCAAGGCCTGTATCATCAAGTCTCTCTGGCAGATCCAGATCACTCTGAATACAGTCCGCACTCTCGTTCTCTCCGAGATAAATTTCCTCTATCTCTGTAAATCCTAGGTCAAACACATCCTCCAGCTCCGACTCGTCATACTCGATCGGTAGCACATCTACATTTACCTGTTTCTTCTGGCCATCAACCTCTGTCTCCAGTGTCTTGGTACCCTTATCACCCCCATAACCCGGCCTGTCAATTACCACCGTTTCAGGTCGCAGAGCGGTCCTGCCCCACAACAAAACTGCAAGCACCACCGAAGCAAGAACGACCACCAAGATCATGGATATCCTTTCCACATATACCCCACGGCACTTTGTTCTTGCATCCGCATCCGTGCAAGTGTATCCCCTCTTTATCCTCTGTATCGTCTTGTCCATATCCACATGCTTTTCCACCATGTCATAAATGATTCCCGCTAATTTTCTCAGCACGCTCTCACCGCCTTACACCCTTATATTTGTTATCTTTCGTCCCCAGGCCACCATCAGGAATATAACGATCAGGCAGACGGACATCGCGGCTATCCCAAATACATTTCCATACAGAGCATTCATATATCCCGGATTACACACCCGCATATAGAGAACTATCACAAATGGCATAGCAGACATTATGTTGTACTCCATCCGCTTTGCCGTTACCATCGTGTCGATCTCATCCTCCACCTCCAGCCTTTCCTCGATGGTCTGTACCATCTTCTTCATCATCTTTATGAGGTTTCCACCGGATCTGCCCGCTACCGCAGACACTTTGGCAAACTCCATGACATCATCAAGCCCCGATCTCTCAGCAAAATTCTTTAAAAGGATCTTCATATCGGTATTCATCTCAAGTCCCGCTATGATCATTTTGATTTCCCCCTGAATATAAGATCTACCCTGATACAGTCCCTCCATTTCCTGGTACACAGGCACAAAGGCCTTTTCCATAGAGTATCCGGCCGCCATATTCGCCGCCAGGGAAAGCAGCATCTCCTTGAATTCCATATTCAGCTTTTTCTGCATCCTTATACATTTACTCCGCGAGACCATCCTGAACATGGCGAGCAATCCCGGAACGCCTACAACACACACTGCTGCATTGTCATAAAACAACACTGCTATCGCCGCAGTCACAACCATATATGTGATAGCAATACCTATCTTTTCACCGGCTTTCAGCCTGTATACTCTGTAATCGGTCATACTGCCATCACTCCTGCTCCTGTGGGTTCCTTTGTCACTCTTATAAATCCTGCCGACATGAGTTTTGCCGTGTTGTGCAGATCATTTATTTTCTCCAATGTTCCTACTATCCGGCCATCTTCCAGCCCTCTCTCCCTAAACTCAAATAATTTATTCACCACAAATTCACCTCCTTCCAATCCGATCACCTCACATATCTCAAGGCATCTTCTTGATTTATCTCTTAGTCTTCCCAACTGGATTATTATGTCCACCGCTGATGCTATCTGCTGTCTTATAGCCAGCACCGGCATGTCAGCTCCCATAAGTACCATCGTCTCAAGCCTTGTCAGCATATCTCTGCTGGAGTTTGCATGCCCGGTGGACAGTGAGCCGTCATGGCCTGTATTCATAGCCGTGAGCATGTCAATTGCCGCCGCATCTCTGACCTCACCAACAATGATTCGCGATGGGCGCATTCTTAGACTTGTCTTGATAAGATCTCTTATGCTCACCGCATTTTCGCCTTCAACATTTGCACTTCTCGATTCAAGACTCACAAGATTGTCTATGCCCGTGAGCTGAAGCTCCGCCGAATCCTCTATGGTCACTATCCTCTCATCGTGTGGTATATACCCCGACAGAGCATTGAGAAATGTAGTCTTACCCGCACCAGTTCCGCCGGACACGATAATATTATATCCAGACACCACAAGCTTCCTGAGAAACTCTGCAACCTCAGTTGTTATTGAACCCAGTTGCAGAAGTCTCTCCATGGTCATTCCCTCCTTTGGGAATTTCCTTATTGTCATGACACAGCCGCCAAGGCTCACAGGGGGAAGAACCACGTTAACTCTTGATCCATCCTTCAGCCTGGCATCGACTATCGGAAACGACTCGTTTACCAGCCTGTTGCACTCTGCAACAATATGCTGGATTACCGACTTCAGTCTCTCCTCACTCTCAAATGTCCTGTCATAACGACACAACCTGCCAGCCCTCTCTATAAAAATATTGTCTGCGCCATTTATCATGATCTCCGTTATACTGTCATCATCAAGCATGTCCGAAAGCACATCCAGTCTTCTGAGGCTGTTGAACAGATCCCGTTTTATCTCTACCTTATCTCTGACACTCAGCGGTTTCTCCAAAGAATACTCAAGTATGCACATGTCGATAACACCACGTACCTGATCATCCTCTATATCACCAGATAGGTCTATGGTCTGCATGACCTTCGTTCTGATATTCTGCATATATTCACTATTTACCATTTGTCCATCACCTGGCTCTCAATGAATCTAATCATCTCCGCACTTCCCGGTGCAGCGTCTGGTACCCGGACCCGTTTCATCCTTTTTGCGACTTTTCCCAACTCCTCCGATTCGAGTAGCCTTTCAAATGTCCTGATCTTTTCCTGCGACTGCTCATCCGGCAGTTCAGGGACCACTATCACATCCAGAGCAGACAGCACAGACAGATCCTTTAGAACCGCCTGTCCAATATCAAGCACTATGGTCGTGTATCTTCCCCACACTCTTAGCTGTTCCAGCATCCACTCAACGTCAGATCTGTCAAGCTCCATGGCATCCAGATACGACCGCATGTATCCAAGGACACTGTAATCGTCAAGCTGCACTGTATTTTCACCTACATAATCCGTAAATCCGTCCGATCGCTCCTTTATGAGATATATGACATTCGATACCACATCTTCCCTGTCCTCAAATGAACTGAATTCTTCCAGACCTATATACAGCCCCCCACGGACCTCGTCATTCATGCACAGGCTTATCGCAAGCTTTGTCTTCCCGCATCTACCAACCGGAGATATAACACCATAGGATCTGAACAGCTTCCGCCTTCTCTCCGGCACATCGGCATCCATGTACTTCATAACTGCCCGGACTATATCCCTCGCCTTAGAGTACTTGAACAACACTCCGGGAACATTCCCACCGCCTGACTGTTCACCATATTCCAATGAACCAGACTCCGCTGATCCCCCGAACCATCCTTCGCCATATTTTGATATCTCCGAACCGGAATCTGTCCCGGCAGGTCTCTTTCCCGAAAGCACCACACATCTCTGCCCACGAAGTTCCTGCCATATATCTACATACAATTTCTCATCGATCAGCAATATATCCAGACTGTTTGCACGCAGATACCCCTGCAATTCATCGCGTCCAGAAAACGCCAACGCTAGAAACGGATTTTCCCTGTCTGAATTGATATGATTCATCAGACTCATCATGTAAGCCTTGTCATCATCATATATTCCTACTTTGTACTGCTGAATTGTCTCACCTCCATCAAATTCATCAAATACATCAATTTCATTCAACCACCCAAACAACCCTCAAAGGGTTGTGGCATAGTATAGTATTCCACCCAATATAGCGGCAGAAAAATGTACTCGTCTCTTTCCTACTCTCGAACATTCTGTTCTGTCTGATAATTTCTTACGATTCGTAATTGATAAAATAAACTCTTTTAAAAGATAAATAATAGAAATTACTCCCCCGGCCAAAAAGGAGTAGATCATAACCCTGTATATGTCCAGACCAACAAACGATCCGGCAACCGCCAGAAGTTTGATATCCCCGGCCCCCAAGGCTTTGATTAGAAATAATACATATAAGATCACCACCGGAATCACACATCCCTTTGCGCTGCTGAGGAGCCCTTCAGGCAATCCCCTCACAACAGCCGAAACGACAAATCCCTGTATCAGCCCCACAGCCACCAGTTTATTCGGAATCTTCCAACTCCGGAAATCAGTGACGACTGCCATACTGACCGTAGCGATCAATGGTATCAAAAAAATTATAAGCTGCTGTCCTCCTCTCTCTAAGTGGTAAGCACACATTACACCCCCATGAACCCTTTGTAAAGGGGTTGATTTATAAACAAATTTTTACTAATTTGTCCTTTTAATTTTTTGTAAAGTGTACTTTTTTACCCGCGCATTTTGCCGATATTTGCACAGTTCCAAAGGAGTCCAGCAAATACGCCATATAAAAGAAAGACCGTATATGACTGTCCCGATCTTATCAGACTGTCACACACGGTTTTCACTAGATTTTTTAACTTATCGGATTATGTCCTTTTTGATATCAATACTGGTTATTACTGTTTTTTCTCGCCGTCATCGCCTCGTCTATCGACTGTATCTCGCTGCGGCTTATCTCTATACTGTCCTTTAGAACACGTATATTGTTGAAATACTGCATCAGTTCCTGTGGTGGGTTACCCTTCGCCTGCTCATAAAAATACTTTCCGATCTCCACCATATTCCTGTCTATCATCTGGATCTCGTTGCTGATCTTGTTATTCAGCTTTGCTTTCTGTGCTGCATCTTTTGTCTCATCCACTGCATTATTTGCAAATTTCTTTGTCTTATTAAATACGTCCTGAAAAAAGTCTGCCATATCTCATTTTCCTCCATTATATTTATACAAAAAAGACCGGGAATGCGTGCAATGCACCTTTATCCCCGATCTTTTCTCTTTTATAGATTACTTACAGATCCATCGTATGCTCTGTAATCACATACTCTGTCATCATATGATCTGTCACAGCCTGACCGATATCTACTCGTCTATGTACTTGTTGAGGGTATCAACAACATCATTGAGATTGTATGGCTTTGCGATATAATCGTCCAGCTGATTCTCCAGAATCCTCTCCTTATCCCCGAACATTGCTCTGGCTGTAACTGCGATTATAGGAAGTCTCTTTCTCTTTTCCTTACGCTCTATCTCTCTGATCTCCTGTGTAGCTGCTATACCATCCATGACTGGCATCTGTACATCAAACAGAGCCGCGTCATATATCTTCGTCTTGAAAAGCTCAACTGCCTTCTGACCATTCTCCGCTATATCGTATGAGAAACCTGCCATACCGAGGAGCTTTCCGATAACCTGCTGGTTGACCGGTTCATCCTCTGCGACAAGAATCCTTGCCTTGCTGTGTGCATTGATGGAGAATACAGCCGGCTCCTCCTTCTCCTGAAGGAACTCATCCGCCGCATCAGCGCCCTTGATGACCTTAAGTGGTATCTCAACGATGAATGTGGAACCAATGTCTTCCTTGCTCTGTACTGTGATGTTACCACCCATGAGCTCTACGATCTGCTTCGTGATAACGAGTCCAAGTCCTGAACCGCCGTACTTTCTTGTATCGGATGCATCAACCTGACTGAATCTTATGAACAACTTGCTCATATTCGCCTCGGAGATACCGATACCTGTATCTGCAACTGCCATCCTTATCTTGATCTTATTCTCTCCGTCATCCATGGATGCGATCTTGACTCTTACACTTCCCTCAGATGTAAACTTGATCGCATTTGAAAGGAGACAGTTGAGAACCTGCTGGATCCTCTGTCCATCACCGCGGACAAGCTTTGGAATATTGCTGCCAAATGAACAGTCGAGCTGCAGTCCCTTGTTCGTTGCAATAGGAACCTGTGCAGCTACCGTATCTTCAATAGCTGTCCTGATATCAAATGTCTCTTCTTTGATCTTGTACTTTCCTGCCTCAAGCTTGCTTATATCAAGGATATCATTGATAAGTCTGAGCAGAGTGTCTGCACAATTCTTAGCTGTTATGAGGTTATCCCTGTAATCTGCCTGAAGGTCTTCCGCCATAAGTGTAAGCTGGAGCATACCGAGAATTCCGTTGATAGGAGTTCTTATCTCATGACTCATATTTGCAAGGAACTCAGCCTGAGTCTTATATGCAGCATTGGCATCCACTATAGCCTTGCTTAGTTTCTCCTCAGTCTCTTTCTGCTTTGTAACATCGATTACTACCATGTTGATGTAATCAGCCTCGGACTTATACATAACCGTGTTGAACACCTTCTGAAGTGACTCCATGGTGATTTCAACATCCATGAGGTCTCCCTCCTTGGTGCCCGAGTTATTGTATGCTGTGAACCAGGCATTTATATCCTGAAGGACCTCTATCTTGCTCTCCTTGAGGATCTTATCCTTGTAGTCTGACACATCAAGCTTGAAATACTCTCCAAATATCTCATTGGCATCAACTATCTCATAACTCGTTCCATTTACCGGATCATTTATTATCTTCGCCTGAGCAAATCCGATAGGAAGATTCATGAACAGTTTCTTGTACTTGTCACTCTTGTTCGCAGCTCCTGCTCTGCCTCCTCCAAAAGCAAGCATGATCAGCACTGCTGCCACCGCTGCCAGAACACCGCAAATGATAGCTCCCACTCCAACATTTGCTATGCCAAGCACTCCGGCGAGCAGCGCCAGAACTGCCACGACAATGGCAAGCGGTTTAATCCCAATTTCCTTAATTTTGTCCATTAATGCACCTCTGTTCCTATAAATATTTTCTGTAAATAGTGCTTTTATACACATAAAATATGTTTACGAGCAACCACATAGTTACATTATATTATAAATAACAAACCAGGTCAACGCTCACATCGTTTTTTATGCTGAAATTTTCACAAAAAATATTCATCATTTTGTACAATATAGACTATATTTTCATTTTGACACATCCTGATCTTTCTGATTGTTTTTATACAGCTTCTCGGCAAGCTTCATCGCCTCCTCAAGCTTTGTTGTGTCCTCCTCAAATATATACTCATCGGACTCCCCATTGTCACCCCCGTTCTGAGGATTCTTATTCCAGTGATCTGCATCTATGACATCCTCATTCTGTTCTTCCTCGCTCTGGATATCTGCTTCCCCCGCGGCATCGCTGGCTGCAGTTTCCTTCTTAGCAGCTTTTATACTCTTCTTTTTTTCCTTTATAGTCTTCGCGTTCATAAGGAATGCGAACACGAGCCATCCAATAAGCGTGAACAATATTCCCGGCTTAAGCCCCCTAGGGAAATACTTAAACACTATCGTGTGGGCACCCGCCTTGAGGTCAAGTGCTATGAACGCACCCGCAACAGTCTGGATCTCGGTCTTCTTTCCATCGACATAAGCAGTCCATCCGGAATCGTACGGTATCGAGGTGAACATAAGCCCGTCTTCCTCCGGTGCAATTTGTCCTTTCACATATCCATCCTCAAATACCGAGGTCTTAAACTGATCCTTCGACCATCTCTCATATGCCACATCAAACGCCGCACCATTCATTGTCGCGAGGGTAAGCCTTGCCGATGTGTTGTCCGGCACACCATCTGAAAAGCAGTATTCTATCTCCACATGGGCACCCTTTGACATATGTCCAATATGGTACGTCTGATACTGAAGTCTTTCATAGTTCTGTTCCTGGCCGTCAACATATGTCCTGATCTTGGTTATTCCGTTACAGTTCGCTATCATATACAGATCATTCTGTTCCTCTGTTATGTCAAAGCTCAGACTGAAACTGGTTATTCCTGGTGTTATATCTGACAGCGCAAAATATTCACTGTACTGATTGTCGTGTGTTATGGTTATGTCATTGCTGGAACCTGTGATCTCAGGGTATATCTGGCTGAATATTCCGGCAACTCCTGTGGACTTTTCCACAAAATCGTTGATACTCTCGAACATATTTCCCGCATCGCTGGTCCAGTCCTTAAGGTTGTTGTTTACCATGAATCCAAGCTTAAGTGCGCGCTCATTCTGATATATATCCACATCCCCTACAGTATCCAGATAATTCATGTCGTATGACATATATTCATCAGATCTCCTAAACACATATCTTATTCCAAGGACTGCGCTTGATACAGGGTTTGCTCCGTCAAACAGAAACTCATTTGCACCAGTGTAAAATCCAAGTCCGTGCATCGCATTTACCAGATCATTTGACACCGTCGATCCAAACAGGCTCACGCCCTGCATATTGTAGTATGTGGACTCATCCACCACATTAGTTTCAACCAGCTCCGATCTATAAGAGGAACCGTCATGTTTTACTGAGTCGATGGCTGCCTGGAGATTTTCAGCATCGCCATAATAATCTGGAATGTACACTGTTCCATTGCTCTCGTAGCCCTTGCCCGCGCTGAACACAACTTCCGTCAGGCACAGCACAGCCATGACTATAGACATCACAAACCTTCCCTTACCCTTGAGCATACTCATCAGCATCATAACAATAGAATATGTCACAAACAGTCCCCATGTGAGCATGATGACTGTCTTGTCAAATTCTATATTCTTGTCTGCATATACCAAAAAGCCAAATGCGACTATAATTCCAGCCATGACACCCACAACCTGTTTACGGTCAATGTTTACAACAGCCTCGTATCCCATGGATAACAGGACAAATATAAACAGAAATGAGAATCTGTTTGGTATTCCGTACTGGTCGTGGAATCCATGCCAGATATAGTTGAGGAGCACGTTGTTAAAGCTCATCATGAGGAACACCAGCAATATGATATTCTTCAGTTTCTCATACCACTTTATCTTCGTATTAAATATGTATATACCTATAAGAAGTATCGCAAATGTACCGCAGTACAGATTGACACCTCCGTCAAACCCTTGGCTCTTTATCGGCGGTGTGAATACAAACATCTGCTTTATCATATCCCAGATGCTGCCATACCACTCCCAGTTCGGGTAGTGTCTGGTTGCTGATGCCGTTGTGTTCAGTCCAATATATGCCGGAATCAGCAGAAATGCAGACATCGCAGCGGCAAGCACGGATGTTCCTGCAAATCTCAGTGTGTCCTCGGCGGCCTTATATATGTTCTTGTGGTTCGTCATGATGAACTGCAACACAAGAAACATGCATATCATGAAACATATATAGTAATTACAGAGGAGTCCGTAAAACAAACTCAAAGTGTACAGCTTATAGTTGCTTCCATCCTCCATCATCTGCTCAAATCCCTGAATGACCAGAGGAAGTATAAGTATACAATCCATCCACATGAGGTTCCATGAATAACCGATCACATAGTTGCTGAGTGCATATGCAATGGCAAATGGTATGATGAACACATTGTTCTTATCCTTACATTTATATCCGAGATAGCTTGCCATGGTAAGTCCCGACAGAGCGATCTTTATACTTATCAGAAGACACATAGCCACATACAGATGCTCTCTGTCAAATATAACTATGATAAAATTCAGAGGGCATGACATGTAGTATGCGATTATATCCAACAGATTGCTTCCCATACCAATATCCCATGTGTAAAAAAGGCTTCCCTCATTCTGAAGCTTATCATGGTAATCTGAGAAAAACGGAAGATACTGGTGAAGACTATCCACCATAGTCAGACTGTGGCCGCCAAATGGACCGATCTCCGCTATGATCCAGAGCACCAGCATGAACACAGCCGGTACAAGGAACGATATGACCATAATATAATTGTCCGACAGTATATCTCTGAGTGATCTCTTATTCTTTTTGAACACAAAACATTTGCTGAAAATATAGTTGATGACTAGTACCACTAGCTGTACCACTATCTTAGAAACAAGCTCATTATATCTGAACGAATCGCAGAGCAGATTGGTGCCAACGACCTCGACGATCATTGCGAACAGACGCATTCCCACAAAGGATACGAATTCCCTGACGATCTCTCCGACACGCTTCCTTTGTTCTGATCTGAACACATAAAATCCATTTGCAAAGTATGCGAATAGTATAGCCAGCATGATCGCTATGACATTGGCTTCACTCCTAGTCAGATCAGTGACTAATCTAAGTACAAAAAAAGATACCAGGTTAACAGCCGTTGTCATTCCTCCGGCTATCACATACCTGACCATCTCTTTCTCCATGAGTTTCTTTATCTTGTCCAAATATATATTCATATCACTATACCGTTTCCTCATATCTTATATCTCATACATGTACACAGAGTCAGGAATACCTCATCTGATAGTATTCCTGACATGCATACCCTGTTTATACTATTCAATAGTTATAACAAATATGATGTTCTATTGATAGTTACATGTTATTAATTTTGATGTCTGTTATTTCGTCAGCTCCATCTACTTCATAGCCGCAAGCAGATATACCAGTGGTGAATTCCAGTAGATCGTAACCTCGTTGCATGAATAGCTCTGTGCATTGTCCACATAGCATTTCTCCGGTGCCATGTCAGCAAGGACCGCCTTCGCATATGGGTCCTGAAGATTTCCATTTGCACCGCCTATGAGCATTCCAGGCATTGCCTTTCCAAGGACCTCTGATGGTCTGTGGTGTGGATTTTCCGGTGTCTGTGAACCGTAACCTGTCACATAACAGTAGCTGACCGGATTCCTTCCGAGCAGGTAGTTGAGCTGGTCTGCGGCATAATCGACATAAGAATCATCACCGAAGACCTTTGAAGCCATGAGCAGTAACATTCCGTCATTTGCCACAGCCATATTGCTTCCCCATACATACTCACCGCCGGTTGCAGAGCCAAATCCGCACTTGCCATAATTCTTGACAAGATCATCTGCGCCCTCCTTGAGGATGGCCTTCTCAGCTTCACAATCCTTGACATTCATGCAGTAGTCGTATATCGCATAGTAACCTACGTCAGCCCATCCAAGGCCATACTTCACGCTGGTCTTGACGGTTTTCTTGACATAGTCGTTGTAACTCTCATCCCCGGTCGCTATATAGAGTTCTGCAGCTGCCCACAGATACTCGTCAGTCATTCTTCCATCCGAATAAGAACCTGTTACTATGTCTCCAACATTTGTAAATCCCGGATCTTCCTCATGCTCTTCGAGATATTTCCATGCCTTCTGGGCCGCAGCAAGACATGTATCTGCAAAATCTTTATCTATATCCCTGTATATAACTGAGGCTTTTGCCATGACTGCGGCAAAATCGCCCGTGGCTGCAGTGGATATAGGTGACAGTATCATCTGTGCTGTCTCATCAACTGCAAGAACAGTCTCAGGGAACACCTCACCTGTAACCTTGTGGTATACACCACCGCTGTTCTCATCCTGCATCTTGAGCATCCAGTCAAGCTCGTATCTCGCCTCATCGAGAATATCCGGAACCCCATTGCCACTCTCAGGTATTCCTATAGTGTCATCCTTTGCAGCCTCAGCTGAGTCCTCATATGTGAGCAAAAGATCCTGCACAGCCTTCGCCCCCGGAACCACATATCTGCCGTAGTCTCCTGCATCATGCCAGCCGCCGGTCACATCCTTTGCCACATCTGATCCGTACACTATAGCCTGTCCGGTATGACATGCTTCATGGGCAAAATCACCTGCAGCTGCGCTGTCAAGTGCTGTTCCACATCTCTGGTCATAGAGCATGAGAACTGATGCCTTATAAATATCGTCATATATTCCATCCTTCACCTGGAACTCGTATGACTCCTCACCTGTATCTACTGTTATCTTGTATGTACCCTCAGCATTCACATCGCTGAAATCCACGATCGTATATCTGAGATCAGCGCCGGAATCATAATGCCAGTCGCCAAGCTCGCCCGTCTTAACAGACTTTCCTGTCGCAACGTCCACAACATCAAATGTCTTTGCCGACTCATTTGTTATGGTCGCAAGCTTCTGGGCATTCTTCTTATATCCGAGCTGGTTGACATTTACGATCTTAGGCTCCGGAATGGACTCGACCTGCTGTGCCTTTGATGCATCCACGACCGTAAGCTTTATATTGTCAAAATATATCTTATGTGGAGTACTGTCATCACCCTTGCCTTCAAAGTGCCCGAGGTTCATGCAGAGTCTAGGCGCCGGATCCGACTCCTCGCTCATGGTGAACTGTGTCGAAACATGCTGCGTGTCTGTTCCAACCATCGCCTCGTCCATGACATACGCATGGTAATCTCCGCCATTTATCTGTATCCTGTACTGAAGTGCCCTCTCTATAGTGCTGTGAACATCAAATGAAAGCTCGTATACACAATCCTGATTGAGTGCAAATCCGTCATAAAATATCTGGTTTGCATAGTCGAGCTTGCCTGTCGATGTCACATCAAGACACAACTCACCATTCTCATTAAGCAGTTCCGCCTGACCGCCGTTAAAATATGTGGCACATCCATCTGTATCATTGTCATCAAAATTCAGATCAACGAGCACATCCCCATCTGTCACCTGACTGTTCTCCTCCTCAGTGACCGCCTCAGATGTCTCTGTCTCCTCTGTCTCCGTGGACACATCCCCCGACTCCGTCTCAGTGCTCTGCACTGTCTGCTCCTCTGTACCGTCTGTCTTCTTGTCCCCGCAACCGGCAAGCATCGACATGGTCATAGCCGCTGCCATGGTAACTGCAAGTACCTTTCTCATCTTCGCCATTATTTACCCTCCATAAACCTTATAATGTCCTGAAACGCCATGTGTCCCCCGAAGATATCAAGTGCGCTCCCTATCGTCACATCTATCCTGTTCCTTCCAAGACTTCTAAGCTGTTCCAGATCGTCAAATGATGCCACTCCTCCCGCATATGTCATAGGCAGCTTCCCCCATCGTCCAAGCATGTCAGCCACATGCTCCTCGATACCGGAGGCCTTGCCCTCCACATCCACAGCGTGGACCAGGTACTCATCACAGTACTCAGACAACATATCAAGCGTATCATCGTCCACCTTTACATTGGTGAATTTCTGCCATCTGTCAGTGACAATGTAATACTCCCCATCCTTCTTACGACATGACAGATCCAGCACGAGATGTTCCCTGCCGACAGCCTTCTCAAGGGCATTCAGGTTGTCGAAATTTATCTCGCCATCCCTGAACACAAAGGATGTTGCTATGACATGGGATGCACCCATATCTATGAATTTCTCCGCATTGCCGGCATTTATTCCGCCACCGATCTGCAGACCTCCCGGATATGCCTCAAGGGCAAGCCTTGCCTGATTCACATCCGCATCATAATACTCACTGGATGCCGGATTCAGCAAGATGATATGTCCGCCTGTAAGCCCATATTTCTTATACAGATCAGCAAAAAAACTGCCATCCTGATGTGACACAAAGTTCTCGTCCGCCCTGTCGCCCTCATCGCAGAGGCTTCCTCCAACTATCTGTTTCACCTGTCCATTGTGAATGTCTATACATGGTCTGAATCTCATATCACCTGTCTCCTGTCATGTTAGTTATGTACACGCATCATTTGTCCATATAGTGGTTATTCTAACATACTAATTCCAAATATGACACAATAAATGGCTTAACCGGTCAAAACTTTATTTGATTACAATAGACAAAGGCTTTACAATAGAATTGATTATGTTCATCGTGAAAAAGAAAGGGGAACTTACTTATGAATTACTCACTGAAAGCCGAACTGGATAACTGCTATTCATTTGCCGATTCTTTGGACAACGACGGCTATGGTGCACGTCAGAAAGCAGGGCTCAAGACAAGGGAGATGCTGCAGTTCGATGTTCTTCAGTTTCTTGCATATCTGTCCAGTTCTAACCAGGCTGAACTTACCCTGGAGATAAAATTCATCCGCGAATATCTGAATCAACATTTTACAACTGACAGGTTCCGCACATTCAAATACGAGAGGACGACCGGAGATTTCGCCAGCACTCCGCCCCGTTCACTGACGTATTTCGTTCAGGGTGACCTTGCCCGCATGAAGGTTAATCCCAATGCGGTGTACCGTTCAAGAGACTATGTACGGACATTCAAACTCATGGGACAGGAATTTATCGCCTGCAACAACCTGACAGACGAAGGCGAGATTGCGAAGCTCACCGGCTACTGCCTGATGCTTGACAAGTACCTGAAGTCCATGAACCTTTACGCGATAGATCCAAGCCCGCTTCTCGACAAATATAACGCACTGCCTAAGAACACTCCAACAGCAAACCAGACCGGATCCACTACTGTCACAGCAAAACCGGAACCGGTGAAGGACGTGGATACTCTTCTTGAAGAACTCGACTCCATGACCGGACTTGAGAGTGTGAAGAAGGATATCACAAACCTTGTAAACCTCCTGAAGATCAAGAAGCTCCGTGAAGAAAATGGCATGAAACAGCCATCCGTATCCCTCCACCTCGTATTTTCGGGTAATCCAGGTACAGGAAAGACAACCGTTGCCAGACTTCTTGCCAATATCTACAAAGGACTGGGGGTTCTGTCAAGGGGACAGCTTGTAGAGGTCGACCGCGGAGGCCTTGTGGTCGGCTATATCGGTCAGACAGCCATCAAGACATCTGAGGTCATAGAGTCCGCACTAGGCGGCATTTTGTTCATAGATGAGGCGTACACCCTCACTGCCGGAAAGGGCGAGAACGATTTTGGACAGGAGGCCGTGGACACTCTTCTTAAAGCCATGGAGGATCACAGGGATGACTTCATAGTCATCGTAGCCGGATATCCTGACCTGATGGAGCAATTCCTAAGTTCCAATCCAGGGCTGCGCTCAAGATTCAACAAGTTCATCACATTTGAGGACTACACAGGCGATGAACTGATGTCCATATTCGAGAGCATGTGTTCAAAGCAGGAATACAAGCTGGATGATGCCGCCCGCGATTACGCACAGAACTACTGGGCAGACAAGGCAGCAAACCACGACGAGACATTTGCCAATGCCCGTGAGGTACGAAACTTTATGGAGTCTGCTATTTCAAGACAGGCCACACGTATTGTTTCAATGGACAAGATAGATGTGGATACCCTTGCAACCCTTACCGCTGCAGATCTAATGGAATAGTTTCTACTTTGTTCACACTTATTTTATTGTATATATTGCCGGATACATATTATAATGAAGGACATTGATATATTTGATTATCAGACAGAAAGAGAGGTATTTTATTTTGATCAGATCGGTTACAACAGACAATCCCGTTATGAACTTTTTAACCATCGTGTGTGATATAGTCATACTGCACTTTTTATGGCTGCTGACTTCCCTGCCAGTTCTCACAATAGGAGCATCCACCACTGCACTCTACTATACCACCATGAAGTGTATCCGAAATGGACAGGGTGGGGTGGTAAAGATGTTCTTCAAGAGTTTTAAGGACAACTTTAAGCAGGCAACTGGCATCGGTATTCTGGCTTTGATCGCAGGTTTTATATGTGTCTTCGACATGTACTTTGCCATCAATAAAAATCTCAAGAGTATGATGGTCATTTTCACCATCATGTCCCTGATATACCTGTTCACAGTGCTATATGTATTTCCACTTCAAGCACAGTTTGAGAACACCGTCAAGACGACTATCAAGAACGCTTTCCTGCTGTCCATCAAGAACCTTCCGTGGACACTGCTGCTCACAGCCATCACCGCTCTCATGGTCGTGATGA
Source organism: Coprococcus eutactus (assembly GCF_025149915.1). Classification (NCBI taxonomy): domain Bacteria; kingdom Bacillati; phylum Bacillota; class Clostridia; order Lachnospirales; family Lachnospiraceae; genus Coprococcus; species Coprococcus eutactus. The sequence goes on from NZ_CP102278.1 coordinate 2,919,388, forward strand.
GCTATCTGAACTCTACAGTTCTTGGAATCATGCTCATATGTGCTGCAGGGCTTCACGCATACCTCTGTTCCCTCATATTTGTGCACATCTTCCGCGAATATATGCCAGAGGAAGATAACAAAGCTGATGAAGATTTCCACATTAAGGAAACTACAGATACAGTGGAAACTACAGATACCGATGACAGCACTCAGGACTAACGTCCCTTGCCTATACATACAGATGAATAATACACATTACACGCGCCAGCTTCCTTTAGGAGACTGGCGCATACGTCTATAGTGACTCCTGTCGTGTATATGTCATCCACTATGAGTATGTTTTTGTATTGTGGATAAACCTTGCCAATAGTCATGGACTCTTTTATATTGTTTGCCCTCTCCAGATTGTCGAGTGACTTCTGGGGCGCGGTATATCTGTCCCTCACGAGCATATCTGAGCGCAGCGGAAGTCCAAGCTCATCCGCCACCACCCTGGCAAGTTCCTGAGCCTGATTGTACCCTCTTTTCCTGAGTTTTTTCCTGTGAAGAGGAACACAGGTTACTGCATCTATCCCATACTGGGCTGCATAAGGACGCACCTTGTCCGCCATCTGTTTTCCATAAAAATCGCAATATTCTATTTTCTCATGATATTTTATCGCCAGGACACTGGTCTTGACGGGCTCTAGGTAGTTGAACACCGGAAACCCTTTCTCGAAATTCCTGAAATGTCTCTCACAATCAAGACAGAATTCTCTTTCCTCAGAATCGATCTCTTTCCCACACCTCATGCACACAGGAGGCTTCACATAGGGCAGGTCTGTGTGACTGCTGCACACAGATCCCCCACCATATGGAATGACCTCATCACATATAGCACATCTACGCGGAAATATCAGATCCGTGATAATGTCAAATATTCTCAATCTGTTCCTCTATTCTACTTTTCTCTGAACTCATAGCTATCATCTGTCACGCTCCGCCCTCGGCAGCCTCACTGAGCCGTAGCGCAAATGTGGTAAATCTCTTCTGTTCATCTTCATTGTCTATCATGGCATTTGCCAGTCCTATATTGCCGACTATGACCACACATCTTCTTGCCCTTGTCACCGCAGTGTACAGAAGGTTTCTGTTGAGAAGCTTTGGCGGGCATCTGAGAAGCGGAAGAACCACCACCGGGTACTCACTTCCCTGGGACTTGTGGATAGTTATCGCAAACGCATGCTCCAGCTCCTCCAGCTGGTTATACGGATACTCACTCTGTCTTCCATCGTCAAATTCAACTATGATCTTCTGGTCATAGTCATCCACCGTCCTGACAAATCCTATATCTCCGTTGAACACACCGACACCTTCCTCTTTCGCAAACCTGCCGGTGGGATCCATTATCTTCCATTCCTGCTTGTAGTTGTTCTTCACCTGCATGACTTTGTCTCCCTGACGGAACACAACATCTCCTCTCACATACTCCGGCTTTCCCTTCCCGGATGGGTTGAGTATCTCCTGGAGCTGTCTGTTGAGATTCTCTATTCCAAGGTCAAATTTCCTCATAGGTGTGAGAACCTGTATATCCGAACTGTTCACCTTGAAAAATGATGGAAGCTGCTTTGTCATCAGAACCTTCAGTTCAGATATTATCTCATTATACCCATTTCTCGGTATAAAGAAAAAATCCTCACTCTTGTTCTTTATCTCGATATGTACACCCGCATTGATCTTGTGGGCATTGCCTATGATATCGCTGTCCTTTCCCTGCCTGTATATCCTGTCGAGAACCGACACATGGAATACTCCAGAGGCAATGATATCCTTGAGCACGTTTCCAGGGCCAACTGATGGAAGTTGGTTGGAATCTCCCACAAGGACAAGTCTAGTACCCGGAGTCACAGCCTTCAAAAGGCTGTAGAATATTCCACTGTCCACCATGGACATCTCATCGATTATTATAACATCCGCTTCCAGGGGATTGCTTTCATTTCTCGCAAATACATATACCGAATCACCATCATCGTCCACACCACCATTGAGTTCTAGAAGTCTGTGTATGGTCTGGGCCGCATATCCTGTGGCCTCAGTTATCCTCTTTGCAGCCCGCCCCGTAGGAGCAGCCAGCACTATGTTCATGCGAAGGCTTTCGTATATCCTGATAAGAACATTGATTATGGTGGTCTTACCTGTTCCCGGTCCACCTGTGATAACGGCTACGCCATGTCCCACTGCCTTTTCCACCGCCTGTCTCTGCGCATCCGCAAGTTGTATCTTCTCCTCGTCCTCAACAGTTTTTATAACCTTATCTATATTAAGTTTTGCCTTTGAAAAGTCTATATCAAGCGCGGTGAGCATTCTCGCCGAATTCAGCTCCGTATAGTAGTCACCGACTCGGTAGACTATATTCTCAGTATGTGTTTCAGGAGGCGCATCTATCTGCACTTCCGCCTGGGTGTCAAACACGGAATCAAATCCATCATCAAACATACTCTCGGATCCTTCAATCCCGGCTTTTTCACTTTCTGATCCTACATCCCTGGACTCCCCATTTAATCCAAGCTCCTTTACGATGATCTTTCCCGCAACACTCAGTTCCAGTATCTGATTACATATAGTCATCTCCAGCTCCGGATCATACGGCATGTATTCATTCATAAGAAGATCGTAAGTCTTGTCTACAAGCATCTTCTGCGGGAGATACATATGTCCCAGCCTGTTCGCCCCCGACAGCGCATACATTATAGCCGCCCTGACTCTGAAATCAGAGTCCTTGCCTATGCCAAGTCTGTCCGCTATCTCATCGGCAGTCTTGAATCCAATGCCGGTTATATCCTCCGCTATCTTATAGGGATTTGTCCTGACAACGTCATATAACCTGTCACCGTATTCATTGTATATCTTAACCGCAAGATTCACTGGAATGTTAAGTCCCGAGAGGAACATCAGCGCATCCTGCATCTCTTTTTTTTCGTTGTAGGAGACTGCTATCTCCCTTGCCTTTCTCTCAGATATTCCTCTGATCTCCGCAAGTCTCTCAGGCTCCTCCTCTATAATCCTCAGCGAATCCATCTTGAACTTCTTCACGATCCTCTTCGCCAGGGCTTCGCCTACACCCTTTATCACGCCTGAACCAAGATACTTCTCAACGCCGATAATGTCATCCGGCATCTTTATCTCACAGGATGTGAATTTGAACTGCAGATCATAGCTGGGATGTTCCACAAATTCTCCCTCTGCAGATACATACACGCCCTCCGCCACGCCTCGCAGATTCCCCACAAAAACATCTTCGCCGTCCTCACCTTCTACGGTGAAGACGGCGTATCCATTGTCTTCGTTCTTATATATAACCTTTTCTACATATCCTTCTCTAACCAAGTTCTGTCTCCCTTGAAATTCTTATCCAAAGTGCTCATCCGAAGTCATATATACCAGACCAATGCCCTGATCCAAAGACACTAGTTCTTCTTCTCACTCAAAAGCTCTATATACTTGCCGGTTCCTATCGCCACAGCTCTGAGTGGATCCTCGGCTGTCATTGTAGTGATTCCTGTCTTCTCCTCAAGAAGTTCCTCAAGTCCGTGGAGAAGCGCTCCACCACCTGTGAGAACTATTCCTCTATCCGCAATGTCTGCGGCAAGTTCAGGCGGAGTTCTCTCAAGTACAGAGTGAACAGCCTCACATATCTGTGATGCCGGCTCACGAAGTGCCTCCTCTGTCTCATCCGATGTAACAGTGACCGTCTTTGGAAGTCCAGTCACAAGGTTTCTTCCTCTTATGTCGAGTGTTATATTCTCAGGTCGTCTGTAGCATGTACCTATCTTGATCTTGATCTCCTCTGCGGTTCTCTCTCCTATGAGAAGGTTATGCTTCTTTCTCATAAATCTTACGACAGCCTCATCAAAATCATCACCTGCGACCTTGATGGACGCACTTACAACAGGGCCACCAAGTGATATGACTGCGATATCTGCAGTTCCTCCACCTATATCGACTATCATGTTGCCACACGGTCTGTATATATCTATACCTGCACCTATCGCCGCAGCAACAGGCTCCTCTATAATCGAAACATCCCTGGCCCCGGCTGCATATGTCGCATCCTCGACCGCCTTCTTCTCAACCTCTGTTACCTGAGAAGGTACACATACACTTATCCTAGGCCTTCTGCCAAAGTAACTTCTTCCAACGGCCTTCTGAATAAAATACTTCAGCATCTTCTCAGTTATCGTGTAATCCGAGATAACGCCCTGTCTGAGGGGTCTGATGGCAACTATATTACCCGGAGTCCTGCCAAGCATAAGTCTTGCCTCTTCACCGATTGCCACTATCTTATTCGTATCTCTGTCATATGCAACTACAGAAGGCTCTTTCAATACAACGCCTTTTCCTTTTACATATACCAGGATACTGGCTGTACCTAAATCTATACCAATATCTGCGCTTGCCATAACAAGTCTCCCTTCTATTCGTTCACGTCTCTTAATATTACAAGAGATGCATTGCTGCCGTCAAGCCATTTCATGCGTACTTCTGTCAGATCCATGATCTTGTCAAGGCTTCTTATGTAACTACGCCAGTTAACTTCCTTCTCTTCAACGCCTATATGCTGATCTGGACCGCCCATAATCTTATATTTATCTCGCAGATTCTCTATAAGAAGCTTGCTATCTTTATCTGTGAAATCATAGCCAAGCATATCATTTAATGCTTTGTTTGAGAACAGTACTTTTCCAGTATCGACTTCCCTTATAAATATGCCCTCATCCATGTAGTTATATGTATCGAGAAGAACACTGTTAATCCTCTTCACACTGTCATCACTCTCTATCTTCTCCAAGCAGCATCTTATGACCTCAGAGGTCTGCTTTGCAAATTCTATCTCCTCCACTGACCATATCTTATTCACGGATGTGTTGGCAAGTACAAACACCGCACCGCTGCGTCCATTCACATATACCGTCACCGCCACAAAGCTCTTAACCGTGCTTCCAGTAAGAATCTTCTTCGCAACATCATCTATATGTCTGGCATCTATTACCATATATCCCTTGTCTGCCATCTGGACTTTGCCCTGTCCATTCTGCCATGATCTGAATCTTATATTGCCCCGCTGCCAGTCTGATACATACTCTTCAGCCGACATGCTCTGATTCTTTGACCATAGATACTGACAGTCAAGGCTTCCATCGTCATCCCTGACATACACAGCCGCAACATCAGAATTAAGACATTCACCCACCTGGGATATAACATCATTTATAACCTGCTGCTGGCTCTTATCTGAATTGTTGAGGGAATCCACAAGTATCTTCTGCCACTGAACCTTGTTCTCCATCATGACTTCCAGTGACTTGGCACGTATCGCTTCCTTCGCCAGTATGTTCGAGCTGAATGCATACTCGGAAAATATCCTTCCAAGCTGCCACTGTACCTTATATACCTTCTCCATCTGCTTTCCGTCATCTGCATCGTATGAACAGCAGATCCACGTTGCAACATGCTTCCCATCAATCATGATCGGAGCACCGCAGATCTTACTTCCGTCAATATCATCATCCATATCCATCATGACCGGAACATTGTTTCTGAGTATCACCTCATTGAGCTTCATGTATATCTGCTTGTACTGAGGTTTCTCGAACATATCATAGAAATAACCCATATGCTTCTGAGGTCCCGCCGGCTCAACCATCTTCTTACCTACAGGATCTATGATGGTTGTATATAGACCTGTAAGCATTGAAAATGCCTTGGTTATCATCGTCCACTTCTTTGTATCCAGCTGATTTCTCTCATTATCAGACTGACTGTTCGCCTTCATAATATAAGAAATCTTGTCGTCAAATTCCTTTTTCGCCTTCTCAACGCTGTTCTCAAGAGTCTTTTTGTCCGTTATATCAGATATGAAATATTCTACTGTGTAGGAGTTGTCCTCCGCCTGTGTCACGGAACTCTGGGACTTGACCCAGATTATCTCTCCCCTGTCGTTAACTATCCTGAACTCCTCTTCATAATCCTTATCCTCGCGCTTTGTAGCATTTTTGACATTCGCAAACACCCTGCTTCTGTCCTTCGGATGGATGTAATCTTCTATAAGTCTGTCTCCAAGCCTTATGGCATCAACATTGATACCCATCTGCCTGGCGTTAGGCGTGATATACTTGAACTCTGGTCTTCCGTTGTTATATCTCTGAACCATGACAAAGCTCTTGATTTTTGACATGGCTGACAGAATATACGCAGCCTGATCCTCGTTATATCCGGTCTCCTTGTCCTTGATGAACAAAAGCTCTATTCCATCCATATCGCCCTCAGATGTCCTGACTATATGACACTTCAGTCTCATCTTGCTTATATCTCTTCTGGACGACACGATCCTTGTCTCCATCTCGAAATCATCTATATTCGTATTCTGAGCCTTATACAACTGTCCTATGAGCACATCATAATCACTCTTTGGAATGAGATCACTGAGTCCAACTAGTCCGCTGTAAAAGTTGCCATCTGTGTATCCGTACTCTGTTATGTTCTTCGACACATAACGTGTTCTCCATACACCCTCCGGCTTATACAGGTACAGAGCCACAACCCCTATATGATTTATTATCCTCTCAAGACTGACGCTTCCGATGGTTACATCCGATCTCAGTTCAAAAAGAACCATATATGCCTTTTTGCCCTTGTACTCAAACTGATTCACAAATCCACTTACAATATATCGCTCACTGTCATTCACTATAAGCGCAAGTCTGTGCCAAATGAGAGCCTTCTTATCCTCAAGTGTAGGCCAGAATTCATCGCTTATCATAAATTTGTCAGGTTCCATTCCAAGTGTCTCCACACCTGTCCCTATGATCTTGACTGCGGCATTGTTAATACTGAGGACTTCTCCATCTTCACAAAACATCACCGCAGGATATTCCACTATTCCCAAAAAGTCTGAATAGCTGCTAAGTTTATTTATCTCCATCTATCTTCTCCATTTATATTTATCCATTTCGTATAATATCCCTTTATACACATAAAACTTTCCTATGATGACATTAAAAGCCCATAGAAAAGTTTCATGCTGATACACAGAACTCATCATATCATGAGCATCTGCTTTATTCATAAATATTACTGCTGTGAATTCTCCGCGTCACTGACCATAGCTGTCGCTTCGCTCTTCAGCCCCGTAAATGCCTTATCTGCAACTTCCTTTGTCGAAGCACACGCTGCAACCACACTGTCAAGCGATGATAAAAGATCTGACATGTATCTGCTCACGCTCTCACATTCCTTTTTAACATTGTTTCTAAGTCTTGTGGCATCCTCTGTAGCTGCGTTTCTTGTGTTCGCTGCATCTCTCTGTGCCTCTTCACGCATAACCTTACACTCATAATCTGTCTTTGCCGAGAGTGCCTCCGCATCAGAATGTGACTTATTTCTAGTCTTTTCAGCCTCTGCGTATGCCTCTTCCTTCATGCTGTTGCACTTTGCCTCAGTCTGGTCATACATCTGCTGGCACTGTATCTCTGTGTCTGTCTGAAGCTTGGTACATCTGTCTCTCACTTCTGTCTCATAAGCCTCAAGTTCAGATGTTATTGTATTTTTTTTGTCGGTACACTCTTTCTCGGTCTGTGCGATAAGTGCATCAGCGCTCTCTCTCGCCTCCAGAAGTGTTCTTGATATAGACTCATATCTTCCAGCGTTCTCAAGCTCTCTCTGCTTGTAAGCATTCACCTGCTCCTTGAGTGCTTCAAGTTCACTCTCAAGGTCTGAATTAGCTTTTTTCAAAGTCTCTATAGTCTTGGATGACTCAGTCATGTTAACCTCTCTCATCGTCTTAAGACTGAGCACTGCCTCACTGAGCTTACTTACGTTCTCCTTCAGATCTTCAACTTCCTTGTTGTGCTTCTCCTTGAGCTCGTCAATATAGTAGTCAACGGATGCTTTGTCATATCCTCCGAATTTTACAGTTTTAAGTGACTCAACTCTTTCATCTGCTATCTCTTCTACCTGTTTTGCCATGACTTTACCTCCAAAATCCAATCGTACTTAGTCGTATTGTAATCGTATGCTATGCCAATAACCTTCTTGTCAAATGTAATCAATCCCGCTGTACTACCTTATCGGTGCGCATCAGTGCGGTTCATATTATATCACACATCATAGTTTAAGCAAAGCACTTTTGTCGTTTCTGTATTTTATTTAATTGATTTTATGATTACAAACAAATATTTTTATGCTATATTGTTTATGCTGTATAATATAGAAGTAATTTATGCACTTTACACTAAACAGAGTTTTTACTGTTGTTAATACGGAGGATCAATATAGATGAAAAACCACTTAAAGAGATATTCCAGACTGATGTTACTTGGTCTTACGACCACCTTCACACTCGCATCCCTAACAGGATGTCTGCATCGCAAAAAGACAACATATCAGACATATATGCAAAACATTTTGGATGTTAACTACAAAGGCAGCTTTGACGGTTATGTTGACGACAATGACGGTTCAAAAGATGATGCACAGGCGATGTACGATGATACCATAGACTACCTGTCCGTTCAGCTCATAAATCATTATTCACTGGCAAATGCTGACTCAGACGAGGTAAAGAATATATTCAACGATACTGCAAAGACGATATACTCCCAGGCAAAATATGAAGTATCACAGGCGTACAAAAACGGAGACGATTATTACGTTGATGTAACTGTGTACCCTATGGATATTCTCAACCAGGTGTTCGATGACGTATTTGCGTATATTGAGGACTCCAACAAGAAGATCGCAGCCGGTGATTACAACAATACAGGAAAAGAAGACTATGAGGCACAATTCGCACAGGGAGTTGCAGATATAATCCAGGAGAAAACCTCAAATATGGAATATCGAAGTCCAGTGGTCATATCCGTGAAGATAACCGATGACGGAGACTATTACTGTGCCGACCCATCCGGTCTGTCACAGGTGGATGCATCGATGCTCGCCATTGAGGGTTCCCATGACGGAGACTCCGGCGACTCCGAATCAGATTCCTCTAAAGATGGTTCTTCTGAGGACAGCTCATCTGATGACAATGACGGAGGAACTGATATCAGTTCCGGCGTAGAGGCTGAATAATCCAAGCAGAACAACAAGCATAAAGAACAAGGTTCAAAACAAGAACCCCGACCACAAAATCTATCGTAGTCGGGGTTCTTGTTTTATTATAAGATATCTTATTTCTCCTTGAAGGTGAACTCTTCATTTGCAAGTTTGAATCTGATACCGTCTATAAGCATCATATCTGTACCACTGCTTATAATCTTTCCGCCAAGATATGTATGGTTTGTCGACTTGTTGTCTCTCAGATAATATACACCATTGACGTTTATTATGTATGCATGGCGACGGCTGACTGAGTTGTTGTCAGTAACCTGATAGTCAACCCCCTGTGTAGACTTACCAATACAGAATATAGGCTTGTCAATCCTGATTCTCTCTCCTGTTCTTGTTCTGATAATAACAGGACCGCTCTTCACCTTGCTGTTCGCTGTCAAAACAGTTGTAGATCCATCGTCATTACTGTCAAATCCTATATCATTTGAAGAGAAATCCTTAACCTCTTTTGCAAGCTTGAATGATGATGTAGTTGTAGTATGTGGTGTCTCCGGTATCTCCACTTTCGCCATATTGGCAGGCTGAACATCTTCTAATTTCATGAGTTCCTGCTCATCCTCCGGATGTGCTATGTTGTCATTTTTCAGATCTGTTACAAATTTATAAAACTCTGACAGATAGAAAGTAGAATTATGGTCGAAATACTTGATAAGTTCATATCCCGCATCAGAAGCTTTTTTATTTGCAAACTTGACATTCGCCATGAAGTCCCTTATAAACTTCTCCATATTGCACTTGTCCATAGGCTTATCTATTGGCAGGAACACAAGCTGCACTGCCATGTTCTGAAAATCTATATACATGTATCCTTTGTTCAATATGACTTTCCCTATGGACATATCGTTTGCTTTCAGATACATCAACTGATCGGCTATACTGAATATTATATCCACCAATTCATCCTTGTGAATTTTCTTCTCAAGGAACTGGTTCATAGTTGTCATAGCCGGGATTGAATATGTGAGCGCCCTCTGCCCATTTATATACTCCTCATGGCAAAAAGCGTTGTTGCCAACAAACTGAGCATTGTACAATTCAACCTCGTTGTGAAGAACCTCAACATCATCTTCAATCTTAAAGTACAATTTGTACTCATCACACAAATACATCTTATCACTCATAAAAAACCCTCCGATATTTATCGCACGATATCCATGTAAGTCCCGGAGTCAATTATTCTACTGTAACTGACTTTGCCAGATTACGTGGCTTATCTACGTCCAACCCCTTTGCATCGGACGTATAGTACGCTATGAGCTGAAGGATAACAGCGGCTGAGAACACAGTGAACAGACCATCCTGCTTAGGAATCGATATATGCTTATCGCACACATCTCCGTCATTGTATTCCTCATCCATGCTGACAAGAATAACATATGCCCCCCTTGCCTTCACCTCGCGTATGTTGGAAATCATCTTTCCATATACAGATTCCTGTGTAGCCAAAGCTATGACCGGAACGTTGTCTGTTATGAGCGCAATCGTTCCATGTTTTAACTCCCCTGCTGCATATGCCTCGGCATGAACATATGAAATCTCTTTTAGCTTTAGCGCACCCTCCAGAGACAGAGTATAATCAAGTCCTCTTCCTATAAAGAACGCGTCTGGAGCCATTTTTATATAATTTGCTACGGTTTTAACTTCGTCAGCCTGCTTGAGCGTCTCCTCTATAACCGGGATAACGTCCAAGAGCTGTCTGATAAATTCCCTAGCTCTGTCTTCAGAATAGATTCCCTTTACATAACCTATCCTGCAGCCTATGAGGTACATAGCTGCCATCTGCACTGAATATGCCTTTGTGCTAGCAACTGCAATCTCTGGTCCCGCATGTGTATAGAGAACATAATCGCTCTCCCTCGCAATTGTTGAGCCTTTGACATTGACTATGGACAAAACCTTAGATCCACATCTCTTGGCAAGTCTAAGTGCCTCGAGTGTATCTATGGTCTCTCCGGACTGTGATGTGACTATCACAAGAGTTTTTTCATTTATGAGTGGTTCCTTATATCTAAATTCTGATGCTATTTCAACATTAACAGGAATCCTTAACTCCTTCTCTATCATGGCTTTGCCGACAATCCCGGCGTGCATGGCTGTTCCACATGCCACAACCGTAATGTTCTCAAGATTTCTTAACACATCATCATCAATTCCGTCCTCGGTGAAATCAGGAAGCGAATTCACTATACGAGGTGTTATTGTATTTCTAAGTGCATCAGGCTGCTCATAGATCTCCTTCAACATAAAATGAGGGTATCCACCCTTCTGAGCTGCCGTAATATCCCATGTGATCTTAAGTATCTCTGGCTCTACCACTTTCCCCTTCATATCTTCTACCTTGATCCCAGCGCCTGAGAGTGTCAGTATATGATACTCAGGCACTACAAAGTAGTTCTGTGAAAATGCAATTATAGCTGTAAGATCTGAGGCAATGATAGCCCCATCCTCTGTATATGAAGCAATCATCGGACTTACATTTCTAACTGCATATATCTTGCCAGGTCTGTCTGCAAACATAATACAAAGTGCAAATGAACCTGCAATTGCTCTAACAGCCCTTCTTATGGCGTCTATAGGGTCCCCCTCATATAAAGTATCCAAAAGTGCTGCTACAACCTCTGTGTCTGTCTCGGATACCAGCTTGTCAGCCAGTCCGTACTCTCTGATAATCTCATTATAATTCTCTATAATTCCATTATGTATGAGAGCAACATTTCCGCATTTGTGTGGATGTGCATTCACATCCGTAACTCCGCCGTGAGTAGCCCATCTTGTATGACCTATTCCACAGGTAGACTTGTATACAGGACTATCGTCACTGCACATCTCTCTCAGATCATCTACTCTTCCGGCCTTCTTCTTGATCGTCAGTGTATCATCATCATTAAGCAGTGCTATACCAGCACTATCATATCCCCTGTACTCGAGTTTTGCCAGGCCATCTATCAAAATATCCTTGGCCGGTTTCTTTCCTACATATCCTATGATTCCACACATATTTAATTATTCTCCTTTCGGCTTATACCACACTGCATACTGATACTATTATTATATGGCACACTAAAAAAAGGTGCATTCACCGTTCAACTTTCACCATACAAAGCAGCTGTGGGTGTCCGGTCATGATTCTTTGTTTTGAGGTCACCCTCATATTTGGATATCATGTGCGCATCCAGACTCTGCGTGAAGGCATCCGCCGAATATTCGATAACCTTCAACCTCGTTATCCCTGAAAACATACTGTCCAGGGTTCATGGCGCTAAGATTTCTAAATCTTTCCAAAGGCGCACTCCTCCCACCTGTACACCTAACAAAATTTTATCATGGAACATCTAATTAATCAATAAAGACATTACATGACATATTACCCAAATATTACCTGCAGTTTACCCGTATGGCGCCCCACCAAAATATATAAAGGGGATCACAGCGCCACGATATCCACCATGTGCCACAATCCCCTCTAATATTTAATACACTCTATTATATATGTCGGATCAGCTTATAAAGCATCCACCTGGGAAGTCTTTCTCTGTGGTGAGGAGTGAAAGATTGCCCTCCGGATCCTCAGCACACAAAAGCATACCCTCTGATATAACTCCGGCAAGCTTACATGGCTTAAGATTTACTATAGCCACAACCTTCTTACCTACCATATCCTCTGCTGAGTATGTACCCTTGATTCCTGATACTATCTGCTTTACATTGTTCTTGCCAAAGCTTACCTGTGAGCAGAGAAGCTTTCTTGAATTTGGAACTTCCTCGCAGGCTACAATCTCTCCGATCATAAGCTGCATCTTCTGAAATTCATCTATACTTATCTCCTCTTTGTCCACAACATCAGGGTTGCTCTTGAGAGACTGAACCTTCGCCTCAGCTATCTTGATCTTCTTGGTCTCAGCGGAATTTTCCTTTTCTTCCTTCTGTTTCTTTGCCTGCTCGTACATTGATTCTTTCTCTACAGGAGCAAACTCAGCTACCTTTGCCATAACCTCCTTCACGTCAAGTCGTGCAAAGAGTATCTCAGGCTGTTCTGTAACCTTTGTTCCTGACTTGTACAGACCGAACTTGCCAAGCTCTGTGACTTTTCTCTTCTCTGTGCTGAGCTGAGCCATGATCTTCTCTGTTGTCTCAGGCATATATGGCTCAAGGAGTGTAGCACCTATAATGATGCTCTCGACAAGGTTATACAGAACTGTATTGAGTCTGTCTTTCTTGTCCTCCTCCTTTGCGAGTGCCCAAGGCATTGTCTCATCTATATACTTGTTGCATCTCTTGAACAGTGCGAATATCTCTGTGATAGCATCTGCAACCTTGAGCTTGTCCATGCACTCTGCAACCTTATATCTGCAATCCATGACAACCTTCTTCAGATCCTCATCAACTGGCTCTGTGACATTTGTGTTGGTCACAATGCCGCCGAAATACTTGTTGGACATTGATATGGTTCTGTTGACCAAGTTTCCAAGTGTATTTGCAAGCTCTGAGTTGAGTCTCTCAACCATGAGCTCCCATGAGATAACTCCATCATTCTCAAATGGCATCTCGTGAAGAACAAAGAATCTGACAGCATCAACACCGAATATATCGACCATATCGTCAGCATACATTACGTTGCCCTTAGACTTACTCATCTTGCCATCACTCTGGATAAGCCAAGGATGACCGAATACCTGCTTTGGAAGCGGAAGTCCGAGTGCCATCAGCATGATAGGCCAGTAAATAGTATGGAATCTCAGGATATCCTTACCGATCAGGTGAAGATCTGCCGGCCAGTATTTATAAAACTTCTCATCGCTCTTTCCATCTACGTCATATCCAAGTCCAGTTATGTAGTTTGAAAGCGCATCAACCCATACATATACAACATGTTTTGGATCAAAGTCTACCGGAATTCCCCACTTAAATGATGTTCTTGAAACACACAGATCCTGAAGTCCCGGCTTTAAGAAGTTGTTGACCATCTCGTTACGTCTTGACTCAGGCTGTATAAACTCAGGATGCTGCTCTATATGCTTCATGAGCTTGTCCTGATATTTGCTCATCTTGAAGAAGTATGCCTCCTCCTTTGCCTCCTGAACAGGTCTTCCACAGTCCGGACATTTGCCATCTATGAGCTGTCCATCTGTGAAGAATGACTCACATGGTGTACAGTACTTTCCTACATAATGTCCTTTATATATGTCACCCTGATCGTACAGTTTCTTGAATATCTTCTGTACCTGTTTCTCATGATAATCGTCTGTTGTACGGATAAATTTGTCATATGATGTGTTCATGAGGTCCCAGATCCTCTTGATCTCACCTGATGTCTCATCAACGAATTCCTTTGGTGTCTGCATGTTCTCGAAAGCCTTGTTCTCGATCTTCTGTCCATGCTCATCTGTTCCTGTCATGAATCTTACATCATAACCTGCGAATCTCTTGTACCTTGCAATGCTGTCAGCCAACACGATCTCGTAGGTGTTGCCTATATGAGGTTTACCTGATGCATATGCAATGGCGGTTGTAATATAATACGGTTTTTTTGCCATTTCAAAAACCCTCCCTGAAAAATACTACAAGCACAAATGAAATGCTTGTGCAACTTTACCGAAAAACTCCTCGGTAATTGTAAATTATATGCCCTTTTATTATTTATTGTCAAGAAGATGGAATATTAAATAAGCCTGTTTGGGCAGTCATTCCACAATGCTGCCAACGAACTTGTCAAAGTTCCTCTCAAAAGCGCATCACATTCCAACGGACTTGTCACCGTCTCTCTCAAAAGCGCATCACATTCCTGAGAACGGCAAACATCACCGCCCCGGCAATACATATAAATATAAGTATATTGTCAAATCGCGATAATTTTCTGTTTCCATATCTTACGAATACATAATCGTTTTTTACAATTATGTATGCCAACACCGGAAGAACTATAAACGTGAATTGATTATAGGCAAATGCCTTTGCAAAATCCAGCCTTACGGCCGCAAGGATAGCCCTTGTTATCCCGCACCCTGGGCATAAAAATCCGGTTATCTTTCTGAATATACACGGAACCGCAAGTCCCGTTATTCTTATGAAAATATAATAGAGGATGCCTATCCCCAAAAGGACGGCATCCCTTTTTATTATCGCATTTCTTCTCGATATCTGTATCTGATCCATGCTTTGTTATATTATTTCCTGTTACTGCTGATCGCTGCCTGTTCCATCATTGTCATTCTGTGTATTCTGTCCACTCTGCTGACCAAATGTACTCTGATCTATGCCAGGCTGCTGGCTATATGTATTCTGATTATACTGCTGCTGACCATACGCGTTCTGATTGTACGCATTCTGATCATACTGCTGCTGACCATACGCATTCTGGTTATACTGCTGCTGGCCGTATGCATTCTGATTATACTGCTGCTGACCATACGCATTCTGGTTGTATGCGTTCTGATCATATCCCTGCTGACCATACGCATTCTGGTTATACTGCTGCTGGCCGTATGCATTCTGATCATATCCCTGCTGCTGACCATACGCGTTCTGGTTGTATGCATTCTGATCATATCCCTGCTGACCGTATCCATTCTGATTGTATGAGTTCTGATTATAACCCTGCTGACCATATCCTGTATTCATCTGAGGTATAGCCTCTGCATATTTGTTTGCAGTGTCCTGCATAAGCGCATATGCAATAATTCCAAGTCCAAACACCTGAAGAAGAACGTATAATATGCCTGAGTTGCTTGATGGTACACCGTTCTTATTTTTTATGATATCAACTTTCTCACCCATCTTATATGCCCAGAACCATCCATAGATGTTACATGTAACGATAGTGAGCAAAAGCGACATTCCTCCACTTGTTGCATCTGTCTCTCCTGACTCCTGATTGATATCGTCTGTCAGCACAACAAACCAATACAATCCATATATTCCGCATGTCACAATTGAAAGCAGAATACATATTCCAATATTCCTCTGTTTGATCATAATTGATAATCCTCCTTAAATTTAAATCCTTAATTACATATGTATAACCTGTGTATGACTTGTGTATGACTGCAATTATACTCTTCCTATATAACCACTACATAACTGCAATAAAAATAATAGAATAGTCCCGCAGACACAAGTCAGTCTACGGGACTATTTTCTCATACATTTTGTCTGTATGCAACTGCATCTATACATTTTTCAATGTATATTTGTATGCAATTTGATTCATTACGCATTCTTATTGATGGTATCCTGCATAATAGCATATGATACAATTCCAAGTCCACATAACTGGAGCAGAAGGAAAAGTATGCTTGAATTTCCTGCTGACTGCCCATTCTTTGTCTTTATTGCGTCAATCTTCTCGCCCATCTTGTATGCCCAGAACCATCCATAGATATTACATGTAACGATAGTAAGCAACAATGCTACCCCACCGCTTGTTGCATCTGTCTGTCCAGATTCCTGATTAGCATCGTTTGTAAGGCAAACGAACCAATACAGTGCATAAATTCCAAATGTAATGATTGAAAATACTATGCACAAAGCAATATTCCTCTGTTTGATCATAAAATGTCCTCCCTTGATTTAATTATAAATTTTTTATAAAAATTTTATAAAATATATAAAACCATATATATACATCTTTGTCAATAAAAATCAAATAATTAAGTTGTTTTTTACTTTATTTTCTATATTTTTTTATGATCAGGCATAAATCCGCAAATATTTGCATTCTTGATTTATGTGATTTCGTAAACTGTTTTACATTTGAATTCATGTGCTATATAATGAAATTTCAGGCAGGCATATCTCAACACCTATATCCTAATATATTGTCAGGATTCTCAGATTATGTTTGTCCGTATTGCAAGTAATTTATAATTATAAAGAAAAGAGGACATTTGTTATGAAAAACATGCTTAACTTCAAGAATTTCACAGCTGATGAGCTGATGGACATTCTTAATCTGGCACTTGATATGAAGAAGACCCCTGAGAAGTACGCTCACGCTCTTGAGGGCAAGAAGCTCTACACTCTTTTTGAGAAAACTTCCACAAGAACGTTTCTTTCATTTACAACAGGTATCACTGAGCTCGGCGGTACATATTACAACCAGCTCTGGAAGGATTCCAACTTTACACTTGGTGAGCCTGTATCAGAGATTAAGTATGTATGCAGAAATGTAGATATCATCATGGCACGTCTTGTAAAGAACGAGACCGTTGAGCTGTTCGGAGACAACGTTACTGTTCCATTTATCAACGGATGTGACAGTTCTTATCATCCATGCCAGATCCTGGCAGATGCCCTCACTATTATAGAGAAATTCGGAAGCCTTGATGTAAAGCTTATGTACATCGGTGCAAAGAACAATGTATTTAACTCACTTGTTGAGTTCTTCGCAAAGATGAAGAAGGGAACCATCTACGGACTCACCCCACTTGTAAACAACACTGTATGCGGCGACGATTTCTTTGAGGCAGCAAAGGCTACAGGCCACTATGTTGAACTCGATCCTACCATGAGCATGGAGGAGGCAAAGAAGTACGCAAAGGATATGGATATCCTCTACACAGATACATGGGTAGACATGGAGTTCTTCAACAACCCTGCATACAAACAGCAGAAAGAGGAAACTCTTGCAAAGATGATGCCTTACCAGCTCAACGAAGAATTTACCGAGGGCAGCAAAGCTATAGTATTCCACGACATGCCTATGCATCAGGGATTTGAGATTTCACAGGGCGTTATCGACAAGAACCTTAACCACATTCTGGATGAGGCTGAGAACAGACGTCACGCTGAGAAGGCTGTTATGTACACCCTTCTTAATTCTTAAAATATTTATTCTGATAAGCTAAGGAGGATCATGTCAAATGAGACATTTAATAGACCCAATGGACCTGTCAGTTGAGGAGGTTGACCACCTTCTCGTGCTGGCACAGGACATCATCGACAATAAAGAGAAATACAGCGAAGTCTGTAAGGGCAAAAAGCTTGCAACTCTGTTCTTTGAACCAAGCACACGCACAAGACTTAGCTTCGAGGCTGCCATGATGGAACTTGGCGGAAACGTTCTCGGATTTTCATCTGCGAGCTCCTCATCTTCAACAAAAGGTGAGAGTGTGGGCGATACCGTCAAGATCGTCAGCTGTTATGCCGATATTATAGCTATGAGACATTATAAAGAGGGTGCCCCGATGCTGGCTTCCATGAAATCAGATGTTCCTATTATTAATGCTGGTGACGGCGGTCACAATCACCCTACGCAGACATTGGCCGATCTTCTCACTATAAAGAGAGAGAAGGGCAGACTAAACAATATGACCATCGGTTTCTGCGGGGATCTTATGTTTGGTCGTACGGTTCATTCACTTATAAAGGCCATGTCACGATACGAAGGCATAAAATTTATTCTCATATCACCGGATGAATTAAAATTACCTGATTATATAAGAACAGAAGTCATCGAAAAGAATAATATACCATATGAGGAGATTTCCTCTCTTGAGGATGCTATCGGATCTCTGGACGTTCTCTATATGACAAGAGTCCAGAAAGAACGTTTCTTCAACGAGGCGGACTACATAAGACTGAAAGATACCTATATTCTTGACAAGTCAAAGCTGGCTCTCGCTAGGCCTGACCTGTCGATTCTTCACCCGCTTCCTCGTGTAAATGAGATATCTGTTGAGGTGGATGACGATCCGAGAGCATGTTATTTCCGACAAGCACTCAACGGCAAATATGTCCGAATGGCACTCATCATGGACCTTCTCGGACTCGACAAGGATTTTAAGGCATAGGAGGAATAATCATGAATATTGACAGTATTCAGAATGGTATTGTACTTGACCATATAACAGCAGGCAAAGCCCTGCAGATATACAACGATCTTCATCTTGATAAGCTGGATTGCTCCGTTGCTATAATCAAGAATGTTAAAAGCGAGAAGATGGGAAGAAAGGACATTCTTAAGATAGATCAGGATATCGACATAAACCTTGATGTTCTGGGGTATATCGACCCGGATATATCCGTCAACATCATAAAAGATGGCAAGCTCGTTGAAAAGCGCAAGATAGAGCTTCCTGAACGTCTGGTCGGCATCAAGAAATGTACCAACCCGAGATGCATCACCACAACGGAGCAGGGGATCACCCACATTTTCAAGCTTACCGACAGGGAAAAACGTATTTACAGATGTATCTATTGCGAAGCAGACAGGTGAATGGATAATATTGGAAGCATACAGATAAGCGCATGCAGTGCATAAAGTTGTTTACTTTTAATATTTATGTGCTATAATCTATAAAGTTGTGATAATCCGAGAATTATCTAAGAGGTGAAATATGGAACAGTATGTTATCAAGGGAGGTCGTCCTCTTGAGGGTGAAGTGACCATAGCCGGCGCCAAGAACGCGGCTCTTGGAATCCTTGCCGCTGCAGTGATGACCGACCAGGAAGTTACAATAGAAAACGTACCGAATGTCAGAGATACCAGAGTGCTGCTTCAGGCTATCCAGGGAATAGGTGCAACCGTCAATTATGTTGACGAGCACACCGTAAGGATCTCCGGAGGCACGATCAATCCTAACTCTGATCTGTGTGTCGATGACGAATTTATAAGAAAGATCAGGGCATCCTACTACCTGCTTGGCGCATTACTCGGCAAATACAAGCACTCACAGGTTGCTCTTCCAGGCGGATGTGACATAGGTGCCAGACCTATAGATCTGCACATAAAAGGTTTCGAAGCACTTGGAGCA
Organism: Coprococcus eutactus; assembly: GCF_025149915.1. Lineage (NCBI taxonomy): Bacteria > Bacillati > Bacillota > Clostridia > Lachnospirales > Lachnospiraceae > Coprococcus > Coprococcus eutactus. Next base: position 2,939,267 of record NZ_CP102278.1, read on the forward strand.
AAAGTAGATATCTCCAATGGCATGATATCTGTAAACGCTGACGAATTGGTTGGAAGCCACATATACATGGATGTTATTTCTGTTGGTGCGACCATCAATGTCATGATGGCAGCCGTAATGGCTGAAGGTAAGACCACCATCGAGAATGCGGCTAAGGAACCTCACATAGTAGATGTTGCCAACCTTCTCAACAGCATGGGCGCCAACATCAAGGGAGCAGGAACAGACGTCATCCGTATCCGCGGTGTAAAATCATTACACGGAACCACATACTCTATCATTCCGGATCAGATAGAGGCTGGAACATTTATGGTGGCTGCTGCTGCCACAAGAGGAAATGTACTTATAAAGAATGTTATTCCTAAGCATCTTGAGGCAATAACATCCAAGCTGACCGATATCGGCGCACACGTAACTGAATATGATGACTCAGTTCGTGTAATGTGCGACAAAAGGCTCAAAGCAACCAATATAAAGACACTTCCATATCCTGGTTTCCCTACGGATATGCAGCCACAGATGGCTGTAACACTTGCTTTGTCCAACGGAACAAGCATAGTCACAGAGAGTATTTTTGAAAACAGATTTAAGTATGTAGCTGAGCTGTCCAGAATGGGTGCACACATAAGAGTCGAGGGCAACACCGCCATACTTGATGGTGTTGAGACTTTTTCCGGTGCAAATGTTGCAGCACCTGATCTGAGAGCCGGAGCAGCGCTCGTGATAGCTGCACTTGTTGCAGACGACTTCTCTGTAGTTTCAGATATAAAGTATATACAGCGCGGTTATGAAAAGTTTGATGAAAAACTCCGCGGTCTCGGAGCTCTCATAGAGAAGGTTGAGACTGACAAGGATATCCAGAAATTTAAGCTGCGCGTTGGGTAGTCTGAACTCTCAGAATCTACCAGCAGAAACAGACGATTTTTAAGGTTTTTACAGATCAGCATGAAAGCTGATTTTGTAGAAACCTTTTTTATTGCATTTTTATTACTTTTTTATAACTTTTTTTATAAAAATGATGTCTATTTACAATAATTATGGTAAACTTATACTGATTTTTTATTTTTTACGATATTGACTTATCATTCTACGTTTGGGAGGAATTACAATGAATACCAGCAATTGTGCCAACAATAAAAAGACAAGAAACATCGTATCTCTGGTGATGCTGCTATGGGCGGTATTGTGTATCATTATCACAGGCTTCTACGTCGGTGGCAATAAGGCAGAGGCAGCATCCACGGGAACTCTGATAGAGGATTATGTTTACTTCCGTGATGCGCCATCCGGCAACACCATAAAGTACAACGGCAAGGACATCCTTCTCAGAAAAGGTCAGAAGATGACCATTGTCAGTACTTCAAACAAAACATGGTACAAAGTAAGCCTCACATATAGAAAAAAGAGTTACACGGGCTATATATATTCAAAGTTTATAAAAGTTACCACCACAGCTTCATATAAGACCGGTCACCTTGCAAAAAATGAGAACTATGTATACTTCCGTAAAACACCATCAGGAACCCCCATCACCTACAATAATGCTCCTATAATGCTCATGGGCGGTCAGAAGATGACTATACTCAGCACTGCAAACAAGACATGGTACAAAGTAAAGCTTACTTATAAGAGCAAGAGCTACACAGGATATGTATACTCAAGCTTCATAGTCATCGACAAGGCTAAAACTAAACCTACAAAGGCAACGACCAAAGCAACAACCCAGGCTACTACTCAGGCTCCAAAGAGCACAAGCGGCTATATAAATGAAAACTATGTTTATTTCCGCAAGACTGCAGGCGGAACACCGATAACATACAACGGAAAATCCATCATGCTCATGTTTGGGCAGAACCTTACTGTCACCGATAAGTCTGACAAGACTTGGTACAAGGTAAAGCTCACATACAAGAGCAAGAGTTACACAGGATATGTATACTCCTCTTACATAACAGCCGGAACCTACAAGACTCCTGGCAACGGTAAGTCAGACGCTGCATTTGAAAAGCAGCTGACAAGTCAGAAGTTCCCTGAGAGCTACAAAGCACTCCTTAGAAAACTTCACAAGGAGCATCCTAACTGGGTATTCAAGGCTGTTCACACCAACCTTGAGTGGAGTGATGTGGTGAAGAACGAGGTTAACGTCAAAGGAAGGGTCACTAACCTTGTAAACGGCACCTCCCTGTATCCTAACTATGGATGGCGTTCCCAGACTGTAGGCTATAACTACAAGACAGACACGTACTCTTCATATGACGGATCAACATGGTTCGCCGCATCGGATGATCTGATAAAATATTACCTTGATCCTAGAACATATCTGTCATCATCAAGTTCTGTATTTGCATTTGAGAAATTATCATACGATTCTTCTCAGACAAGATCAGGAGTTGAGGCTATATTATCTGGAACATTTATGCACAACTCAAGGCCTAGCGGCTCATCATCAACATATTCGTCAATGATAATAACAGCTGCAAAGAAGTCTGGTGTCAGTCCATACCACATTGCATCAAGAATCAAGCAGGAGGTCGGCGGCTCCATGACATCTGGGACAAACGGCAAGAATGCAAGCTACCCTGGAATATACAACTTCTACAATATCGGAGCTTTCCAAAGCGCTGCAGGAAACGCCATAACAAACGGGCTCAAGTGGGCTGCATCGGGAACAACCTACAACAGACCATGGACATCGCCTTCCAAGTCCATAATCGGCGGAGCGATATACATCGGAGAGGCATACATCAACGTGGGACAGAACACTCTGTACACACAGAAGTTCAACGTAACATACAAGGATTGTCTCTACTGGCATCAGTACATGGGCAACGTACAGGCACCGAGAACCGAGGCTGCCAAGGTATACGAGGCATATAAAGCATCTGGTGCACTGAACAAGTCCATAACATTTGCGATACCTGTATATAAAAATATGCCGGCCGCCACAGCTAAAATGCCGGCTGCCGATCCTGGTAATCAAAACAATTACCTGAAGTCGCTTAAGGTCGGCAGCGCCAAGCTTTCACCGACATTTGCAATAAACAAAACTACAACATACACAGTCAACGTAGCAGCTTCTGTGGGCAGCATAAAGATAGCTGCCTCACCTGTGAATAGGTACGCTACAGTCAGTGGAACAGGTACAAAGAAGCTTAAAAAGGGGAAAAATACATTCAAGATAGTCTGCAAGTCCCAAAGCAAAAAAGCGCGTACTTACACAATAATAATAAACAGAGGATGAGGAGGAAACGGTAAAACCGTATAATTATAATGAAGACAACAACTAAACGCATTAAGTTATTTATGACAACTCTTTTAGCATTCATATCGATCACAGTCCTGTTGAGTTATACAGCATTTGCCGCATCTGTCACATTCAATGTGAATGTACCATCATTAAGTGTCGGCGTTGGTGATACCGTTGAGATCACTGTTGGAATTGATTCTAATGAAATGAATATATCTAGCTACAGCTACGAGGTTCATTATGACTCATCCCTGCTGGAGTCCATAAGCGGAGGAACAAAGCTGGAAGATGGGATCATAAGCTACAGCAGCAATGGGGAAAGCGGAAGTTCTATGACCGCAACATTCAAGTTCAAAACTCTGGCAAGCGGCACAGCCAGCATAGAAACAACTGCCACAGAAATAATTTCAGCCGACGGCGAGAGTATCGAAATGACTCCGGCATACAACTCGATAAACATAAGCGACTCTGCCGCTCCTGCAAGTGAGGTAGCCTCTGACTCTCCATTATCCGATACCGAAACATATGACAGCACCACAGTCAGCGAGGAGAATGAGGTCGGAACACTCACCGAATCTGAGAATATTCCAGACAACACTCTCGTCAGCGTGCATTCAAGCGGAAACACATACTACATCGTCAGCAAGCCTGACGCAGTTGAAGTTCCTTCAGCATATCTTCCAGTTAAGATCAAACTCAATGACACAGACGTCAAAGCCTACATGAAGGGCACAGACGGAAACACAGTACTGCTGTACGCAGCCAACACCGATGGACATCAGGGATGGTATTACTTTAACACTCAGGAGGGAACATTCCTTGATGCGGCAGACATTCTCGGTAGTACCGGAACCGACTCCCTCTCAAACTTCATGAGCAAGAACAAATTTGTGATAATGCTCATAGCCATAATCGTTCTCGTTATCCTTGTGGTGGTTATCGTCATTCTTGCAGTTTCACTCAAGGGCATGATCACTGATTATGAATCTCAGATCGACAGACTTAAGAAAGGCCTGGATAAGAAGGATGAGGATAAGAAAGCAGCAAAAACACAGGCAGCCGAAAAGACTGCAGACACACCAGAGCACATAAGGCTCTCGTCACACAATGCTGCAAATCCTATTATAGGCGATAAGGCTCTCTTCCCTGACGACAATACCCATGAGAGCTACGCAGATTCAGATTATGACAATCAGGTATCACCTGATGAGGATGATTACATCCACACTGATGACTACGATGATTCAGCTTTTGATGATATGGACGACGGTGCGGACAGTGTGGACAACTCGGACAATTCGGATAATTCGGACAATTCGGATAATTCGGATAATTCAAATGAAGCAGTTGACACATCTGATACAGACGAAGAGAAGCAGCGCCAGATACAGGCATCCCTCGATGAGATAGATGCAGCTCTGGAATCCGCAAAGAAATATAAGAGCTAAGACCTATAAGACAAAACGTGTGATATATAGAACAAAATGTGTTGATAAAAACCGGCTTCAGCCCTGATAATAAAGGGCTGAAGCCGGTTTAATCTTTTCTATCTTAGAGGTATGCCTTCAGTGCATCGACTCTGTCAAGCTTCTCCCACGGAAGATCTAAGTCTGTTCTTCCAAAGTGACCGTAAGCTGCTGTCTGCTTGTAAATAGGTCTTCTGAGGTCGAGCATTCTGATGATTCCGGCTGGTCTCAGGTCAAAGTTCTCTCTGATGATCTCAACAAGCTTCTCATCTGAAAGCTTTCCTGTGCCAAATGTGTCTACCATGATCGATGTAGGTCTTGCAACACCTATGGCATATGAAAGCTGTATCTCACACTTGTCTGCCAGACCTGCTGCAACTATGTTCTTGGCAACGTAACGAGCCGCATAAGCCGCTGAACGGTCAACCTTGGTACAATCCTTGCCTGAGAATGCTCCGCCGCCGTGACGGGCATATCCGCCGTATGTGTCAACGATGATCTTACGTCCTGTGAGACCACTGTCACCATTTGGTCCGCCGATAACAAATCTTCCTGTTGGGTTGATGAAGAACTTTGTGTTCTCATCAATGAGCTCCTGTGGAAGGACCTCGTCAAATATATGCTTCTTCACGTCAGCGTGGATCTGCTCCTGGCTGACTTCCTCTCCGTGCTGTGTTGACAGAACAACTGCGTCAAGTCTTACAGGCTTGTCATTCTCATCATACTCAACTGTAACCTGTGTCTTTCCATCCGGTCTAAGGTATGGGAGTGTTCCGTTTTTTCTCACCTCTGTAAGCTTTCTTGCAAGCTTGTGGGCAAGAGCGATTGGGTATGGCATGTACTCAAGTGTCTCATTTGTGGCAAATCCAAACATCATACCCTGATCTCCAGCGCCTATAGCCTCGATATCATCCTCGCTCATGAGATGCTCTTTTGCCTCGAGAGCCTTGTCAACACCCATAGCGATATCTGATGACTGCTCATCTATAGCGGTGATGACGCCACATGTATCGCAGTCAAATCCGTACTTTGCTCTGTCATATCCGATCTCTCTGATCGTCTCACGGACTATCTTCTGAATGTCCACATATGCGTTGGTTGTGATCTCTCCCATGACAAGTACAAGACCTGTTGTTATGGATGTCTCACAGGCAACACGGCTCATTGGATCCTGCTCCATCAGTGCGTCAAGTACTGCATCTGATATCTGGTCACAGATTTTGTCAGGATGTCCTTCTGTTACTGATTCCGATGTAAATAATCTTCTTTCCATACTGTTCCTTTACTACTTCCTTTCTTTTTGTACATAAGAAAAACCGCTTCGTATGAGCGGTTTGATCGTGTCTGTCAAGCCTCTCATTGTTCGATCACAGGTCACTCAGCAAGTCATATATAAATATGCTTTGCCGGCGTCCGCGTCGCTCAGGTCGGCACCTTCCGATATCTTACATCGGGGTTGCCATGGCTTCACAGTCCCTTATGACTCCACCATTCTGAATAAGAGCGTTTTTCTAATATTTATAAAATGCAATCATTACTCTATATCATCTAAAGCCAATAGTCAACAGTTATTTTTTCCATATAATCCATATAAACCATATGATGAGCAAATGCGCCGGATAAAACATGTAAAACACGTATTTCAAATTCCATCTTCCGCGCTCTCCGTTGTACATATTTATAGGGATGAGCGCCAGCAGTGCATACAGCTGTCTCATGCCAAGGCAGAGTATATATGTAAGAGCACTTATTATGACCACCTCAATATTCTGTCTGAGACTGAAATACGACAATTTTACAGCAGAATCTGCACCTGTAGGCAACTCAGCCCGACTATCTTTATCGCACCAATAAAATACGACTATGACTCCCACTCCCGCCATTCCATAGTCAAACCTCAGAAATTCCGCCAGAAGTGCTGTGGCCAGCGCAATCTCGCCCCGCCACCTTCCAAGCGGTCCTCGGCTCTCCATACAATATATGACAAACAGTCCAGCTGTCAGTGTAAAGAATATGTTTTGTGCTCCAAGATACCACAGCCTGTCATGTATCGCCAGATCAAACGGGATCTCTGATATCAACGCAAATACGGCAAGTCTTAAAATATATTTCCTGATATTCGATGTATGTGCAGCCCCCTGAACTATTAGGAATGCAAATATTGGAAATGCAAGACGCCCAACGGCTCGCATATACCATTTATTGTACATAAGTACAAGTCCAACATGGTCTATAAGCATACATATACATGCTATGACTTTCAATGCATTTGATGACAGTATTCTTATCCCTGTATTTTGTTTTTCCTGACCGGTTGTTATATTTCTCTCCATGAATTCCCCTGCCTAAAGAAAAACAGCACATGACTTATGTTCATCATGTGCTGCTCTTCTCACAAAACTTATATATTCTATCTGAAATTGCCTAAATTCTCTTTCTGAGCGCTTTAGACAATGTAGACAGCTCCTCTGTGTCTGCCTTACCAGGTATCCATGTCATTGTTACGTTGTCCTTGATGTATCTAGGAACAAGGTGCATATGGAAATGGAATACTGTCTGACCTGCTGCCTCTCCGTTGTTCTGTAATATATTCAAACCATCAGGATTCAGCTCCGCCTTCTGAGCCTTTGCTACCTCTGTAGCTATGGTAAATATCTTGGCTGCGGTCTCAGCATCTATGCTATATATATTGTCAAAGTGTTCTTTCGGGATTATAAGCGCATGGCCTTTGTTTGCAGGATTCACATCCAGGATAACTCTACACACACTGTCCTCATATACAGTCGCTGATGGAATCTCGCCGTTGGCTATCTTACAAAAAATACAATCATCCTTGTTCATATAAGCTTTACCTCCTCATTGCCTTTATACATTGTAAACCATATGACAAGAATTTACAAGTGTGAAAGCGCCAGCCCCATTCCATAGTATCTTAACAAATATAAACTGTAAATGTTAACCTGCATTTATTTTTATAGTTGACATTTCTGGCATAGCCCTATATAATGTCAACTATAGCCCTTGTGTATAGGTTAACATTCCAGGCAGTATTCAGCATCAGCCCGCTGGAGCTACCTGGTTTTGTTATGAATAGCCGAGAGGCCTCACCTACACACAACAGGCATATCAAATGTTCTAATCATTTTACAAATTGGAGGACTATACAATGAAAAACAAATTTACGACAACTGAGCTGGTCATGATGGCAATGTTTACCGCTATCCTGTGTGTCTCTGCATATCTTAGCATACCTACACCGCTTCCGAATGCAGCGCACATCACACTGCTCAACTTCATGATCATCCTGATTGCCCTTGTATTTGAGCTCAGGGATTCTACTATAATAATCGCGCTGTGGATGATCCTTGGTGCTATAGGAGTTCCTGTATTTATCGGAGGCGGTTCAGGACTTGGATATCTGTTTGGAGTATTTGGCGGATATACATTCTCATTCATCATCGCTTCCATAATTATCGGACTCATAAAGGGAAAGAAATACAACCGGATCAAGTACACTGTATTTGCCATTCTCGGCGCAGTGATAATAGATGTGATCGGAATGATCTGGTGGAAGTTTAACGGAAACCTCACATGGAAGGTAGCTTTCATCTCTGGCTTCGTTGCATTTATCCCACTTGACCTCGTCAAGGCTGTCGTAGCAGCCCAGCTTGTACCTCTGTTCAAGAGACTTCTTCCAGACAGATCGGAATACAGCGAACAGTCAACCACCCAGAATTAAGCACAAATAATATGACCCGCTGGTTATCACCCTTAGATATGAATAATATCTAACAGTGATAATTTGCGGGTTTTCTTTTATTTTTGTCTAGTAAATATATTTACTAGAATCCAAAGCGTCACCCCGTCATATGCTATCATTTTTTTCGGGTGATTGCATGAATTATACATATTTTGATGATGATAAAAAGTACATACAGCGCATACGCGGACTGCGGGAGGACCACGATTATTCACAGAAGTATGTTGCCGATTATCTCTGTACCTCTCAGACTATGTACGCCCGCTACGAACGGGATGCAAGCGCCATGCCCATACGCCATCTGATATATCTCGCTAAATTATATAATGTATCTACCGATTATATTCTTGGGCTCACTGATATGCCATCTTCATACAATGAACTTGCGTCAGCGGAAACTGCAGTCTCCCAGAAAAGCTGTTCCGACAGCAGATACAGTATACGCTGGAAGACCTCAGATAATCCATCACATAAAGCTTCAGATAAATCGTCAAATAAAAGTCTGGATAAAAAGTTAACTAAAAATCCAGATAAAACCTCCAGGTAATAGTTCTGACACATCACGACTGTGCCACGCATTTTACCACTATTAGTTTATCTCCTTTCTGTATATTGTCATTTTCCAGATCATTCATCTTTCTAATAGAGTCCAGACTGGAATAATATTCCTTCGCAATGGACCAGATACTGTCCCCATCTTTGACAACGTATCCCACTATCCCCGGCGATGCAGCCTTTTTCTTCATATCGACAGGGGATATCGTCATATCATCTATAAATTCAATTTCTTTCCTGGTGAATATAGTCATCCCCATATCCACTATAGACTTGATCTCCACCTCATCATTGCCCGGCAGGGACGCCGATATCTGACTCAGTGCGGGCGTTATTCTGATGGAATCCTGCGATCTCAGCGGAACTGTCTCGAGCCGGTATGTGAACGGCGCCGCAATCTCCATCTGGCATAGCGGTCTGCTATCATCCGAGGAAACATACATAACCGCAGCCTTCACGGCCCCCTCAACTATCACTGCGTCATCCGATGGTCTCACCTCGTCTATATCCACATTTCCCGTGATATTAACGACCTGGAGGATCGGCGGCTGGCTACTCTTGATCTTCTCCTTTTTTACGACCTTGGTCTTTGCGTTATTTCTCATGAGTAGATTCTCATAGCTGAAGCTGGACCTCACCGGCTCCACATCGGCCGAATAGGAAAACATATCGCGAAGCAGCTCTGTCTCCACATCCTCATACACTTTCACATCGACATTGAGACTGCTCTCCACCTGAAGTATCCTGTCCTCGCCATGGTCATCAGCCCTCACCGACACGGTTCCGCGCCCCACTGATATTATGTCATCAAGCACCATGTCTTCATTTATGCCATCGCAGCCTATCGTGTCCTGGAACTCTCTGGAGGCATTTACATACTGGACAGGAGCAAGTTCATCCTCAGGCTTATATATGACAAATATATCCATTCTGCCACTTATATGTACGCCCATATCCGTAGCCCGGCTCTCCATCTCGGCAAATGTCACCTGATCCCAAAGGATCTGACCTATATCCGGCTTGCTGGCAGGAATCTCAACATCTTCCTTGATCTTCACAATATCCTTTGACGATGCCACTACATTTGTAAAACACACCTTCTCCGTCATACACTCGATACCTGAACCATTTGCGATTCCAGTAGCGCCCTCCGCAGTGATCTGCTGGCACGCCCACAGTTTTACCTGAACCAGCCCCCTGACCTCATACTTGCGGGAATTTATCACCGTAACGTACAGATCTTCAAGGCTGCTCTGCACCGACACCTTATCCCCAGGCACAAGTCCATCAGCATTAATGACCTCCTCAAATGGTATCTCGCCCTCATGATTCTCAAACGTGCTTCCATCCGCATCCGTCTGGTACAGAATAGCATAGCTCACGTTTCCAGATATCCTGACTCTTCCGTCAAGTACCTCCGTCTCATCAAGAGTGATCTGCCCCTTGCTGGCTATAAATCTATCTATATCGCCCTTTGCGTCCGGCACATTAAAATCTTCATCCACTGTGAACTCCATATATTTTGCAGCTTTTAGATTGGTTGTTGTGATCCTGTTCTTCGTCAGCTCCATATTTTTACCACTCCTTATATTTGTTCAGGTTATTTATTTGAATACCACCGGCAGATCCATCTTCATTATCCTTATTACAGTATATGGAAATGACACTCCATCCCCGCGTACCCCATCTGACGGCGTGGCTGTCTGCCTGAGCAGAGTCTTGACGTAAACGGCATTATCATCCTTGTACATCTCTTCAAGTTCCACGCCAACGTCATCCCTCTCCTGCATGCCTGCAGCGACTACGATATATGTATATGTATTATTGGAATACACCATGTTGAACGGTTTTTCTTTCTTCCTCTCTATTATTGCAGACAACTCCTCCGGCAGCATAGTGTCATCGCACACGTCATATACAAGTTTTTCCCCACTGTCCGATATGTCAAATCTGCCGCAGCCGGCACACAGCTCACAAACTACAAATGCCATAGCAAGGATCAGCATCACCCTTCCGCAGACCCAGCCATATCTATACGCTTTCTCACCTTCCATGCGCTTCACCTCCGATATTATATATATGCCAGCAAACAGATATTTATGCTTGTGTTTATATCCTCCTTTTTCCGCAGGATGCTGCATGGTATGAAATTTGCATGAAATTAGCAGACGCAAAAACAGGCTCCCCTGTTAAATCCGAAGACACAAAAACAGGCTATCTATGCTGATTTACCCTATCCGCCAGATATCCGGCAAATAAGGCAAATCAACAGAGATAGCCTGTTCCGCATCAATTTATTAAATATCGATGATTTATTTATACTGTGACTTTTTACTCAGTAATATTCTCTGACTCCTTAGTTTCCCCCTCTGGAGAAACCTCGATTCCAAGCTCAGCGAGCTGCTTGTCATCCACACGGTCAGGCGCATTTGTCATTGGACATGATGCATCCTTTACCTTAGGGAATGCGATAACGTCACGGATAGAATCCTGCTTTGCCATGAGCATGACCAGACGATCAAGGCCATAGGCAAGTCCTGCGTGAGGTGGTACTCCATACTTGAACGCATCCAGAAGGAATCCAAATCTCTCATGCGCCTGAGCCTTTGTGAAGCCAAGACACTCAAACATCTTCTCCTGTACATCGTTCTGATGGATTCTCACCGAACCACCACCGATCTCATTACCATTTAACACGATATCATATGCCTTTGCACGAACTCTGCCCGGATCAGAATCGATGTACTGAAGATCCTCCTCCATAGGCATTGTGAACGGATGGTGCATAGCTGTAAATCTGTTCTCCTCATCAGACCACTCAAGGAGTGGGAACTCTGTGATCCACACGAATCTGAACTCATTCTTGTCAACAAGTCCCATGAGCTCTGCCAGATGGCATCTGAGCGCTCCGAGGACTGTCCATACAACCTTCTTCTTGTCTGCTGCAAAGAGGAGAAGGTCGCCCGGCTTTCCTTCCATTGCATTTACAAGGGCTGACATCTGCTCATCTGTCATAAACTTTGCAAATGATGACTTGTAGCTGCCATCCTCGTTGATAACTATATATGCAAGTCCCTTTGCACCGTATGTCTTTGCATACTCGATAAGGGCATCTATCTTCTTTCTAGGCATGCTGCCCTGGCCTTCGGCGTTGATACCACGTACTGTACCGCCATTTTCAAGAGCACCTGTAAACACGCCAAATCCGCAGTCTTTAACTATGTCGCTCACATCCTTAAGCTCAAGTCCGAATCTGAGGTCCGGCTTATCTGAACCAAATCTGTCCATAGCCTCCTGCCATGTCATTCTCTGGATAGGAAGCTGAATGTCAAGATCAAGCACCTCCTTGAAAAGCTTTGCAAGAAGACGCTCATTTACATCTATTACATCCTCAACATCGACAAATGAAAGCTCCATATCCATCTGCGTAAACTCAGGCTGTCTGTCCGCACGAAGATCCTCGTCACGGAAACATCTGGCTATCTGGAAATATCTGTCATATCCTGAACACATGAGGAGCTGCTTGAATAACTGTGGTGACTGTGGCAGGGCGTAGAATGAACCCGGATGCACACGGCTAGGCACAAGGTAATCTCTGGCTCCCTCCGGTGTTGACTTTGTCAGCATAGGGGTCTCTATCTCAAGGAATCCCTCATCTGCCATAAACTGTCTGGCAATGCCCGCAACCTTGCTCTTCATCATAAGATTTCTCTGAAGATCAGGACGTCTAAGATCCAGATATCTGTACTTAAGTCTCAGTTCTTCCTTAGTCTTACTGTTCTCCTCGATAGGGAATGGAGGTGTCTCCGCCTCTGACAGGATACGAAGGCTTGTCGCAACAACCTCTATATCTCCTGTGGCGAGATTCTCATTCACCGCACCGGCACGCTTGCAAACTGTTCCCTCTATGGCAACAACAAACTCTGAACGGAGCTTTCCTGCCTTATCAAAACATTCTGTTCCGCACTGTGCCTCCTCGAAGATAACCTGTAAAATTCCGCTTCTATCTCGAAGGTCGACAAATATTATTCCACCTTTATTTCTACTCTTGGCAACCCAGCCCATAACCGTAACTTTCTCTCCGATATTTGTGCTGTTTACCTCTGTACATCTGTGGCTTCTCTTAAGCCCCTGCATAGATTCTGCCATCTTTTGCTGTTCCTCCTATTAAAAAACTTCCTTATGTCACTATACACTTTTTTCACTTTTCGTCAAGACCTGGTATGCTTCCATGGAGCACATAGTCTATACGTTCTATCACATCCGACGTGTTTATCATGCGTTGGAATGCTAGAAACACCTTCATATCAAAATGTCTGACCTCGTCTATGACCATCCCAAACGCCGTATCCGCGTCAAATGCCCTACGGTATGGTCTGTCACTCACAAGAGCGCTGAATACATCACATACCCTTATTATGCGGGCTCCTATGGGTATCTCATCCCCGCGCATCCTGTATGGATAACCCGAGCCGTCATAATTCTCATGGTGATAGTGGACCATGTCTACTATATCCTGATCATAGCCCTCTCTGCTCAGTATATCAGCGCCGAGCTTTGCATGAAGGCGCACATACTGCATCTCCTCTATCTTCATGGTGTTTCTCCTGCGTCCGTATATATACGGACTGATCTGGAGCTTGCCCACATCGTGGAGCATTCCCGCCACAGCCACCTTGTGGATAAATGCGTCGTCCATTCCAAGCTCACTTGCCAGCTCAGACGACAGGATACTGACGCACATGCCATGCCTAACCGCATCATTCATATCCACAGAGTAACAGTCCTCCAGGTTCTTCTCCGTTACCACTTCTGCTAATCCCATATAAATCCCGCCTTTTTCCTTGCTATCATCTCATCTATACGCGATATATAATCATCAACACTCTTGCAATTCTCTATCCTGTCTATGCGGGTTCCCTCTGTGACGCCATCATGTCCGGGTCTCACCACAAGCTTTGAGGAACTTCCTGCGCCGAGTCCCACTATATCAGTTCTCTCTTCCATGATGAGTATATTATAGAGACATTCTAGACCTTCTTTTGAATATCCCACATTTTCAAGATTACCTGTCATGTTCTTCTGTCTATAGAGATAATACGGACTGAGCCCCATGTCATCAGCCGCCCTCGTCACCGCATCAAGCTGGCTCTCTATGTCGTTCTTCAAAAGATCCTTATATCTGTCCATCTCTATATTCAATGTCGCAGCCCTCTTTACTGCCAGTGTATGCACTGTCAGGCTCTCTGGTGCAAGCTCCCTTATCTGTCTCAGGGTGTTCTCAACCGCATCTGTATCCTCCCCCGGAAGACCCACTATGAGATCCATATTGATATTGTCAAATCCAACTCTTCTCGCCATCTCCATAGCTTCTCTAGTCTGATCAGGAGTATGTGCCCTTCCTATGGTCCTGAGTGTCTGCTCATTCATGGTCTGCGGATTGATGCTTATCCTCGTCACACCATGTTTCTTCATCACCGCCAGCTTGTCATAGGTGGTGCTGTCCGGCCTTCCTGCCTCTATCGTAAACTCCCTGACATAACTAAGGTCAAATGCCCTCTCGATCATGCCGCAGAGTCTGTCCATATTCTCCGCCGATATGGATGAAGGGGTTCCCCCTCCTATATATATGGATATGAGCTTCTTCCTGCTATAGGCTTCTGCAACATACTCCATCTCCTTCTCAAGAGCATCTAGATAAGCCTCCACCTTGTCCTTATACACAGCTATGGGATATGAGGTAAAAGAGCAGTACAGACATCTGGTAGGACAGAACGGTATGCCTATATACAGGCAGTACTCATCCTCCTCCGCCACGGAGTCTATGATCATCTTCTCTCTACCAGCCACGTCAAATGCAAGCTCAGCCTTTGCCCTGGATGTTCCATAAACATTGATGTAATTCGAGATAACAGACTCCCTGTCCTCACCATCTTCTATCTGGGCTACAGCGATCTTTGTCGGCCTTATTCCGGTGAGCGACCCCCACGGAAGTGTCCTTCCCGTATAAGCCGAAAGCATCTCATATATGGCAAGCTTGAGCGGATTTCTGACAACAGCCTTATCTCTGCTGTCACCGTCTATATCCACTCTGTTGCTGCACACGGGCGCCTCGTCCGGCTTTTCTCCTGAAATAACGGCGTCTATGACCGCTTCTGCAAGTTCTGCTTTGCCGTCATCCTCCAAAGTCCCGGCATACATCTTTATCTCTATAGATTGTTCCCGGATATCCGCCGCAAACACCTTATCCACTTCTCTCTTAAGCTCTGGTTTCTTCTCAAATATCTCAGGTACGATGATCCTCTCACCGCCGTAAAATGCCTGAAGGCTCACTCTGAAATCATTGTTATAATCTTCAATATTCTGAATCAGTAAAATCATTCTATCTAAATCCCACACCTGTCTCACTCATATAGTATAACGGAGGCTTTACACCCCCGTTATGCTAAAAGAATGGATTCATCTTTTTCTCTTTTCCAATCTGTGTCTTGTCACCGTGTCCCGGATATACTACCGTGTCATCCGGCAGGACAAACAGCTTCTCGCGTATGTTCTCAAGCAGGGCATGTTCATCCCCCGTTGGGAAATCTGATCTTCCAACACTGTATTTGAACAGTGTATCACCTGAGAACAGTATATGCTGTTCATCAAAATAATAACACATTCCGCCCTTGGTATGCCCCGGAACACTTATACATCTCATCTCCGTGCCAAGTATCTTCTTCACATCGCCCTCGGTCAGATAGTTGTCTGCCTTAGTCTCGACCACTTTGCCAAACACCGCCGTCATCATAGCAGAGAGATTCACCTTGCTGCTGCCAAGGACTTCTTCCTCATCCTCCGATGCGTAAGTCGGAGCACCGGTGAGTTCCCTGATCTCGTCCATTGCAGCCATGTGGTCTATATGTCCATGCGTGAGATATATTCCGACGCACTTCAGTTTTCTCTCGTCCAGTCTGCCCTTGATAAATGCCGCATTCCATGAGGGATCGATAACTATCGCCTCGCCCGTGTCTGCATTTGACACGATGTAGCAGTTGGTCTGAAATCCCCCCAGTTCATATGCGTCTATGTTTAACTCTGCCATAAATCCTCCGTTCATGCGTTTACTTGAAAAAACTGCATTTTATTAAATGCTTATTTGAAACGTTCTGTCTTTATAAGTTTTCCGGACGCATTGTACGTTCTGATTCCATATGAAAAACCATTTTTGTTGTACAGATACATCTCGTATTTATTCAGTCTGCCTCTGGAAGTATAGTATCTCACCTGAGATATCTGTCTGTCCACAGCACCGTACTCATACTCCTCTATCCCTGTGACCTTTCCCAGTCTGTTCTTGTATGTGTATCTGACGCCTTCATTTGTCACCGGCATCCTGGATGGATTCACATATCTCTTTCCGCCATACACATAATATGAGCTTACCCAGAACACTCTCTTGTATCCCTTTCTTGTCGTTCTGCCAAGATTCAGGACAGACGATCTCGTATATCCGAGTACCTTTGATTTTTTAACATTTTCCTGGGAAATTTCCCGGACATCCTGATAATATATCACATATCCTGTACTTCCCTTGGCTTTTGTCAGTTCAAGTTTATATCCGTGTATGTACATATATGGTGCATCCGTGCCAGCCATCTCATACATACCGCGCCTATTCTTCTTGAGCACATAATTCTCATAGCACATGGACTCCGGTACAGACTTGGGCACAGTCGCCGTCCTGAGTCCGGCTGAATATACACCGTAATACCGCTGTCCCTTGTACTTCATATATGCTCTTACCTTGTATGTGTATCCCTTTGCGGACGTCTTGTTTGTATCTTTGTACACGAGCCCAGCCGTCTCTGTCAGCATTGACCACTTTCCTGATGCACGGTTGTATCTGTACACCTGATAACCATCAGCCCCTGTGACCTTATTCCACTTTATATATGTGTTTGAAGTGCTTCTAGCTCCAAGCTCTGAGAGCTTCGGACTACCCGGAAGAGTCTTTGAAGTTATCGTGGCAAGAGGCGTGACTGCCACGATCCTGCCCTGATCAGCCGAGTATCCTCTCACTGCTATCTTGTATTCATTTCCCGATTTTGCAAGTCCGCTTACCTGATAAGCACCTGTCTGTGTACGTCCCTTTTCTTTATATGCCTTTTTCGCCACATCATATACATATATGCGATATGTATCCACCCCGGCAATCGTCTTCCACTTTAGCTGTATAGATGAAGCACTCTTTGGAACCGCATTGAGTCCACTTATGCTGACGGCATCTGTGTCCGTAGCTGTATTCTTCTGAGATGTACCGTTGGCTGCATCTACGTGGAGCTTCACGGCTCCCGGGCAGCTCATTATGCCAAGTATCATCATCACTGCCAATACCAGCGAAACATATCTCTTCATGTAGCCTTTCATAATATTTCCCTTCCTCCGATCGGACATTAGTCCTTTTATCAGCCGGTTGTTCTCTCTATATCAATGATACTGTCGACATTTCTGATCTTCGCAATGATAGTATTCAGCTGTTCCTTCGACTTTATTGCAAATGATATAGTGATCGTTGCCTTTCCCTGCTTGCTTGTACGGCTGTTTATGCTGTTGACATTGATATTCGCCTCGCTGAGTATCTTGGTAATGTCAAACAGGATTCCGTTCCTGTCATCAGCATATATATTTATCTCTGTCATGTATGTGCCTTCTGCCACGGCATCGTCCTTCCACTCTGCCTCTATGACTCTGGCCCTGTCAGCCTCGCTCATGCATAACACGTTTACACAGTCTGTTCTGTGGATGGACACTCCTCTTCCCCTGGTTATGAAACCAACTATCTCGTCACCCGGAACAGGTGAACAACACTTTGAGAATCTGACTGCCACATCATCTATACCGTTGACAATGATTCCACCCTTGCCAACATGGTTGCCGTGGTTCTTCTTCACTGAGAATTCGTCAAGAACTTCCTCGTTGGTGGCTGTCTGCTGCCTGTGATCCTTGTTGTATTCATCTATGAGACGGTTTACTATCTGTCCTTCCTTTATTCCGCCGTGCCCCACCGCCGCAACGATGGAATCCCAGTCCTGGAAGTTATACTTCTTGTATATCTTCTCCTGATATTCAGGCTTTGAGTACATGAAATAATCGATTCCCTTGGACTTGCAGTAGCTGAGGATCAGCTCCTTGCCTCGGCTGATGTTCTCATCCTTGAACTGGTGCTTGAACCACTGGTTGATCTTAGTCTTCGCCTGGGTGCTCTTGACGAGGTTCAGCCAGTCACGGCTAGGACCTGTGGAATTCTGTGATGTTATGATCTCCACTCTGTCACCGTTGTTCAGCTTTGTGTCGATAGGCACCTGACGGCCATTTATCCTGGCTCCCACCATCTTGTTGCCGACCGCCGTATGGATCGCATACGCAAAGTCGATAGGTGTGGAACCGCTCGGCAGATTCTTAACATCGCCCGCAGGGGTGAAACAGTATACCTGCTCTGCGAAGAGGTCGAGATCCGTCTTGACGAAACTCATGAACTCCTTGTTATCGTCGGTATCCCTCTGCCACTCCAGGATCTGGCGGAGCCATGAGAGCTTCTCCTCCTCCTTCTGCATGACCGTACCAGTTATGTTCTCCTTGTACTTCCAGTGTGCAGCAATACCATACTCAGCAGTTCTGTGCATCTCGTATGTTCTTATCTGTATCTCAAACGGCTGTCCCTCCGGTCCTATCAGTGTAGTGTGGAGTGACTGGTACATATTAGACTTCGGCATGGCTATATAATCCTTGAAACGTCCCGGTATAGGCTTGTACATCTCATGGATAATACCAAGTGCCGAATAACAGTCACGGACAGTATTCACCTTTATACGGACCGCGAATATGTCATATATCTGATCCAGAGTCTTGTTCTGGTTCTTCATCTTCTTATATATACTAAAGAAATGCTTTACTCTTCCATCGATCTCAGCCTCAAGACCGGCATTGTCGATGTGTTTCTTGACATCCTCAACCACCCTCTTGATGTACGCATCTCTCTCCGTCAGCTTCTCATCAATCTGTGCCTTGAGGTCATTGTACACCTCCGGCATGAGGTACATCATTGACAGATCATCCAGCTCGACCTTGATCTTGCTGATACCAAGTCTGTGTGCTATAGGCGCATAGATATCCATGGTCTCCCTTGCCTTCTCTATCTGCTTCTCTGGAGACTGGTACTGTAACGTCCTGAGGTTGTGAAGTCTGTCGGCAAGTTTTATCAGTATAACTCTGATATCCTTCGCCATCGACAGGAACATCTTTCGCAGATTCTCTGCCTGAACCTCTATCTTGTCCGTCGTCATCTTGAGCTGTGTCAGCTTTGTTACGCCGTCCACAAGAAAAGCTACCTCCTCGGAGAACTCAGAGGCTATCTCCTCGGATGTCATGACCGTATCCTCCACAACATCATGGAGTATTCCGGCAACTATGGTCTCCTTGTCCAGCTCAAGCTCCGCCAGTATGATCGCCACGTTAAGCGGATGCATGATATAAGGCTCTCCAGACTTTCTGAGCTGTCCCTTGTGGGCTGCGTCAGCGACCTTGTACGCCTTCTCTATCATGGTTATATCAGCCGATGGGTGATATGTGAGGATCCTTGTTATGAGCTCCTTGTAAAGGTCCTCCGGAGGAGTAAAGTCGGCAGGTGTCGACAGATCTATCTCCCTCTTTGCGCGCGTCTGCTTGTTATTCTGCTCATCGATCTTCATAAGCTGATTCTGCGGAACAGCCTTTCCTGCGGCAAGTGCCTTCTCTATAGCTGCTATACCCTCCTTCGTAGCTTGCTCCGTCGTGATCACGCCGGCTTCGGCTGCCTTCTTAGTCTCTTCTGCCACTATATTGTCCTGTATATTATCCAATGTCTCACTCATACGATCACCACGCTTCCTATATTTGTTATTCTGTCACGATCATTCTCCCTCAAACTTCACAACTGAAGCTACATCGTACTTGGACAGTCTCTCCCTACCCTTCAGATCAGAAAGTTCTATGAGGAACACCATCTTTACAACTATTCCGCCAAGGCTCTCTATAAGCTTCGCAGCCGCTTCGATCGTTCCTCCTGTCGCGATGAGATCATCCACGAGCACGACCTTCTCACCCGGCTTTATTGAATCCTTGTGTATCTCTATGGTGGCCTGTCCATACTCGAGATCATAGGACATCTCCACAGTCTCCCTTGGAAGCTTTCCCTTCTTTCTCACAAGTACAAGTCCTTTTCCATTCTTGTATGCCAGGGGAGCGCCAAATATGAATCCTCTAGACTCAGCTCCTGCTATGACATCGTAATCAACACCCTCCAGAAGTTTATCCATCTCATCAATGGCAAGTTTCATACCTTCAGGATCCTCTGTGACACTCGTCACATCTCTGAATATAATTCCCGGCTTTGGAAAATCCGGAATGCTCTTGATATACTTTTCTACCTCGCTCATTTTATCCTCCCGTTTCTAATCACATTTGTCATATCTCTCCAGCCTTATCTGGACATTTCTTGTATTGCGAAACTCATTTATCTCTGGATAATACACCATATCAATTACCACTTTGTTCGGCCGGCCATTTAACATTTTATCACATTCGTCCGCACCAAACCACTGTTTTATATTATTAACAAACTCATCCGGATCAAAATATATCGCTTCCATGTATTGGTTTTCCCCAATATCAAGCACAAGTTTCAATAAATTTCTATTTTTGCCCAAAATTGACGCTTTTCTCACGGGAACATTCGCCTGTCCAAACAGCGCTTTCCTGTTCCCCTTGCCATATGGTTCGAGCAGGTAAAGCTGTTCGGTTATCCGCATACTCTGCCTTGCAAGGTACTGTAGTGGCATCCCGACATCTATCCTTACCTTCGGAGTTATGTCCTCATCCGTGAGCGCACATTGTTCGTTGAGCACCCGTCTCAGCTCACCCAGTCTACTGCTCTCTATGGAAAATCCTGCCGCCATGGCATGCCCGCCAAATTCCCTAAAGTATGACTTCACCCGGCTCAGATGTTCATACATATTATAACTCTCTATGGACCTTCCCGATCCCTTGAGTATCCCCGCATGCTCACTATCCGTAAATATCATGACAGGTCTGCTGTATGCCTCCTTCAGCTTACTCGCTATTATTCCCACCACGCTCTCATGCACATCCGGAATGTATGCAACTATAACGTGGTCGGCAAGAGTCGCCGTATCGCCAATTTCCCCTGCTATCGTCGCATCCTCAAGCATTTTGGTTATGAGCTTTACACCATTTTCAGTCATGGACTTTCTGTCATTGTTGATCTGGATAAGCTCCGCTGCTTTTGTCTCCGCCTTTGCTGCATTCTTTTCCAGTAGGAACTCCAGACTCGTCCTGGCATCCCCGAGGCGCCCTGCGGCATTGATACATGGGCCAATGAGGAATCCCAGATCGTACGTGGTTATCTTTTTTTCATTTTTTCCGCTGAGCCGCATGAGAGCATTAAGTCCCGGATTCCGGCTATCCTTCAGACTCTCAAGAGCATATTTGACAAATATCCTGTTCTCATCAACGAGATCCATCATATCGCAGTTTGTTGCCAGTCCCAGGACCTCGAAGAATTCCTGTATCTCTCGCTCATCTATGCCACAAAGCCTGTACAGATACTGTATGAACTTGCAGGCTACGCCGGCACCACATAGCCCCTTGAACGGATACTGGCAGTCAACCCTCTGGTTGTCAATGACTGCATCTGCAGGTGGGAGGGTATATGTCTTCGTTCCATCCCCGTTCTCCTGATACGGAACCTGGTGATGATCCGTGACAATGACCGTCATCCCAATGGTTTTCGCGTATTTTATCTGTTCAAATGCCGCTATGCCGTTATCGCAGGTGATTATAGTGTCAACACCGTCCGCTTTCGCAGCATCTATAAGCCTGTTCTTTATTCCATATCCATCATGTATGCGGTGAGGGATATCATAATCCACGATCTCACACTCTTCCGGCCTGGCACCATGGATCTGTGCCCAAACCTTCCTGAGTCCGAGCAGAAGGATATAATTCGATGTCACTCCATCCACATCGTAATCCGATATGATACGGATCCTGCTGCCATTCTCTAGCTTGTCCATCACTATCCGGCATCCCTCCGGCAGATCTTTCATCAGGCCTGGATCATGGAGAAGGTCTGCCCCACCGTTCAGATACATATTTATATTGTCGTCACCGCATATCCCTCTGTTGGTTATGACTCTTGCAACCACCGGATCTATGCCAAATTTCCTGCCTATCTCTGCAAAATCGGCTCTTTTGCTCATTATCGTCCATTTAGGTCTCATAACATATCTGTCTATTATCTGCTGTTCTTCAGGGGACCTCATCATTTCCTATTCCTCACGTTCTATATTTCTCTGACCATTTTATCAAACCATCCACTCTATTACAACTTTACTTTGTCCTCAATTCATGCCATTTCGACTATAAATACATCCATTTTGACTATTATTTACATTGATTATTTTTGTATAAATGTTATAATAGTATCAGTATTTTAATATTACTTTTGTGCAATATGCACTTATAAATTGGCGGTTACGCCACACCTAAGGAATATACGGCCACAAGATTCCATCATCGGGGTGCCGCTATATTTTTCAAAGAAGGAGGAGATAATTTTATGGCAAACAGATTTGTACTTAACGAGACCTCATACCACGGTGCAGGTGCAATCGCTGAGATTGCCACAGAGGCTATTGGAAGAGGGTTCGCAAAAGCACTTGTATGCTCTGACCCGGATCTTATCAAATTTGGTGTCACAAAGAAGGTCACAGACGTTCTCGACGGTGCCGGTCTTGCATACGAGATCTACTCAAACATCAAGCCAAACCCAACAATAGAGAATGTTCAGCAGGGCGTGGAGGCTTTCAAGGCAGCCAATGCTGACTACATTATCGCAATAGGTGGCGGTTCTTCCATGGACACAGCGAAGGGTATCGGAATAGTTATTGCCAACCCTGAATTCGCAGATATCAGAAGTCTTGAGGGTGTTGCACCTACCAAGAACAAATCCATACCTATATTTGCAGTACCAACCACCGCAGGAACAGCGGCTGAGGTAACGATCAACTACGTTATTACCGATGTAGAGAAGAACCGCAAAATGGTATGTGTTGATCCTAAGGATATTCCTGTTGTTGCATTTGTGGATCCTGAGATGATGAGTTCTATGCCAAAGGGACTTACAGCTGCCACAGGTATGGATGCTCTGACTCACGCCATAGAGGGATATATCACAGCCGCTGCATGGGAGCTGTCCGACATGTTCCATCTGAAAGCAATCGAGATCATCAGCCGCTCTCTTCGCGGCGCAGTCGCAAACACCCCTGAAGGACGTGCAGATATGGCACTCGGTCAGTATGTTGCAGGCATGGGATTCTCAAACGTCGGACTTGGAATCGTTCACTCAATGGCACATCCACTCGGTGCACTGTATGACACACCTCACGGTGTTGCCAACGCGATCATCCTGCCTACTGTAATGGAATACAATGCAGAAGCAACAGGAGAAAAGTATCGTGAGATAGCAAGAGCCATGGGCGTTAAGGGCGTAGACGACATGACCCAGGAAGAATACAGAAAAGCTGCAGTTGACGCAGTACGCCAGTTGTCCATCGATGTAGGCATTCCTACAGACCTTAAAGACATTGTAAAGCCAGAGGATATTCCATTCCTGGCACAGTCAGCCTACGATGACGCATGTCGTCCGGGCAATCCAAGAGAGACTAGCGTGGAGGATATCACCAAGCTCTACGAGTCATTGATCTAACTGACCCATTAGATCAAAATATGTCAGACCTTTGCCGGGACTTACATATTATATATGGGACCTCACCAGTCCCCTTAAAACCCTAAAAACAACTAAAAGAACTCCTGTTACAGAGATTTTGCTCTCTCTGCATCAGGAGTTCTTTTTATATATTTTCTGTATCTTATTCTGTTTTAAGTATCCCCGTCATGCTGTGACAAGTTTCATGATATACTCTTTAAACCCGTCCATGTTATCAAATATGATAAGGGCTTTTTCTCGCATCTCAGCATCAGGCTGAACCAGATCCGGTATCATGACCACCTTCATCCCCGCAGAATGGGCGGCTCTGACTCCATTATACGAATCCTCCACAGCAAATGCATTCTCTGGAGCTACGCCGAGCTCCCCGCATGCCTTGAGGAAAATATCGGGAGCTGGTTTGCTTCTCTCCACCATATCTCCACATATCAGCTTGTCAAAGTAAGCTATCACTCCCAGATTGGTTAGTTCCATGGTCACGACCTCTTTTCTGGTGGACGTTGCAAGAGCACATGGAATATTTTTATCCCTGATAAGCTTCAGAGTATCGGCGACTCCATGCTTGAGAACAAGTTCTCCATCCGCCGCCGCACGGTGAAACTCTGATGCCATCTCTGCCTTGAGCACTTCATACCTCTCTTCATCTCCATATCTGCCATCATACATCCGAACAAACAGCTTCTTTGCCGCCTCGCGGTTGAGTCCAAGTGCCGCCATGCAGAAACCTTCTATATTCTCTATACCGTATTTGCCCGCAATCTTCTGCCAGCTCCTCACCACCAGCTGCTCCGAATCAAGAATGACCCCATCCATGTCAAATACAACTGCACCAACCATGTCCTCACCTCCGTTTTATTCCAGGTTATTTCACTCAGAATTATTTCACTTCAAACTATTTCACTACGGATTATTTCATGTCATTGTACTTCAGATCATATCATCTGTAAACTGCAAATGCCTCCACAACATAACTGTCATGGAGGCATTTGCCTGTTTTTATTATATTTCACGATATCGTACGATATTATTCTAATCCGTCTTTTCTGGCTTTGCCAAGCTTTGTCTTCATAGTGTACCAGAGTGGACCTGTGATACATACTGAAGAGTAAGCACCGATGATTATACCAGCCATAAGTGTAAGAGCGAACTCCTTGATGGATGCCACTCCCATGATATACAGAACGAATATTGTAACAAATGTTGTGAGTGATGTATAAATAGTTCTGCTGAATGTCTGGTTGATACTCAGATTGACTATATCTTTATATGTTGCCTTCTTAGGTCTCATTATATCTATATTCTCTCTTATACGGTCGAATATGATGATAGTCGCATTGATCGAGTAACCAACTATGGTGAGCAGACACGCGATACATGTGTTACCAACTGTAAGTCTCAGTATAATATACAGACAGAATACCATCGCAACATCGTGGAGAAGTGCGATAACTGCACTTGCACCAAACTTCACATCATGGAATCTGATAGCTATATATATAAGCATGAGGATTGCTGCAAGGATGACTGAGAATATAGCATTCTTGGACATCTCGCTGCTGACTGATCCACTTATTACATTTGCCTCCTTGACATCAGCTCCAAGCTTGTCTGTCAATGCAGCTCTTACCTTTGACATCTGTGAATCATCTGTACCATCATCAGAAAGCTCAGGCATCTTGAACACGATCTCGTTTGTTCCTGAAACAGTCTGAACTGAGATACCTGCTTCGCCGATACCTGCCGCCTCTGCAATAACCGGAACTATATCTGACTCAGCCTCGCTAAGTGAGTACTCTTTGTCAAAACCTACTGTAAGGCTTGTACCGCCTGCAAACTCAACACTGAAGTTAAGTGGTGAACCCTTTGACTTATTGTTAACAGGCATCATACAGAAGCATGCGATTATCACGATGAGTGATCCGAGCATACAGAACTTGCCTGCTTTCACGAAGTTTGTCTTCTTTGGCTCTCTTGCAACACCGAAATACTTGGCATCTGCAACACCGAGATTCACAAGCGCTGTGAGCAGTGACTGGCTGACTGCCAGAGCTGTAAATACTGAGAGAACAACACCGATAGCCAGTGTGATCGCAAATCCCTTGATAGTACCTGTTCCGAATATTCCAAGTACAAGAGCTGCGATAAGCGTTGTAACGTTACCATCTATGATGGCTGACAGGGCATTGTGGAAACCACCCTTTACCGCCTGTTTTACGGACTTGCCATCCGCCAGCTCCTCTTTGATACGTGTGAATATGATTACATTGGCATCAACCGCCATACCTACTGACAGGATAACACCGGCTATACCAGGAAGTGTCAGTGTTACGTTGAACAGGTTGATAACCAGCAGATCAAGTATTGTGTAGAATGCCAGGGCAAATGAAGCCACAAGGCCCGGAATCCTGAATACTATGATCATGATAAGAAATACAAGTGCAATACCGATCGCACCTGCCTTAAGGCTTGTGCTGATGGCATCTGATCCAAGTGTAGCACCTACTATATTGGAACGAACCTGCTTAAGTGTAAGAGGAAGTGCACCGATACGGATAGTAGTAGCAAGCTGCTCGGCCTCCTCGTAGCTTCCGATCTTGTTGATTTCTGCGCTTCCGCCTGTTATGGCTGACTGTACTGTTGGTGCACTTACGACCTTGTTGTCATATATAATGTATACTACTTTTCCAACATTTGCCGCGGTAACATCAGCGAACTTCTGAGCTCCCTCATCGGTGAATGCAAGCTGTACCACATTGTCATTGCCGTTATCTGAGTCAATTCCGGCTGTGGCATTCTTGATGTCATCTCCTGTAAGAGCAGCCTCATACTCCTGTCCCTGTGACCACTTTGTGTAGTTGTCAGGATCAAGGAACTCAAGCTTTCCCTCAATATTCAAAGCCTCAAGTATCTCATCCGCATTGGTAACTCCAGGTATCTCTGCTGTGATCTTCTTATCTCCATCCTCGTATACTGAGTACTCGTTGGTATATGCCTCAACTCGTTTCTCAATCTTATACTTGGTATCCTCGAGATCTTTGTCACTGTAATCGTCTTCCTGAATCTCGTAAGTTACACTCAGACCGCCTTTAAGGTCAAGTCCAAGCTTGATGTACTCAACTTTACCTCTATCTGCAACACCGAATATCGCTGTATATATAGCAACACCCAGTACAAGCAGAAAGGCTATGATGACGAGCACAGCATTTCTCTTTGTTTTCTTCATCGTCTTCTCCTTTTACCCTTTTTATTTCCTCTTAGACAACAGACTGTCTGTATACCACAGCAGCTGTTGTTTAGTTCTTTTCATCTGTGCAGGAAATCTATGTATTCTCCCTTACACCGTCTTCTGAGCTATCCTCAGCATCTTATTTGCTTTCGTCAACTTCATCATTTTCATCAGCTTCATCAGCCATGGCTGCCTTGAGCATGATCGCACACTCTATACGCTTCTTCTGAAGCTCACAGCCTATATCATACGCATCAAGTATATTTCCATGGAATTTGTATGAGTTGGCTGCACATCCGCCACTGCAGTAGAATCTTGCAAAACAGTCTTTACACTTATCTTTTGCATATACATTGCAGAGTTTGAATTCATTGACTATATCCTGATTCTTGATTCCGTCAAATACGTTGCCTATGCAGAAATCATCCTCGCCTACAAACTGGTGACACGGATACAGATCTCCCCAAGGAGTAACCGCCATGTACTCTGTTCCTGAACCACAGCCGGAAAGTCTCTTGGCAACGCACGGGCCTCCCTCAAGATCTATCATAAAGTGGAAGAAATTGAAGCCTCTTCCTTCCTTATGTCTCTTTATCATCTCTTTTGCAAGGATATCGTACTGTTCAAGCAGCACTGGAATATCCTCTTCCTTTATGGCATAAGGCTCGTCAGGGAGCGACACAACAGGCTCAACCGATATCTGATCAAATCCCAGATCTGCCATATGCAGAACATCGTTTGAAAAATCAAGATTGTTGTGAGTGTAAGTGCCTCTCACATAATAGCTCTTGCCAGCACGTTTCTTTGCAAATTCCTGGAACTTGGAAAGTATTACGTCATAACTTCCTTTGCCGTTTCTGGTTGGACGCATGTAGTCATGTACTTCTTTTCTTCCATCTATGCTGAGTACCACGTTCGCCATCTCTCTGTTGGCAAATTCCATGATCTCATCATTCAGAAGCACTCCGTTGGTCGTGAGGGTAAATCGGAACTTCTTGTCATACTTCTCCTCAAGACTTCTTCCGTACTCAACTGTCTTCTTCACAACATCCCAGTTCATAAGAGGCTCGCCGCCAAAGAAATCCACTTCAAGGTTCCTTCTAAATCCTGAGTTTGCAACCAGAAAATCCAGAGACTTCTTTGCCACCTCAAGCGACATCAGGGCTCTGTCTCCCTTATATTCTCCCTCACCTGCAAAACAATATCTGCATGCAAGGTTACAGTCATGGGCTATGTGCAGACACAATGCCTTTACAACTGTCTTTCTCTTCTTAAAATCTATAATATAATCTTTGTATACATCATCTGTAAATAACGTTCCGTCCTCTACCAGCTGGGCAACCTCGTCATATGCCTCTGCGACATCTGCGCTGTCGTACTGTGACAGGGCTTTAATCATCTGCTCTTTATCCTTCTCTTCATATAAAGAAATAATATCATAGACAAGATCGTCTACAACATGCACAGAACCACTACAGACATCAAGCACTATATTATAACCATTGTTCTTGTACTGATGAACCATAATTCTCCTTCAACAAAATCCGCGCATTTCTTGCAATCCACTCAGGATCTCAATAAATATACACGAATTATAATCTTCCAGACACCACACACGGTATCCCTTATACACGCACTAAAGAGGACTGTCATCATAAACGACGGTCCCCTTTAGCTGATCAAATACAAACTGTTACAAATTACTTGTTGTTAACATTCTCACAGCTCTGATTACCAACTGTGCATGATGTCTTACAAGCTGACTGGCATGATGTCTGGCACTCGCCGCATCCACCCTTGACCATTGTATTCTTCATAGTCTTATTTGTGAGTGTCTTAATTCTCTTCATTCTAGATACACCTCTCTTTTTATGTCATATACCGCGATTATAACATAAAGATATATAAAGTAAAAGAGTTTTTTCAGGCCAACATAGCCCCAAGCATGCCGCCGGCGACACACATTACACACTTAGTTATGCGAGGTACCAAAGTTCCCGCTTCAGCTCCTCCCACGATCGCGGACAGTGCCACAGCTATAAGTATGTACGTAAATCCAAATAGCGCCCCCCAAACAAACTTCTTCTCCTGAACCTTTTTTCCCGTTACAAAGCCCCCCAGGAACGTCGCAAATATGTATACTGCCGTTATTAGTCCGCTCAGAACCGTATCACTTATCCCCACTTTATAAACCACGACTGCAACTGCAAACAGCAGAATAATCGTGATCAGATAGGATATTATAAGTCCCTTCAGCACACCAAGCATTTTCTGTCCTGCCACTACAAAACCACCATTTATTTCTTCATTATATAAATATGTCATTATGCACGGATTTATTAGTATAAAAATATGAAAAAGGCGGTCAAACCTTTTCAGATCTGACCGTCTTCAATCTTTTATGTCTTTTTTAAAACAGACTACATATATCCTTGATATCGTAAAACGTCTGATCAGCATGCTGCTCTGTGATATCGTTTGGCTTTATGAGATCTACCACCATCACGGTATAAAGTCCTGCAGTGTCCGCTGATATAACTCCGTTTACTGAATCCTCAACAGCAACTGCCTCTGCCGGTGATACTCCGAGCTTTTCACACGCCCGGATATATATATCTGGATCAGGCTTGCCCTTGACTATCTCGTCGCCACAGACCATCTCATCAAAGAAATCAAGAATACCAACATCTGAAAGTCTCTGCATCGCCCGTTCTCTGCCTGTGGATGTGGCTAGAGCGATCCTGACGGCCCTATCCTTCAGAAATCCAAGTGTCTCTGCTACATGATCTTTTATATCAATTCCATGTTCTGCAACGTATTCATCGAACAGATCCATCGTCCTCTGACGAAATGGAAGATACTCAAAATCCTCACCCATTATGTCTTTGAATACACGGGCATTGGTGGTTTTATTGCCGCCGGCGACCCGGTCGCACACACGTTCCATATCATCTTCCGAAATACCAATATTCACACCGTTTTTCTTCCAGCACAACCGGTATATCCGCTCTGTGTCCACCAGCACGCCGTCCATATCAAACACTACTGCTTTATACATTCACCGTCTCCTGTGATCTTATTTATGCTGCACTTTTCTTCTTTCTCTTTCTGCCTGCTATTATGACAAATATCAGCAGTGCTACGAGAAGGATCGCTGCTATTATTATCAGTATCAAAGCGACTGATGAGATCTTCTCGCTGAGCTTGAATGTGAATACAGCTCCAGTCTTTTCATCAACCGTGGATGAGATATTTCCAGCCTTATCTGTAGCTGTTACTTCTATTGTATATGAATCATACTCCTCCACATGCATCTTGTACTGATTGTTGCTCTTGTACTGAGCAGGATCGATGGTATTGCCGTTTATCACGATCGATGTGATCTCATCTTCCTCGTTCTCAAGTCCGATCGTCATGTCAAATGGCTCTCTGACTGTCTCGCCATCCTCCACACCGCTTATTATGATTCTCGGTGCGGTTCCATCATATGTAAATCCAAACTCCTGGCTGGTCTCGTGTCCAACCTCATCAGTTGCCTTTAATGTTATCTTGTGGTATCCGTCTTCCATGTCCGAGAAATCGATGAAATCGACTCCATCCATCTTGACATTTACATCGAATACCGATGTATCGTTTACATTCCAAAGTGCATCGTATCCTGAGTTCAGGATATCCGCAAAATCATCTGCATTGAGAAGTACGCTTCCATCCTCACCTGCAGTTGACTTAGCCATGAGGCTGAGAAGCTTTGATGTGGACTCTATCGTAGGTGCTGTGTTGTCCACGGTGAATACGATGTTGTAATCATCCGTCTTATTTCCAAGCTCATCCTGGGCTGTGACTGTTATCTCGTATACACCATCCTCATCAAATCTCTGACTTCCTGTACTCACAGCTGATGAGTTGCTGTAATTTGTGAAGCTCGATGCTGATATATCCTTGCCATCCTTGTTAACTGTTATCTTGACATTGTTTGTTCTGAAGAATGTCTCCTCAACTGACAGTGACATGTCAACGTAGTTTGGATCAAGCATATCTGTGCTTCCCACTGCATCGTAGCTCTTTATCGTCTTGCTGTTCTTATCAGATACAGACATCTTGATGACAGGTGCCTTTGAGTCTATCTTGAAAGTCTTTGTGGCACTGGCTGCAACATTTCCTGCAAGATCCTTAGCATTTGCAGTGATCGTATACTCACCATCCTCTGTGAAGCTGTAGGATGCTGTGTGTGGATTGCCGCCTGAGAAGCTTCCCGCTGTGAGCTCTGCAATATTTGATGCTCCTGTTCCATCTGTCTTCTTTGTTATCGACACCTTTATATCTGACGCACCAAGACTTCTGCCTTCATAGTCAAATGAGAATGCCTCGTCCACGCTGATAGTTGCTGTGCCTGTTGTCGTCTGTTTGTCATTTACACCACTTATCGTGATGACTGGTGCAGTCCTGTCGATCCTGAACTTTGATATCTGCGCATCTGACTTATTGCCAGCCTTATCCTCTGCTGATACAGTAACCACATAGTCTCCCTCATCAGCAAATGTGCAATTCTTGGTGAAGTCTGTGCCGGTCCACGTTCCGTTTTCAAGGTCTGCGTCATATACCTTGCTGCCATTTGCATCTGTTCTGACAACATGGACTGTATATTTTGATCCCTCCATGTTATCTCTAAGTGTCACAGGAAGAGTTACATTTCCTGTATTCAGAGGCTGAACCGTGCCAAGCTGTACTGTAGGCTTTGTCTTATCGATAACAAACTTTGTTCCGACTGTCGATGAATTTCCGGCAGCATCTGTAACCTTTATGGTAAGGTCGTAGCTTCCCTCATCTCTGTATGTCGGACTGTACATATATTCATTGAACTCAAACTTCTCTGTCCGTTCAGGGGCGGTTCCATTTGCATCAGTTATTGTAAGTGTATGCTTTCTGTTAAACTGCTCCAATATGCTGATATCAAATGACACATTCTCTTTGTAGTAACCGTCATTCTTTGACTCCGGCTTTGGCGAGATCTTGACCTCCGGCTTTGTCTTATCGATATAATATCTGTTCTTTGCAAGATCCACTTTGTCCATAACAGCATTTCCGGCCTTATCGTTACCCTTGACCTCGACTCTGTAGACCGATGCCGCTCCGCCGACCGGCTTGAGATTCATGGACGCCTTTATCGTCTCATTATTCACTCTTTTGAGCGATCCGATCATCGTTCCGCTTGCACCGTCATACGTTCTGTAATATACAGTGGCAGTGACATCACTGCTAACTATCCTGTATGAGTCATGTACAGTAACTTCTATAGTCTGGCCGCTGTTATCCTTTGCAGATGGATCTGTAACCTTCTCTGTGTACTCAACTACCGGATTCTCCCTGTCTATCACAAACCTGACATTTGCTGAGTCGCTTACATTTCCGGCGGCATCGTATGCGTAAATATCGATGTCATATTTTCCGTCTTCTTTAAATGTATAGCTTGTCTCTGTGCCCTTAAGACGGAATGTGCTGATCTCATGCTCTGTCTGATCTACCTTTCCGGTCGTCTTGTTGTAAACACATACCGTTCTGGTTCCTTCTATCTCAATATACTTGACGTCCTCTTTATCCTTGGCAGTCCAAGCAACTTTAACCTTCTTATTATTATAAGGTGTCACCTCCGCTGCTGTCATATTTGGTGCCGTGGTATCATACACCAGTGAATAACTTGCAGTCTTTGTGACATCAGTACCATGATTACGCACGGTCATCTTGAACTTGTAATGTCCCTGCATATCTTCCTTCTTGGTATTTGATATCACATATGTGAATATGACTGTTCCATTCTTCTGATTTGATATGCTCAAATGCTTATCTGAATTGATAACTTTACCATCAACTTCTACCTGCACATCAACATCATCAGTTGTCAGACAAAATCCCTCTGCAGTTCCGGTAACCACTACCTTGTCAGCAGAAACATATTTACCACTCTTTATCTCCTCAGCGTCGGCCTCTGCTGAGATCTCAGCAGAGAAATCTGATTTGTTCACAAATACAGGTACGCTCTCGGTCGTTTTGTTTCCGGCATGATCATAGATCGTTATCTCCAGCGCGTACTCTCCACTCTCCACGGCATTGCTCATTGTGACATGTCCTTTGCCTGCCTCATCCCTGTTGACCTTAAGTGTATAGGATATTGCTGAGTTGAACAGTACTGCAGTCGTAGCGCTCTCATCTACACCTGATGTTGCATCCTCCCATGCCACATCAATCTTATCTGTGCTTTTCGACAACGAATAGTACTTCTTTGAACCGACCTTTACCTTAGGGGCGTCTGATGATAACTTCAGAACCGGTGCTGTATTGTCTATATACACATCGAGATCCTTTGTGCCATCATTGCCAATATAATCCTTTGCGCCAAATGTCAGCTTGTACTGACCATCTTCAAGGGCTATGCTGCCCGCATCTATACCTGGATGAGCCGTTCCTGTTATTCCTATCTTTGCATTCTTGCTGAATACGTTCAGATCCTGCGCAATCACTGTCTCTGCGCCGCCATTTTTATAGTACATCTTGTCTATATAAGCATAATCATCATTTGCCGACATAACAAATGACATCGACTTTACCCAGTTGTTATCATCTTTTGCCTTATACCCTTCGCCTCTGATCTGTGTCATCTTGGTGAAATCGATTGTCGGTGACTGATCGCTGACAAATACTATATGATTTTCCAGATCTGTATAGCATGATCTGTTGTCGAATTCATCCTTTACACAGATAGCCATCTTTGTAAGTGACTTCTTATCCAGTGAATTCACTGGGATCACAAATTCTGCCACGTATTTGCCCTGTGCATTCTTTGTGACTTCGCATATGGTCTCCGGCGAATCCACTGTGTTATCATCTGAAAGAAATCTGTAACAAAGCTGAGCGCCAACAACCACCGTCGAATCACCGTCTCCGGCTGTAGACATATTTATCTCAGCCTGAACTGTCATAGTCTCAGGTGAAACTATGAATTCCATATTGTTGATCAATTTCTTCTGCGCCTTGTTGTTTGAACTGCTCAGATTTATCTTGCTGATCGATGGAGCGCCATTCAGCTTTTTTATAACAAGTGGCTGTGTGTCAGCACTTACATTTCCTGCCTTGTCATATACTCTGAATATGTATTCTCCAGTCTCGTCTGGGACACCGAACGTATACTTTCCATCTGTTTCCTCAATCTCAGTCTCTGTGGTCTCGCCCTTTTTCAGATATACGACCTTTGCCACTCCTGTGTCCGTCTCCTCTGTACCATCATCTACTGTGATGGTAAACTGAGGCAATGCCACTCCATCCTCAGTCACATCGAGAAGATAATATCCATCCTTCACGATCATGTTGCCGCTGTTTGATGTCAGCTCTACACTCTCTATCTCCGGATTCTTGTTGTCATAGACCGCTCTGAGTTTGCCCATGAACTTGATATTTTCGATCTCTCCATCATCATTGTACTCCACATAGTAGAACGCATACTTAGACACCTTGTTGTCATTCGTAAACGCTTCCTCTGTGCCAATGCTGTTGTACTTTGTAACATCTGTTGATGTTGGAAGTTTTTCCTCCGGATCATCACCAGTATATGACTTATACACGATCTTGCTCAGATCCACATCATCAACCGGCTTGCTCGCAAATTTATACTTCGTGATCTCTTTGGATCCAAAAAGCATATCCGTCTCATCGCCCTTGAGCAGATCAGTGATATCTACGGTCTTTATCTCTTCTTCCGCAAATAGATGCACTTTGGAATCTATCGCCACCAGGGTCAGGACCATAACCACTGACATTACAAGTGCTATAAGTCGATGAAGCAATGACTTATTATGTAATATCTTTTTCATACCTTCTCCCTCCTATATACTCTCATCTGTATGAACGATCACAACGTTCTTGACCATCTTAAGCATACTATTTTCTCCCTGACTGAGTCTTCCCGTAAAATCTGACTGTCCGGTCAGCACGCTGGTCGCCTCAGTATCATCATTTCTAAGGACATCGGTTGCATCATCGTCATCGGCTCTGAGCACATCCGTTGCTGCCTCGTCGTCATTGGCTCTGAGTACGTCCGTTGCTGCCTCGTCGTCATCGGCTCTGAGCACATCCGTTGCCTCTTCGCCGTCGTCTTCTGCTCTGAGCACATCCGTTGCCTCTTCGCTGTCGTCATCGGCTCTGAGCACATCTGTTGCCTCTTCGCCGTCGTCTTCTGCTCTGAGCACATCTGTTGCCTCTTCGCTGTCCTCATCGGCTCTGAGCACATCTGTTGCCTCCTCGCTGTCCTCATTCTCCATTAGTACATCCGTTGCCTCCTCATCGGAGTACATGTTCCTTGCCAGCTCCTGCATATCCTCATGGAGAATATCTGTAGCCTCCTCATGTATAGACTTCAGATAATCTTCGTTTTTCTTTTTATTCTTTATATCTGCAACCGCCTTCTCGTAATTTGCTCTTCCCTTTTCAGCTCTCTTACTCGATTCAGATGACTGAACATCTCGCACAGAAATCTTCGTTGTATGGTTCTTTATCGCTTCCTTCTTGGAAATTCCAACACCCTGTACACTTTCATAGCCTTTCTCCCTGATCTCCTCGATCTTCTTTCTGGCAGTTGAGCCTGTCACATCTCCGATCGCTTTCGGTATCTTCAGTGTAAAGAATAATACGATTGCCGTAACGGCAAATATGACTGCAAGTGCAAGGCCGCCATATAGCATTATGTTGTAAATTGTTGCCATATCTTTTCCCCCTCTACTTGCCTGTCTTACTTCCGGTTCCTGAAACTATAGCCTCTATAACCGGTTTGTGTATCAACGTGTTCCACTGTGGCTTCTTTCCATCCGCCAGCATGCTTATCCTGCTGCCACTATTGTATACCGAAATAACTGTATTCCTTGCGCTCTTATCCCATGTATCAGGAGCGCTTCCATACAGATCCGTGTATCTGTTATACAGATATGTAAGATGACTCGTGTAGAGATCTGCCGAGTAATCATCAACACCCAGCATCTGCTCTGCCGAAAGGTATACATTCTCTGCAAGTTCATAGTTTTTGTCGTCACCACTGATGTCGCCCATGCTCACATATATCTCAGCTTTTTTTCTGGAATACTCTGCGTACACATTCTTTGTCTTCTCGGTGACAGCATCTCCGTTCATATCTAATCCTGACAGATATGAATCAATGCTGTTTATAGCCTCTCTGTAATAAGCTACCTGTTCAACAGGATCGCTCTCCTTCTCTGCAAGATATGTGTAGACTGAACACAGGATCGCTGAGTACTGACCGCTGTAATAGTTAACTCCTCTCTCCTCTGGGAACTCCTTTGAGAGGACAGTTGCGTTGTCGTTCAGCTTGTCGCTCGCCTCCTGCAACAGTTCTATCGTTCTGTTCGCAAGCTCCTCATCGCTTGAAAGCTTATCTACATATATAGTTGCTATATTAAGGTAATTGACATATTTGTATGTATTTGTATCGTCTATGTTGTCGCTGTTGTACTGCTGAAAGTCAAATACTTCCTGCTTACTGTCATTGAAATCGGCTGTCTTGTTTATCTTGTTATCGCATATAGCCTCATAGTATTTTGCCTGTTTTACATCATTTGCAAAGTTTTCCGTATCTCCTACCATATTAAAGTACTTTCTCGCAGCACTATAATCCGGTACCTCATTAAAATACAGAAGGGCTATCTCATATTTGACATCATCCTTTACCTTGTCAATGTTCCTCAAGGCAAACTTGATTCCCTTTTCCGCCGGTGTCTCTGTACCCGTTCCTGTAGCCACATCCTCATCCGTGTAATAGTAGGCATATGTGTCCATATATCCTATATACGCCTCTGATGCTGTAGGATCAATGTCCACAGCCGCTTTATAACATTCAAATGCCTTGTTGTAGTCGCTCGAATCGACCGCGTCCTCTGCTTCCGCTATCTTGTTGTTATAATCCTGCTCCTTCAGCTGTCCCTTCTTGACTCCGCCAAATATCGCACAACATCCGGACAATATAGAAAGTCCCGCCATCGTTGCAAATACTGCAACTTTTCTCTTTGCCTTTGCCTTGAATTCGTTGTCAAGCTCATTGTAATGATCCAGCGCATACAAAAGCTCTGAACACGACTGATATCTGTCCTCCGGGCTAGGCTGACAGCATTTTATTATTATCTGCTCAAATCCTGACGAGAGCGTTGGATTCCACTGTCTGATAGGTTTTATCTCATATGGAGGCTCACATGGATTCTTACCCGTTACCAAATGATACAACGTAGCACCCAGATTATATATATCGGTTCTTGCATCCGTATTGTATATACCTCGTCCCTGGGAATCTCCGAACTGCTCAGGTGCTGCATATCCTCTGGTTCCAAGAGCTGTGGTATCAGCATTGTTCTCAACGATATATTCCTTTGCCGTTCCAAAGTCTATAAGCTTTACCGAACCATCAGGTTTAAGCATTACATTTGACGGTTTCATATCCCTGTATATTATAGGTGGATTCATGGAATGAAGATAATCCAGTGCACTCGCTAGGGCTCTGCCCCACTCTATGACCTTGTTCTGATCCTGTGCGCCCTCAGCCTTGAGCACATCGCTGAGAGGTTTTCCCTCGACAAAATCCATCACTACATATATCGTACCGTTTTCGTTTATAATATCGACGATACGCGGAAGAACCGGATGGTCGACATCTTTGAGTATGTTGGCCTCCCTCTCCAGACTTTTCAAGAGAGTTGCCGTACTTTTGGAGCCGTCATTTTTAATCTCCTTGACTGCCCACTGCTTATTAAGTCGGTTATCCATAGCGAGATAGACTATCGACATTCCGCCCTGTCCGACTTTTTTTAGTATTTCGTATTTCCCATCTAATACTGTTCCTAATTCTGTCATCTTATCTCCCCATTATTCCGTTTTAATAAGAACCACTGTGATATTGTCTGTTTCTTTTCTGTACTTAACCAGCTCTGTGAGGAACTTACATCCGTCCTCCATCTCTGCCTCTGTTCCACATGCTGCCGGCCCGATCTTACTCATTATCTCATCGTTTGAGATCTTATGTCTGAATCCGTCTGAACAGATCATGTATGTTGCACCCGCCTGGATATCTCCAGCCACAAAGTCCGGCTCAACAACCGGCGATGCACCTATGCACTGGAGAAGAACGCTTCTTCGGCTATCCGTCTCTGCCTGCTCCGGTGTAAGCCTACCAGCTGCTATCTCCCTTGCAACCAGAGTCTGGTCAGCTGTGAGCTGCTGCACGGTCGAGCTCATCTGATATATACGGCTGTCTCCCACATGTACTATGTAATATCTGCCTCTGTACATCAGGATTGCCGATATTGTTGTTCCAAGCATTATTCCATTCTGTTCACCATATGCCTTTATCTTCTCATTCATGTCCACGGCAAGGTGAAGCCACTGATATTTCAATGCTCCCTCACTGAAGCTCTCATTTTTTACCATCTCGGCGAACTGCTGGTCAAACCAATTGCAAAACGCACATATAACTTCTTTGCTGGCGACCTCCCCTTTTGCCAGTCCTCCCATACCGTCACATACAAGTGAGAACAAGGCCTGTCCGTCCGGTGTCTCTGCAATCTTTATTGCAAGCGAATCCTGATTGGTCTTTTTCTTGATTCCCACATCTGTATTGTATACTGCACTAAATCTCATCACAGCTCTCCTTCCAAATATACATTCTAATTATTGGTGACAAGACTATCTTATATGATATACAAATTCTTCATTGCCCAATAAAACAACTACACCATTTGTAAGGAATCTCTTTTCCCCTTCATTTAATCTTTGTCCGTTTATATATGTTCCGTTCGTTGAGTTGTTATCACTGATAAAACATACTCCTCTGTCTTTGACTATCACACAATGTACTCTACTTATATCTGTGTTGTCAGAGATCGCATAATCTACTTCGGAAGCCTTACGTCCAATCTTGAATTCTGCCTTATCAATATTTATTCTCTCACCGGTCCTCATTCTGATGAAATATGGAGCAGGGCCTTCCTCAAACGGCATTCCCGTTGGCACTGCCGATGATACCGGTGTTCCGCCAAACTGATTATTCATCTCAGGCATCGGTGGCATCGGCGCTCCGCCAAATGGATTACCCATCTCTGGAATCGGTGCTCCGCTAAATGGATTGCCCATCTCTGGCATCGGCGGTACCGGTGCTCCACCAATCAGATTATCTGTAACTGGCTGCTCCGATGTCTCCTCTGTATTCTCATTCTCTTTATCTTCAGCTGCCCTGTCCTCTGGCGCCTGCTCAATCGGATTTTCCATCGGTGATACCGGTACTCCGCCAGATAGATTGCCCGTTGGTGGCACTGGTGCTCCACCAAATGGATTGCTCATCTCTGGCATCGACGGTATTGTGGCTTCGCCAAATGGCTTCTCCATCTTTGGCTGCTCCTGTATCTCCCTATCCTCTTCAGCGCCTTTATTCTCTTCGGCGCCTTTATTCTCTTCTACATCCTCTTTCTCAGCATCTTTAACCTCTGGCATCGTCTCAAACGGATTGCCCATCGGTGGCACTGGTGCTCCACCAAGCGGATTGCTCATTGGTGGTACATTTTCGTTCATCGGCATTCCGTTTGGTCCCATCGGCGGCATACCTCCATTCATCGGCATTCCGTTTGGTCCCATCGGCGGCACTCCTCCATTCATCGGCATTCCGTTTGGTCCCATCGGCGGCACTCCCCCATTCATCGGCATTCCGTTTGGTCCCATCGGCGGCATACCTCCATTCACCGGCATTCCATTTGGTCCCATCGGCGGCACTCCTCCGTTTATCGGCATTCCGTTTGGTCCCATCGGCGGCATACCTCCGTTCATCGGCATTCCGTTTGGTCCCATTGGCGGCATACCTCCATTCATCGGCATTCCGTTTGGTCCCATTGGCGGCATACCTCCATTCATCGGCATTCCGTTTGATCCCATCGGTGGCATACCTCCGTTCACCGGCATTCCGTTTGGTCCCATCGGTGGCATACCTCCGTTCACCGGCATTCCGTTTGGTCCCATCGGTGGCATACCTCCGTTCATTCTGGCATTATTTCTCATAACCCCAAGACGGCTTACCTTTGGAGACGGTACATCAGAACGGAGTATATGGCTGTTCCCGCTGGTTGCAAACGCATCATCTGCTACCTTTTTTCTTCCGGCAACAGGGACACTAGCGCCCATCTCCACAAAAAGATCGATCACTTTATTTTTCATGTCGGAACTTGAAAATGTTCCCGGCACATTAGTCAGGTTTATAAGTCTGGCAACATAATTATCACCGTCATTCTCCGAATATGTGGCGTCAACGATTATCGTCTTTATGAGGTTTCTAACCTCATTCATATCCGTGGCTTCTTTATTCACTGGAGCAACGATAAATCCCACATCATAAGTCTCTGGTGAAACGAAAATATGCTGAATATCCTTTGCCACAAAACTCAGAGAAACCATTCCCTTTCCAAACGACTCAAGCCCATCTAACACATTGTAAATCACTGTAAGCATCTCTTTCTTGCCGACAGTAGACCTGAGAATCTCTGGCAAAGGCTTCATATGATCTATATCATACTCAAACACTCTCACCCCACCATTTTCCTGCATATTACAAAGTATCATCTGTGGAAACTGTCCGCTCCTGCTCATATCGTAAACCTTGGCATCGACGACATCGTCAACGTCCAGGCAATAATTTACTTTATATGTATCCCCCATAGGTACTACAGTTATCTTCTCTCTATTCATTCTATTTTTACCCCCTTTAGTAAACACCAAAAGCAGGTATTACTACCTGCTCTTTTCCCACCTCTGTGGGCTGTGTATATTAACTTAATTTGAAAATGAAATCCTCACCGCCGATACTTATCATGGCATCATTTGAAAGCTTCATCTCACCATTATCA
Source organism: Coprococcus eutactus (assembly GCF_025149915.1). NCBI lineage: Bacteria > Bacillati > Bacillota > Clostridia > Lachnospirales > Lachnospiraceae > Coprococcus > Coprococcus eutactus. Next base: position 2,980,282 of record NZ_CP102278.1, read on the forward strand.
TCAAGTCTCTGTCCGTTCAGATATGTACCATTGGTCGTCTTGTTATCCTTCAGGTAACATCCATCCTCTCTCTGGTAGATTATAATGTGAACCTTGCTTATCGCACCGTTACCGCCAACATGATAATCAACTCCACGACCAGCCTTGCCTATCTTGAATACGGCCTTATTGATCATAACCCTCTCGCCAGTGTTGACTCTGACTATATAAGGCATAGCCTTAGGAACTCCCTTTGAAACTGCTGCAGCAACCTCTGAGTCGCTATCCTTTACGACATTCATTCCGCCCGTAAGCTCAACTGTGCTACCAGTTCCCTTCTTCTCCTCGGTCTCCACCTTTGATGTGACAGGATCCATATTAGTCTCAGGTTCAACTGCCTCACCATTCATATACTGAGGAGCTGTTATCTGCTCAGTAGGATTGTCTATTCTGCTTTCCTCCGCATCGACAACCGCCTTCTGAATTATCTTAGCTCTGTTTATCTTGATATTCTTGACCACTGGTGGATTGTCCATGACCTCATCCGTGGATATCAGAACAGGTATCTGTTCCTCCTGCCGCTCAAGTTCAACTTCCATGACTCCATCTGTGGTCTGAGCAACCTCTGTCAGACTAGACTGTGTTTTCGGCTCCTGTGGCTCCGGCACCTCCACATCAGATGTAAGTGCCTCTGTATAATCTGAATCGTCATCAACGTTCTCCGTCTCAAGATCATCAAATACACTGTCGTCAAACACTGACATATCTATGCCATCTGATACCGACTTCCCCTCTTCCTGCTTCTCTGAATCATCAAAGGTCAGATCCTTAAACAGACTGTCAACATCTGCTACTGTGTCATCCTCTTCCTCTGAGTCATCATCCTCACCAAATGACACATCCTTGTACTCAGGCAGATCATCCATGCTTGTATCAGGCGATGTGTCGACTGTAGACTGTGATACAGATATATCACCATCTATATCTAAAAACTTTTCTTCAACCTGCATACCTGCAGATTCCATAAGTTCTGTAAGCTGTGAATAAAAATTTCTCACGGTAAACTTATCTGTATTTAAAAGATTCAGCAGTCTTGCAACATAGTTGCAGTCTTCACTATCGTCATACTTTACGCTTGTAAGTATATCCTTTACAAATGTTCTAAATTCTGCATTTATATTTGCATCGGCTTCAACTGGAACACAAAGCATTCCGACATCATATGTAACAGGATTAACATACGTAAATCCTTTATGTAATATGACATAAGAAGCAGGGATTCCAAGATCACGAAGATTGACTATTCCTGAAGCTACCCCCCTGACTATCCCCAATATCTTCTCGGCATTTACTGTATTAGAAAGGAGTGCGTCTACCGTTGTCCTGCCTGTAACATTATATGTAAGATAATCATTCTCATCATCCTCTTCATAAATGATATCTATGAGTTCTGGAATCTTGTTCTCCTCCAGATAATCCAGCAATTCTTCATCAAACTCACAATCATCATTAAGAATATATGACAAATATTTCTCAGAGCCGATATTTCTTACTTTGAAACTTACTTTTCTCATCAAATATTCCTCCTATCGCACCTCCAAAAGCGCATAACTCGATGCATAAAAACCCAAAAGGGTACATACTCTTTTATTATATATAATAAACTTATATATCGCAAGCAGTTTATACCCTTTTGGAAAAATAACGACTATATTTTATTGTATATTTTCTTGCTTCTACACTCTTTGGAAACTACTCTCCATCACCCTCACTCTCTTTCTCAGCCTTTGCAGCGTCCGCCTTCTCTATATCAGCAAGATGTCCCTCATAAGTTTCATTGAATATACATGCGCCCTCACTCTCATCTGAAGTCAGATAGTAGAGATAATTGTGATGTTCCGCGTTAAGAACCCCTTCTATTGAAGTCTGTCCAGGATTACATATTGGGCCTACCGGAAGTCCCGTATACTTATAAGTATTATATGGTGAGTCAACCTCAAGATCATCATACGACAGTTCAGCCTTATCGTACTGTCCATCAGTAACAACATAGAGTACTGACGGATCCACCTGAAGCGGCATATCCTGATTAAGTCGGTTGAGGAATACTCCAGCAACCTTCGGTCTGTCTGAATCAAGTTTGCACTCTTTTTCAACGATTGATGCCATTGTGAGAACTTCAAAGTCTGTAAAGCCCATATCCTCGGCTTTCTTCTTGTACTCATCTGTATATATACTGTTAAACTTATCTATCATATCCTGTATGAGATCCTTGGCTGTCATATTCTCGTATATATCGTATGTAGCAGGAAACAGAAATCCCTGAAGAGCGTATTTAACTTCTGTCGATGGTATTTCAAATGGGTATTCAAAGTCTCCTGATCTGCACTCAGTAAGGAACTCATCCGCAGTACAAAAACCCTTTTCCTCACATCTATCAGCTATCTGTTCAACCGTAAATCCCTCCGGTACAGTGATTGTATACAACACCTCTCTGGTAGACTCTACATAACAAAGAGTTTTTATCATATCCAATGTCGACATACTTGAATTAAGCGTATATGTTCCTGGCTGCAGGCTTCCACTATACTGGGAACCTGTCATTCTGAGCTGAAACGCAAGCTTGTACTTTATAAGGCCTGCCTCCTTCAACATTCCAGCTGCCTCCTTGACCGTAGTATCCTCAGGGATCGTGATCTCTATATTCTCTCCGACCTCCCCGCCTTCTGTACCTTCGTATTCTCTCATAAAACCGGTGTACGTGTCCTTGATCTTATGAACGCCAACCACCACCACACACACTGCAATGGCAATGATTATTATCGGTCTTACAATATTTCTCCAATCCATTTTTCTCTCCTTCTTGTTTTTTTCATTTGCCTGTTTATATAAGTGATGTTATCATAACCATATCTCAATGAAGAAAGGAATGATATAATTGGCAAATCCTATAGTTACTATTACTATGGAAAATGGTGATGTCATGAAAGCTGAGCTTTATCCTGACATTGCACCTAATACTGTAAACAACTTCATCTCTCTCGTAAAGAAGGGCTTCTATGACGAAGTTATCTTCCATCGTGTCATAAAAGGCTTCATGATACAGGGTGGAGATCCTCAGGGAATCGGCATCGGCGGTCCTGGATATTCCATCAAAGGAGAATTCGCACAGAACGGTTTCAAGAATGATCTGGCACACACGCCAGGTGTCCTCTCTATGGCTCGTTCAATGATGCCTGACTCAGCAGGTTCACAGTTCTTTATCATGCACAAGGCAGCTCCACATCTGGACGGTGCCTATGCAGCCTTTGGCAAGGTTATCGAGGGACTTGACATTGTAGACAAGATTGCAAATGTACCAACTGACTACAACGACAAGCCTAGGGTTGAACAGAAGATGAAGACTGTAACTGTCGACACCTTCGGTGTAGACTACCCTGAACCAGAAAAGGCTTAATCGAAGTTATTATAAACCATATACTGGGATTTGAAAATAACAATAATTTTATATTACACAAATTTAAAGACTGACTATACTCCCAAATGAGCACAGTCAGTCTTTTTTCTTCTATATGTTCATAACAGTGCTACCGTATCACATGTAGATTTTTTCTTCCATTTGCGGTACAATACTCTGCAGAGGGGATTCATAATTTTTATTTGAAGGAGTTTCCCATGTTACATCCAGCTATAGATCTGGCGTGCTTTGCTCTGGAAGCAGTCGTTGACATCATTATGTTTTCAGCTCTACTGGGGCTCAGGTTTCGGAATCTGAGGCATCCCATCGCAGGCTTATCCATGTATTTTATCTGTGGCAATCTTATCGGCTACATTTTTCCCAACGCATTTGGCTGGGTAGCTTTATGCCTGTTATCCTATCTGGCAATGCTGTATATGACCAAGGCCTCACCATTTTATACGTTGGTAGCATATATTATCTCCTACCTGTACAATGCTTTCTGCGAAGATTTCTTCTTCATGGCGTTCTCCAAGATTGGTATACAGAATGAGAATATAATCGCCCTGGGAAGTTCAATATTACTTTTCCTCATCGCGCCTGTCATCTGTCATTTTGTGCCGCTTCACAGATGCTTCAGCTATATTATAAAGGGAAGTGCATTGACCAGATTCCTTCTGCTGCATCTGTTCGCCATATACATCATTGAGACCGGCCTGTACAAATACAGTTCAACTGATATCTCATCATATATTCCTTACATAGCTTCATTTGTGGTAATAATTGTCATAACCGATATTGTACTGCTCCATCAGCAGCGAACGATAAGCAGGCAGCAGCACGACCTTGCCAGCTACGAAACATACCAGCCTATGATGACGGATCTTATACAGGATATACTTGGCAGACAGCACGATTTCAACAATCATCTCGCCGCCATCAATATGCTTCCTTATGCCTATAAAGATTATGACTCTCTGGTCAGCGCCCTGGCAGACTACTCGGCAAATATCGTCTCAGACTACAGAGATACCGAGCTTCTGAAGATCAACATGCCTATCGTTGCGGGTTTTATACACAGTAAGATGATCATTGCGGACAGGCTCGGCATAATGCTTGATATAACAATAAAAAATCATGACCTTGTGAGTGCCATGCCTGAATACGATATCATCCGTGTTGCAGGAATCCTTATAGATAACGCACTCGAAGCCTCACAGAGAACCGACACGGTCCGTCTGACTCTCGGAAGCAGTGATGGAAAGATTGAGATTGAGACTCTCAACAAGGGACAGCAGCTCACGCACGAGCTCAGGCAGCAGATGTTTGATGCAGGATATACCAGCAAGCAATCCAACAGAAAGCTGCACGGCTACGGGCTGGCAAACCTGAAAAAGCTTGTTGCCCAGTACAATGGGCAGATTTGTCTCGATAATCAGCAGATAGACGGCGTGACGTATATACATTTTGATGTGCGCGTATAACAATATAAAAGCCAGACACGGACGATCCACGTCATAAATACAAATGACTTATATCCCGTCCATGTCTGGCTTTTATACTTTTGTTCTATATTGCGCTGTTTCTGCTTTTTTCTATCTTACAGCTCTACATCCCAGAAATCATTGATGGTTGCGAAGTAATCCTCCGGTGTCTCTGCACGGCGGATAAGCCTCCATGATCCGTCTGGTCTGAGCAGGACCTCTGCTGACTTAAGCTTTCCATTGTAATTGTATCCCATGGCAAATCCATGAGCTCCTGTATCGTGGATGACAAGGATATCTCCCATGTCGATCTTTGGAAGCATTCTGTCTATAGCGAACTTGTCATTGTTCTCACACAGTGAACCTGTCACATCATACTTGTGATCACATGGCTCATTCTCTTTGCCGAGAACTGTGATGTGGTGATATGCACCATACATAGCAGGTCTCATGAGGTTGACTGCACATGCGTCCACGCCAATGTACTCCTTGTGTGTGTGCTTCTCATGGATGGCTGTTGTAACCAGGTGTCCGTAAGGTGCCAGCATGAAACGTCCAAGCTCTGTGAAGATAGCTACATCACCCATGCCTGCTGGTACAAGCACTTCCTCATATACCTTTCTGACGCCCTCGCCGATGACCATGATGTCATTTGGCTCTTTATCCGGTGTATATGGAATTCCAACTCCGCCTGACAGGTTGATGAAGTCAAGCTTGACGCCTGTCTTCTCCTTGATCTCAACTGCTGTCTCGAATAGAATCTTGGCAAGTGTTGGATAGTATTCATTTGTCACCGTATTGCTGGCAAGGAAGGCATGCATTCCGAATCTCTTCACGCCCTTTGCCTTGAGGATCTTGTATGCCTCGATGATCTGATCCTTTGTCATACCATACTTTGCATCACCAGGGTTGTCCATGATGGTTGTTGATATAGAGAACTTTCCGCCCGGATTGAATCTGCAGCAGATCTTCTCTGGAATTCCTGCTGACTTCTCCAGGAAATCAATGTGTGTGAAATCGTCAAGATTGATGGTTGCGTTCAGCTTCTTTGCAAGCACGAATTCTTCGGCAGGGGTGTCATTGGACGAGAACATGATCTCATCGCCCTTAAATCCCATCTTGTCTGACATCATAAGCTCTGTCAGTGATGAACAGTCAGTTCCGCAGCCCTCTTCCTTGAGGATCTTGAGTATTGTTGGGTTTGGAGTAGCCTTTACAGCGAAATACTCCTTGAATCCTTTATTCCATGAAAACGCCTTGTAAAGCTTTCGCGCATTCTCTCTGATTCCTTTTTCATCGTAAATGTGAAATGGTGTAGGGATCTCCTTGATGATCTCCTCCGCCTTTGCCTTTGTAATAAATGGTGTCTTCATCTTTTTTCCTTTCTGTCCTTTCCTGCATACTATGCGTTGTTCTCCGCTGCGACAAGGTTCTCACTCTTGTGCATCCTACGGAGAAGTGGCTTTTCTATCTTACCTGTAGCATTTCTCGGAACGTGCTCAAATATGATCTTCCTTGGCCTCTTGTATCTTGGAAGTTCTTTACAGAACTCGTTGATCTCTTCCTCTGTGCAGGTCATGCCATCCTTTACCTCTATGATGGCCGCTGTGATCTCTCCGAGACGGGCATCTGCGATACCGATAACCGCAACGTCCTTGATCTTCTCGTATTTGCTGAGGAAGTTCTCTATCTGTACAGGGTAGATATTCTCTCCACCACTGATTATAACATCTTTCTTTCTATCTACAAGATAAATAAATCCATCTTCGTCCTGCATAGCCATATCTCCTGTGTACAGCCAGCCATCCTTCAGGCACTCCTCAGTCGCCTTTGGATTCTTGTAGTAGCAGGTCATGACACCAGGTCCCTTGAGGATAAGCTCGCCGACTGCGCCCTGCTCAACCTCTGTTCCGTCCTCATTCACGATCTTTGCCTGCCAGCCATAACCCGGCACGCCTATAGCTCCGACCTTATGTATGTTCTCTACTCCCAAATGTACAGCGCCCGGTCCGATGGACTCTGAAAGTCCATAGTTCGTATCGTACTGATGGTTAGGGAATATCTCTTTCCATTTTTTTATAAGGCTCTGTGGCACTGGCTGTGCTCCGATGTGCATCAGTCTCCACTGTGACAGCTCGTAATCCTCCAGATGTACATCGCCGTTCTCTATGGCGAGCAGTATATCCTGAGCCCATGGTACAAGAAGCCATACTATAGTACACTTCTCATCACTTACAGTCTGAAGTATAGTCTTTGCGCTTACTCCCTTGAGCAGAACTGCCTTGCCGCCCACTATCAGACTTCCAAACCAGTGCATCTTGGCACCCGTGTGGTACAGCGGTGGAATACACAGGAATACATCATCCTTTGTCTGTCCGTGATGTACATTCTCAACCTTTGCCGCATGCATCAGGCTCTCATGATTGTGAAGAATAGCCTTTGGAAATCCTGTTGTTCCAGATGAGAAATATATAGCCGCATCATCGCTGTCCTTGATGTCTCTCTTCTCGAATACACTTGAACAGTTGGATGTCAGCTTGTCATAATCCTCCGCAAATGTAGGGCAGTTACCGCCCACATAGAAGAGGATTCTCTTCTCAGCTATCTCGTCAACGACAGCCTCTATACGTCCGATGAACTCAGGACCAAATACAAGTACGTCGACATCCGCAAGCTCTACACAGTATTTGATCTCCTCCGCATCGTATCTGAAGTTGAACGGAACAACTATGGCTCCCGTCTTCAACACTCCGAAATATATTGGAAGCCACTCAAGGCAGTTCATCATGAGGATACCTACCTTATCTCCCTTCTGGATTCCACGTGATACCAGAAGATTGGCAAATCTGTTTGCCTTCTCGTTGAACACGCTCCATGTGATCTCTCTTCTGTACTGACATGTAGGATTCGACTCTATGAGTTCATACTCTCTCCATGTAACTCTTCTCGTCTCCTGCACATCAGGATTTATTTCTACCAAAGCGACATCATTTCCATATTCTCTGGCATTTCTCTCTAAGTAATCTGTGATTGGCATAACCGTAACTCCTAACCTCTCTTAATAATTGCTCTTATCTCTTTTTCAATTAAAAGCTTTAACGCGTTAAATTGCACGCTCTTTACAGTATATCCCTCACATGGAAAATATACAATAGGCAAATATACCTCTATATAAAACTATGAGAAACACGCTTCGCGAGTTTCTCAAGTTATCGCGGCAGTCGCCAAGGTCTCGTGCAAGCACGGACTTTGGCTCGTTGCTCGCGTAAATTAAATCAGCGATGAACACAAATTTTCGTGTTCACCGCCGATTTAGTTTTCTACGCATAAAATGATGCCTTGATTACATTGATATAACTGTTCATCATCTGTGATCCCACAAATGTCGCGATCATCAGTCCTACGCTGAGCGCAGGGCCAAATGCAAAATGCTCATCTTTGCCCTTCTTACGTCTTATCAGCAAGATAGCACCCTGGCATCCACCAATGATAAGTCCGATGAAGAACGCTATGACAGTAGCCTTCCAGCCAAGGAAGAATCCTGCGGCAAACATGAGCTTGATATCTCCGCCGCCAAAGCCATCCGGAATGACCAGAACAATCAGGAACAGCGGAAGACTCACACATATCATTCCTATGAGTCTGCTCACAAGTGAGAGATCTCCGCCCGTCAGTGAAAAGCCTCCTCTTGTGAATATGGATATAACTCCAAGCACCAGTATGCATACATTCAGCACAAATGGTATCTCCATGGTGTCAGCGTCTATAAACGTGATTATAGTCAGCAGTGCAAAGAACAGGAATACGGTGACCGCCTCAAGGCTCACACCAAACTGCCACACCATCAGCACTCCGAACACTCCGCCAAGTATCTGTATGAATAAGCATCTCGGAGAAAACTTCTCAAAACTCTTCGGCTTTCCCTTAAATATGTTCTCATTGTTCGGCAGCTTGAGTATGATCTCATTTGCCAGAGTGAAAAGCACCACCCCAAGTAAAAACGCAACTATACAAGCTGCTATATTGATTGAATTCATAAATATAAAATCCCTTCTAAAAATACCTACTGCTCACGATGGTCGATGACACGCTGCGTCTTCTTCTCACTTCTAGGCAGCGTTCCAACAGGGACAACAGTGATCTTCGGTGTAACTCCGATCCTTGACTTGAACAGATCTCTGATCTGACGTCCTGTCTGCTCAAAATCTACACGTCCCTCGGCCTCAACTGTAACCAGCATGATATCCTTATTGGCAGGCTCGTCATGGGCTATATTTATGGTGTACTCACTTGGGACTCCATCCACGAGTGCAAGCAGCTCCTCAACCTGACTTGGAAACATATTTACGCCGTGTACCTTGAACATATCGTCACTTCTACCCTTGATGATATCAAGTCTAGGATGCTTTCTTCCGCATGGACACTCACCCGGAATGATCCTTGATATATCGTGTGTCCTGAAACGGATGAGCGGAGCCCCCTCCTTAACCAGAGTAGTGATAACTATCTCTCCCTCCTCTCCGTCAGGGAGAGTCTTTCCGGTCTTCGGATCTATTATCTCTATATAAACATAATCATCCCAATAGTGCATTCCATTCTGGGCATCGCAGCTTATTCCGATACCAGGTCCATAGATCTCTGTAAGTCCATATATATCATACAGCTCTATTCCAAGCTTCTCTTTTATATACTTTCTCTTCTTCTCACTCCAGCGTTCTGAGCCAAATACGCCCTTCTTCAAATGTATCTTATCCTTAAGCCCTCTCTTATCTATCTCTTCGGCAAGAAGAAGTGCGTATGATGATGTTGCTGTGAGAACTGTACTTTCAAGATCGATCATCATCTGTAACTGTTTGTCAGTATTTCCAGGGCCCATAGGAATTACCATGGCACCAAGCTTCTCCGCGCCCGCCTGAAATCCTATTCCGGCTGTCCACAGACCATATCCCGGTGTGATATGTACTCGGTCTTTCTTTGTCACTCCGGCTGTCTCGTAGCATCTTGCGAACATGGTTGCCCAGTCATCGACATCCTTTGCTGTATAAGGTATGATAACCGGCTTTCCTGTTGTTCCTGAAGATGAATGGATACGTACCACTTCCTCATCCGGAACAGCCTGTATTCCAAGCGGATAAGCATTTCTCAGGTCGTCCTTGCTTGAAAACGGAAGCTCCTCAAATGCCTCCTGACTTGTCACATCTGTTATACCAAGCTCTCTGTACTTCTTACCATAATAGCTGTCAGTCTTTACAAGTCTCTTTATCTGAGCGTCCACCTGACTGAGCTGTGTGTCATTTAACTTCATAATTTTTACTCTCCTTTTTCCCTTCGGTCAGCCCATCGCCAACTACATCTTCATCGCATATTCAAATACTTTCTTGTTCACCTCTACAAACTTCGGATTCACTCCATTCTCAATAGCTGAAATAATATCCGCCTCGTCAAGTCCAAGTCTGCCGCTGGCAACTGCAACTCCAAGAAGTGCTATGTTGTAGAACTTTGCCGAACCAAATTCACGGCTTATCGCCGCGCCGTCCATGACTATACAATCGCATTTATCCTTCAGGTAGTCAAGCATCGGCTGTGCCTCGTAGCCTGAATTCATGAGCGAGTCAGTCGCCGGTTTCACCGGGACGTTGTTGGTGATGACGATTCCTCCCTTTTTCAGATAAGCTAGATTGCGCACCGCCTCTGCAGGCTCAAACGCAAGTATAATGTCAGCACCGCCCTGGGCTATGAGTGGTGAATACGCCTCACCGATCCTCACATGGCTCGTGACACTTCCGCCTCTCTGCGCCATACCTATGGTCTCCGCCGAATGTACCGTCTCGCCCTTTGCCATATACGCCGATGCGATGAGCTTGGACGCAAGAACCGTTCCCTGTCCGCCTACACCGCAGACCAGAATATCTTTATTCATTGCAAGCACCTCCTATCGCACCCACCGGACAGATCTGTGCGCACAGACCGCATCCCGTACACAGGCTTTCATCTATCGCCACCTTGCCATCCTTCAGGATGATCGCAGGGCAGCCTATCTCTCTGATACATTTCTTACACTGTATGCACTTTTCGGATATCTCCATCTTGCCGGACGGCTTGGTGATGGCTATACAAGGCGACTTGAAAATGATCGCCTTAACTCCCCTGATATCCGCGCACTCTTTGACTGCTGCCACGCTGGCCTCAAGATCAAGCGGATCAACCGTGACTATCTTCTTCACTCCGATTCCCTCAAGTACCTTCTGTATGCTCACCTTGTCCACGAACTGGCCCATCATATTGCGTCCTGTTCCCGGATGTGGCTGGTGTCCCGTCATTGCTGTGGTCGAGTTGTCGAGCACACACAGGATCATATTCGCATCATTGTAAACTGCATTTACCACTCCTGTCATACCCGATGCAAAGAATGTGGAATCTCCCACAAATGCAAAGCATACGCCGTCTTCATCCACCCAGTGGAAGCCCTGCGCCATGGTGATTCCGGCTCCCATGCACAGACAGGTATCCACCATGTCAAGCGGCATGGCATTTCCAAGTGTATAGCATCCGATATCTCCGCAGAAGTAGCTCTTTCTGCCAGCCATCGCTTTCTTTACCGCGTAAAATGACGCTCTGTGAGGGCATCCTGCACACAGCACCGGAGGTCTCACAGGAAGCTCTGGTGCATCTGACACATCCACCTGGGAAGTCTTCTCAAGGTCAAGGAAATCGCACAGGATATCCGCAGCCTTGTTGGTAGAAAGCTCTCCGCTCGCCGGCACATCCCCGGTCTGCTTTCCTCTGACATCTATATCCATATGATATTTGCCTGCAAGGCGTAATATCTGATTCTCTATGTATGGGCTGAGCTCCTCAAGACACATGACCTCCGTCACTCCGTCCAGCACATTCTTCACGAACTGTTCAGGGAACGGATGTGGAGTTGCTATACGAACCAGCTTCACATCAGGCACATTCTTAAGCGTCTCCTTTGCATAGCAGTAGCTGATTCCCGATGCGAATACCGCCTTGCTGCCGCTGCCCTCCACCGTGTTCATGGAGTAGCTGCCAAAGTCGTCCCCAATCTCTACATTTCTTTTTTCTATCATGGCATGATTGGCAAATGACAATCTCGGGAAGATGACCCATTTCTTTGAATCCTTTACAAATCCCTCATATTCCTTTGCCTTCCACTCGTCTTTTACCTCTATGGATGCGTATGCATGACACACTCTTGTTGTCGGTCTGAACAGAACCGGTGTCTTGTATTTCTCCGAGTAGTCAAATGCATCCTGTATCATCTGATATGCCTCCTCAGGAGTCGACGGGTCAAATACTGGGATCCTGCAGAAGTCTGCAAACATCCTTGTATCCTGCTCCGTCTGTGACGATATCGGTCCCGGATCGTCCGCAGACACGATAACCATTCCGCCCTTTATCCCGACATACGCCAGCGACATAAGCGGATCCGATGCCACATTGAGGCCCACCTGTTTCATGGTCACAAGTGTCCTCGCTCCACTGTATGATGCACTGGCGGCAACCTCCATAGCCGCTTTCTCATTTACCGACCACTCCACATGGACTCCGTCATGCGGGTATTTTGCTACTGTCTCCAGTATCTCCGAAGACGGGGTTCCCGGATATCCCGCCACAAGGTTCAGACCCGCCGCAAGTGCACCGAGGGCTATGGCCCCATTACCCATAACATATTCTTTTCTCATAACAATACTACCTTCCAAGTCATTTATAAATTCTCTTATATTTCGATATTATACCCTCCACGGCTTTCAATGACAACAAATATTCTGGGACAGCACCACTTTACTGTTATAAAGTGGTGCTGCCCCTTCAAATTCATACTCTTCTTTTTAACATGCATATGTGATACAATGTTTCTTGAATTTTTATAGAAGGAGAATAACCATGAACAACCGACCATTTGCCGGCAGAACTGCTGCCGTTATAGATCTGGCAAAGCTCAGGAGCAATATTGCCAACATAAAATCAAGACTGAAACCGGGTGTTGAATTTATCGCTGTCATGAAGGGCGATGGATATCGCCACGGTATTGCAGGACTTTACCCGACTCTTAAAGAGTGTGGCATAGACAGCTACGCCGTCGCCATCTGGGAAGAGGGAAAGATGCTCAGGGACGCAGGGGCCACAGAGTCTATACTTATCCTTGGCGATACAGCGGATGACATGCTGGACGAGGCCGCAAAGTACGACCTTGATCTCACTGTCTTTTCAATGGAGGGTGCTGAGAACATGGCTGCCGCTGCAAGAAGAGCCGGCAAGAAACAGAATGTCCAGATAAAGCTAAACACCGGTATGAACCGAATAGGATTCCCGGTATGTCAGGAATCATTTGACACTATAAAGAAGATCTGTGAGATGGAGGACCTGAACGTAACAGGTATATTTACACATTTTGCAAGGGCAGATGAGGGGGATCACACAAGTGCAAGAAAGCAGCTTGATCTATATCTCCACGCCGTAAATGAACTTGAGAAGATGGGGGTTGTCATACCAAAGCACCACGTAGCCAACAGCCCTGCCATACTGATGCTTCCTGAAGCACAGCTCGACGCAGTCAGATGCGGTGATATCCTCTATGGTCTTACTCCTTCTGATGATTTTGACTGGAAGAATTCAGGACTTCAGGAGATCCTCAGCTGGTACACATACGTTGCCATGGTGAAGGAGGTCCCTGCCGGATCCGAGGTTGGATACGGCGGAACATTTGTCACCGAAAGACCTACAAAGATCGCAACACTTCCGGTTGGTTTTGCGGACGGCTACAGCCGTTACCTGTCCAACAAGGGCAAGGTCATCATTAACGGTCACGAGGCACCGATCATCGGGCGCGTATGTATGGATCAGTGCATGGCGGACATCACAGACATCCCGGATGTACAACGCGGCGACACCGTAACCCTACTCGGCGAGGGCATGTCCATCGAGGACATGGCAAATATGCTTGATACCAATGTGGATGTGATCGTGTGCAACATATCGGTAAGGGTTCCGAGGGTGTATATAAATGGGGATATCTGATCGGCAGCGCCACGGAGGAGAAGGTATGACTTTTGGAGAACGATTGTATGAATTGCGAAATAAAAATAATCTATCCCAGGAAGAGCTTGCGGAGGTTTTAGATGTGTCCCGGCAATCGATTTCCAAATGGGAAAATGATAAGGCATATCCTGAGATGACAAGGCTGCTGTTTATGAGTGATTATTTTGATGTCTCATTAGATTATCTGATGAGAGGAATTAAAAAAGAAAATAATGAAGAAAAAGTAACTGCAGACGATGCGGACAAAATTTCAAATGATAAATACAAAACAAAAAACATCCTGCTAGTATGGAATAATTTTCTGTCCAATTTATCCCCAAATCAAAAGACATTATTTATGTTGCTGTATATCTTGATTATCTGCTCATTAGTCGCACTCATTGTAAGTGTAATATATCTCGGTGGCTACGAAATAGGAAAATTCATCGGATATCTGACAAAATGACCTGAAATAGCGTGCTGCAACCACAAGTTTACACAAGTGCAACCATATATTTATGGTCTGTTTGTGCTATAAATGCTACCTTTTAATTACAAAATTTATTAGGAGGCTGCTTATGAAAACGAACGGAAATGATTTCAAGAATTGGATGAATCACGGAACCCAAATCCAGATATTGCTAAGAAGGATAATGATTATAGGCCTGATCGCACTTATGATATACGGCACAGGTTATGCTATTGGAACATTTATTGCACACCTTGGGTTTTAAAGGTGGGGATATGGGATATGTTATTTCCATCATGTCTATTATTATCTCCATCATTTATTGATAAAATGATGGAGATAAATCTGAAATGAAGAGGATTTTTAAAAAGCAAAAAGTGTCAGATACATATAAACATTTGTTCATCCGCACCTGACACTAATTAAGATTCTAATTATACCAACATCCACTGCAACAGACAAAATGAAACAAGGCTCCCTATTTCATCACCGCATTATACACATCCCTCTTAGGGACTCCGCGGTCAACTGCCGCCTGCTTGATCGCATCTTTCTTGGACATGCCCTGATCAACGTACATCTGGACATGTTCCTCCACAGACATAGCCTCAAACGAACTCTTCTTCTCCTCCTCAAGCTTCTTTACATCAAGTCCCTCTATCACGAGAACGAATTCTCCTCTTGGATCTTCCTCCTCGTAGCGGGCTATAGCCTGAGAGAGCATCATAGGCTCTATCGTCTCATGCTTCTTGGTGATCTCTCTGGCAAGTGTTATATGCCTGTCACCGAGAGTCTCCATGAGTTCCGCCAAAGTCTTCTTCAGCTTGTGAGGAGCCTCATACATCACCATGGTCCTAGTCTCACGCTTCATCTCCTCGAGAACCCTCGCCCTGTCCTTCTTGTCATATGGAAGAAATGCCTCAAATGCAAATCTTCTTGTCGAAAGCCCCGAGCTTATGAGTGCCGATATACATGCACAGGCACCTGGAACAGGCGTAACTTCAAGTCCGGCATCAAGAGCCTGTCTCACAAGCTCCTCCCCGGGATCAGATATACCTGGAGTTCCCGCATCGGTTATGACTGCCACATTCTGTCCCTGCTGCATCTTCTCAACGAGAACCTTCGCCTTGTCGTATTTGTTGTATTCATGATAACTCGTCATCGGGGTCTTGATCTCAAAATGATTGAGCAGCTTGATACTGTTTCTTGTATCCTCCGCCGCTATCACATCCACCTCTTCAAGAACCCTGACGGCCCTGTATGTCATATCCTCAAGATTGCCTATAGGTGTCGCCACCAAGTATAACTTTCCTGCCATATATATCCTCTCTTCTGCTGAACATCTGAGTATTGAAAATCATAGATATCTTATGCGACCTCTTATCTCTTTGCCGTACCCTCATACGTCGCAAGCAACTGCTCCGTATACACCCCCGGAGCTTTGTATACTATCATAGGCGGATCGATCTTGATCATGGAATTGCCGCCCTTCACAGCCTCCACTATGACCATGTTCGGCTCCTTGTCTATGTAAGGATGTACAAGCTGCATCCTCTTTGGCTCAAGCCTGTGCTCATGCAGACATTCAAATATCTCAGCCAGTCTGAACGGCTTATGTATCATATAAAAGCTTCCGCCGGGTTTAAGGGCATGCTCTGCCGCTGCCACCACCTGCTCCAGCGTCACATGCACCTCATGTCTCGCTATGTTCTTCGGAGCATCCGGATTCTCCAGACCGTGACTGCCCTTTATGTATGGCGGATTTGAGGTCACTATGTCAAAGGAGGCCTTCTTGTAGTTACAAGAGACCTCCTTTATATCTCCGTTATCTATTCGCACTAAACCGTCAAGCCCATTGAGGCTCACACTCCTTGCCGCCATATCCGCACATGCAGGCTGAAGCTCTATACCTATAAACCGTGCTCCATCTGCCATTTTACCGCTAGGTTGCTGAGTCGCCCCTACATCCGAATTAGTAACTCCATCTACGGCAATACAATCATGTGAGGATCTATAATCATCGGCATTCAAACCAGCAAGTCTCTCCTCTCTGGTAAGAGCTTCATCCCCATACTCCTTTGCAGCAAGAAGTATAGGTATGATACCTGTTCCCGTTCCGAGATCCAGATATCTGCCACCGCGCTTAAATCTCACATAGTTTGCCAGCAGCACAGCATCCATCCCAAAGCAGAACATTCCGCTGTTCTGTATGATCTGGTAACCTTTGCACTGAAGGTCATCTATCCTCTCGCAAGATTTAATCTCCACCGTGGATCCGCCCACCACTTCGGACCGGGCCTGTACAGCCTGACTCTCTATCGTTTTATCATCCGGTTTAATCGTCAAATTTGGACTTTCCACCCTTGTCCTCCAATGCCTCAAGTGCCTTGTACTCCTCGGCACTGAGTCTCTCTGAATTCTTTCTTCTCTTAGGCTTGAACTTGAGTTCAGCCACAGGATACTCCATAACTTCCTTGTTGTCATCCTTGTCAGTCACCACGATCTTAACCTTCTGACGGAGGACGTTCACGGACATGACCTCGCCCTTATTTCCATCTACTGTCCTCACGAAATCTCCCACATTTGGAAGTTTTTCATTCAGATACTCATAAGTGTCCTGCTCATGCTTCAGACAGCACATAAGTCTTCCACACACACCAGATATCTTGGTTGGATTCAGCGACAGGTTCTGCTCCTTTGCCATCTTAATCGACACAGGAACGAACTCTGACAAATGCTTGTTACAGCAGAGCTCCCTTCCACATATACCGATTCCGCCCACCATCTTGGTCTCGTCGCGGACACCGATCTGTCTGAGCTCTATTCTTGTCTTGAACACCGACGCAAGATCCTTTACCAGCTCACGGAAATCAATTCTTCTATCCGCTGTGAAGTAGAACAGCACCTTGTTATTGTCAAATGTATATTCAGCCTCTATGAGTTTCATGTCCAGCTTGTGCTTGGCAATCTTCTCAAGGCAGATGTCAAATGCCCTCTTGCTCTTCTTCTTGTTATCCTCGTATTTCTTTGTGTCATCGGCTGTGGCAACCCTTATGATCGGCTTGAGTGAAGCCGTAAGCTTGCTGTCCTCAACTTTTCTTCTACCTAGAACCACCTTACCATACTCCACTCCTCTTGCAGTCTCGACTATGACAAATGTACCAGTCTCAACTTCAAAATTCTGTGGGTCAAAATAATATATCTTTCCATTCGGTCTAAAACGGACTCCTATAATCTCTTTCATCAACAATTCTCCTTCATAGTCAGGAGCATAAGCTCCATTGCAATGTCAAAGCTGACATTTGCCTCAAGTCTGACCTTAGCCTTGTCCATGGACTTGAGCACCTTTTCTATTCCCTCATAGCTGATATGGGACGACTGCTTTCTTATATCCGAATAATACTCCTTGAACATCAGCCTTCCAGGGTTATTTGACACCTTGAGCATCAGTACATCTCTGTACCACATCATCATCAGATCAATGTAATCACTTATCTTGAGCTTGTACAGCTCCATATTCTTGATTGCAAACAGCATATCATCCACCGACATCTCTCTAAGATGTCTCATGATCTTTACAACATTTTCCTTTATCTCTCTGTATTCATCACTGGTGGCAAGCCTTATGGCTTTTCCAAGGTTGCCCTGAGCGAAATCCATACAGAAATCAGCTTTCTGCTTGTCAAGCTTCAGCTCATTCATGAGATAATCGAGTATATCATGCTCTCTGACCGGTTTCACATTCAGAACTATACATCTGGACTGGATAGTCTGGAGCATCTTATCTATATTGTTTGTCAGCAATATAATGATAGCATATGATGGAGCCTCTTCTATAGTCTTAAGAAGTGCATTCTGTGCATTCACATTGAGAAGCTGCGCATCCTCTATCACATATATCTTATATCTGCTGCTGTACGGCTTGATATCAATATCTGAATTCACCTGATCACGTATCTCCTCAACAGAGATGACATTTGGCTTGTCATGTGTGACCCAGATAATATCCGGCTGGTTTCCTGTCTCACACTGGAGGCATGATTTGCAATGATTACAAGGCTCCGTTCCACCCTCCTCACACTGAAGAGTTTTCACAAGTGCCCTTGTGAGGGTCTTCTTACCACTGCCAGTCTCGCCATTGATTATATATCCCTGAGATATCTTTCCAAGCTCTATACTGCTCTTGAAATGGCGTATTATGTCTTCATGTCCGATTATTTCTGTGAAATCTATCATAAATACCAACCCCCTTACATTATTAATTCACATTGTCTGTAGCTTTCTGACCTTCTCCCATCAGATTGCATCACAGGTTGAGTTTCTTCTCTACATACTTTGTTATTATACCATGAATCTCATTGATAGGTAAAGTAGCGTCTATCTTTACTATTCTCTCAGGGTGCATATCCGCCAGCATGCGGTATCCGTCCACTACCTTCTGGTGAAATTCAATTTTTTCATTCTCCATTCTGTCAAGCTCTGCCTGATTCTTTTTTCTCGCAATCCCCTCCTGGGCATTAAGATCCATGAGAAATGTCATATCAGGCATGATCCCCTGAAGCGCAAATTCATTAATCTTATACACCGTATCAACGCCCAAGCCTCTTCCGATTCCCTGATATACAGCGGAGGAATCAACAAATCTATCCGCTATAACCGCCTGTCCCGCTTCAAGCGCCGGTTTGATGTTCTCCTTTACGAGTTGGGCTCTGGCTGACGCATATAAAAGCAGCTCTGTCATATATCCCATCTCCGTAAATTCCTTGTTCAATATAACCTCACGGATTGCCTCACTGATTGGATTTCCTCCCGGATCTCTCGTTATCAGCACATCGTAACCCTTTTTCTCAAGATACTCTTTGAGAAGTTCCCTCTGTGTTGTCTTGCCGGCTCCATCCGGTCCTTCTATTGTTATAAATATTCCTCTCATATCTTAACCCTATGTACATGCACCACAAATGCATATACGCCTTTCTTCTTATATAATTGACCATACGGCTCATCACAAAATATCAGCACATGTCATTCTAATTTTCAATAATGCTTGTATGCTTTTCATTTCTCGCACAGCACAGCTATACAGCCATCATCCACACCTGATACATTCAGCCCGCTTCTTATCATTGTATCTATTCCGCAGACAGCCCGCTCGTCCACTATCTCTCCAGGAGCCAGCACAGGAATCCCCGGCGGATATGCATACACAAACGCACCTGATATTCTTCCCACCGACAGCTCAAGAGGCACCATCTCTGAAGTCTCATCCCATGCTTTCCCGGGAACCACTGCGGATCTTCTTCCGGATATAATGTCCATCGCTCTGCTGCCATCCACGATTGATCTGTACTCAAGTCCACTGTCTATCTCTTCTATCGCCTTAAACAGTATATCATAACTATCGACACTGTCCACAACAGATGATATACAAATAACATAACTCACCGAAGCCATCTCCACGATCAGCCCATACCTATCAGCCAATATGTCAGCGAGCATAACTCCGGTAAATATCTGTCCTGATCCATCCACAGTTCCCGGTCTCACGACAAATACCAGTCTTCCCTCATCGTGGTCAAATACTTTACACGCCGAACAACCTTCATCATTTTTAGACACGTTCACCCCGGGTCTGAACAGCCGTATATTTCTAAGATTGTCACATTTTTCAGCAAATATCTCAAGCCTCCGTCCATACTCGACAAATACTGCTCTGTTATTTGCGCCAAATGCCACCGCCTTCTCCATGCTCTGCATGAATATATACGAAGGGGACGAGGTCTGGAATATCTGCAGATATCTCCTGACTCTCTCATCAAGTTTCGGATCCATAACATGAAGAAGTGATGTCTGAGTGAGTGCAGGCATGGTCTTGTGAAGGCTTTCGATGACGATGTCCGCTCCCTGTGCCATGGCGGTTTCATGTCCTTCCATGAAGTTCAGATGCGCTCCCTGTGCCTCATCCACTATGAGATATATTCCATATCTGTGTGTGATTTCAGCTAAAGTTCCTATGTCTGATATGACGCCCTCATATGTGGGTGATGTGATGATCACCGCACTCGGCTTTCTACCATTTGTTATCAACGTGATGATCGCACGCTCTAGCTTATCCGGCGATATATCACCCAATATATCCGTCCTTTCTGACACTTCACGATCATCTCCACCATTGACAGCTACCCTTTCCGGAGTTTCGCGATCGCCTTCACCACGAATATCTGTCCCTTCCCGAGTTTCACAATCGGCTTTACCACGGGCATCAATCATTTTGTCCGACATTGCCTGGTTCACGCCGCAGTGCCATCTCATATCCACATAATCCGGCACTATGTATTCAGGCTCAAGCTCAAGCATGCAGATGGCATTGTACACCGCCTTATGACAGTTTCTGGCCGCAAGTATCACATCTCCCCTGTGACATGTGGCATGGATAGCCGTCATAAGTCCGGACGTAGAACCGTTCACCAGCATGTACGTCGCAAATGTGCCATACACCTTCTTCATCTCTGCAAGACTGTCCGCTATGAACATCTCCGGCTCATGCATATCATCAAGATCCTTTGCCTCAGTGAAATCATGTGCATATACTCCATTCCAGAAGTTTTCTAGCTTTTCTAACGGCAGTCTCTTGTGCCCCGGCATGTGCCATGGGTATGTGCCTTTATTTATATACTTTTCAAGTGCTTCATTTATATATTCTTTCAATGCTTTTCTCCGAACATATCTCTATATAATCTATCTTCCGTATCATAACATATTTTCACGTTTACATTCAATCCGCCAGCCTGCCAGCCATGTTCCATAAAAAACAGGAGAAACCATAATCGGTCTCTCCTGCGAGGGGGTATGAAAAATTAATTTATCATCTTTTATTATGATCTGCCAAATGCTGCAACAGCATCCTCTATCTTCTGCAGTTCTTCCTCTGTCATGACTGTGTGAGCCTGTTTCTCAGCAGCCTTGAGATTGCTGATGATCTGTTCAGGCTTTGAAGCACCGATCAGCACTGTTGTGACCTCCGGCTTGTTCAGCAGCCATGCGATGGCAAGCTCTGAGAGCTTCATATCATATCCGGCTGCGATCTCATTTAACTGATTGAGGAGAGGTCTAGTTTCAAGCACCTGATCCTCATGAAGGAATCTTCCGTCCTTCACTGCCCTGCTGTCTGCCGGCATATCCTTCAGATATCTGTCTGTCAGCATTCCCTGTGCCAGAGGTGAGAAACATATGAGACCCTTGCCTGATGCGTATGTCTGCTTCAGAAGTCCATTCTTCTCGACAGATCTGTCCATTATGTTGTATCTGTTCTGATTTATCACAAATGGCACATGAAGCTCATCAAGTATGCGCTCTGCCCTTGCCATGGTTGGTCCGTCATAGTTGGAGAGTCCGACATAGAGTGCCTTTCCACTCTTAACTATCTGTGCCAGCGCACCCATGGTTTCCTCGAGAGGAGTGTTCGGATCCATTCTGTGATGATAGAATATATCCACATATGGGATGCCAAGTCTTTTAAGGCTCTGGTCAAGACTCGCTATGAGGTACTTTCTGCTGCCCCAGTTGCCGTAAGGGCCTTCCCACATATCGAATCCGGCCTTAGTGCTGATTATCAGCTCATCTCTGTACGCCCCCAGATCCTCTCTGAGTATCTTTCCAAAGTTCTCCTCTGCACTTCCGTACACTGGTCCATAGTTGTTCGCTATATCAAAATGTGTTATTCCGTTGTCAAATGCGGTAAAGCACATCTTCTTCATATTCTCGTAGTCGTCATTTGTTCCAAAGTTGTGCCAGAGTCCAAGTGCCAGAGGTGGCATCATGAGACCGCTCTTTCCGCAATGTCTGTAAAATCCTGTACCTTCAACATTCTTATATCTATTCTCTGCTGCCTTATAATCTCCCATATTGATACCTCTCTTAAAATATTTTATCCATAAAACTTCATGGACACAGATGGTTTCTTTTTATATATGCAAGTTATCACTACATTTTGAAGTATATCATACCTATTACATCAAGAAAATATGAATATTTTTTTATTATATATGAAATTTTTATAAATGTTCTGTCTAAATTATCACGGACATTTTTACTATCCTCTGTATGCCTGCTACGCATTTACCGGGAGCTTATCGACACCTCATTTTCTTCTATAACTTTTCTGAAGAGTTCCGCCATATCAACGCTCTCAAGCTTTTCTCCGTTTCCCGGTTTCCAGCCTGTCTATCTCCAGCATCTGCTCAATCATTCCATTCATCCTTCGCACATTTTCTGATATTGCCTCCACATACTGCTGCCTCTTGTCCGTATGCACATTTGCGAGAAGGTTCTCCGCATAACCCGACATAGCCATGAGTGGGGTTTTGAGATTGTGAGCCATGGCATTTGTCATATTGCGTCTGTACTCCTGACGGTCATAGCGTTTTTTTCTCGTCAGGTATATGACAGCAGTTGCAAATACAGTTATGCACGCTATACACCATACGGCTACCCTACTTATATCCCCAGCCATCCACCCCTGGAACTCTGTACCTCCGTCCTAAAATAAACATCTTTCCTTCTCATACATCCAGCCACTATACATCTGAAACATATATTCAAAAGGCGACATCCCCTGTCATCATATTAACATGATATACAGACGATGTCGCCTTTCTGTGTCCTTTATTCTGTTTTTACAACATCATTGCTCCGACTTCTTGTGTTAAATCATTTAGTCTTTCTGTTTACTTTATTCCGCTTTTACAGCCCATCTCATCTTCGTTGATCTTGCTCTCGGATTTCGGGCGCACTCCTCCGCTGACGGTCTGATGACATCCTTGCTGACTTCGCTGTAAACACCAGCCTTTGCTCCAGCCTTGAACGCCCTCTTCACAAGCCTGTCCTCTCCGGAATGGAACGTAAGTATGGCAACTCTTCCACCTGGTCTGAGCGCATCCGGCAGCTTGTCAAGGAAATCATACAGAACCTCAAACTCACTGTTCACATCTATTCGGAGAGCCTGAAAACATCTCTGACAGGATTTCTTCACAGCCTCTTTCCGCTCCTTCTCCGGAACAAATGACAACGCCTCCTCAATGGCTTCCTTCATCTGGATAGTGGTCTCCACATAATTCTTAGTGCGGTTTCTCTTCATGATGACCGTGGCGATCTCCTCCGCATACGGCTCATCAGAGTTCTCCTGAAACATTCCCACAAGCTCCTCATATGAAACCTCTCGCAGACGCTCCGCCGCTGACTCACCCTTCTCCGGATCGAGTCTCAGGTCAAGTGGTCCATCAAATTTGTAGGTAAATCCTCTGTCCGGATTGTCTATCTGCATGGAAGATACTCCAAGATCTGCCAGAATAAAATCAAATTTCCCGGCCTCCTCTGCAACCTTGTCTATATTCCTGAAGTTTGTCTGCTTTATCGTGAGTATATCCTCTCCATAACCGGCATCTGCCAGTCTCTGCTTCGTCTTCACGATCTCTATCGGATCAACATCCAGAGCATACATATGCCCCTCTCCATGGAGTTGCTCAAGCATACGCATTGTGTGTCCACCATAGCCAAGCGTCGCATCAAGCCCCTGCTGTCCCGGCTGTATCTGAAAAAAATCAAGTATCTCATTTACACATATTGATATATGCATTCCCGCCGGTGTGCTTCCCTTGCTTATGACCTTCTCTATCGTGTCGGCATATTTCTCAGGATCATGCTCCTTGTATTTCTCCTCAAACCTCTTCGGATGAGTTCCACTGTAGTGAACTCTCCTCTTGTGTATCTTTTCTTCCATTTTATTCTTATCTCCTTAACCGTCTCCGTCTGCCGCACTCGCCGCCCGGAACATTTATGTCATAATACCACATATCTGCCCAACAAGCCACACACTAGATTTTCTCAAAAACGAAAGTGGGAACAGAGGTACCTGTCCCCTTTTACAAAGTGGATGATTGGCATAAAAAACTGGAAGCCCCGCACTTACCGTGAGTGACTTCCAGCATAATAAAATCATTTATCTAACAATTATCTACCAGCTATAATATGATGTATCATAGTGAGCTGGCTTCTGAGTGCATCCACCGATATCTGTCCAGGGGCGGAAGGAATTCCCGCTGTTGCAAATGACACCGAATTGCCATACATCTCACCAGTGGTTCTTGTCTCAACTCCAAGTTCTCCCATTGATATAACTATAAGAGGAGTCTGATTACCACACTCCTGAAGTTCCTTCGCCGCTTGCATCATGTCAACGACCTGAGAACCATCTTCTGGCATCATGGCTATTTTGGCTATGTCTGCACCAGTAAATATGATGGACTTGAATCTGTCCACGATCTGTTCCATCGGAATGGTGGTTTTGAAATCATGATTGGACACGATAACATACACACCCTTCATATGCGCCTCTGCTATAACCTCATCTACTATCTCCGTATCTGAAAAATACTCAACGTCTACTATATCTACGTAGCCACTGGCTATTACATCAATCAGAAGGTCGCGATACTGACTCAGAGTCGCGTCCATACAGCCACCCTCGCCTTTTGTTCTGAATGTGAATATTAATGGATATCGTCCCAGCTTATCATGTATCTTCTCCAAAGTCTTCATAAGAGCATCACTGTCAAAACACTTCTCATACATGTCCGCTCTGAACTCCACCATATCCGGTTCAGACTTTGCTATGATCCTTGACTGATAGTCCACATCGTAATCCGTCGGTGCCACCAGCGGAACACATATCTTAGTCATTCCCTCTCCAATTGCCACATTCTTCACATTTACGACCTTCATCACTGCCTCCCTGCGTATATATGTTATTCGATCCGGACGCATAGTCCATTACTTTATCTCCATCGCTCCGATAAATGTATCACACAGCTTCTGAATATCAATATTATCAGGCTCTTCCCAGTAGCTTATGCTACATACAATAGAACCATCTCCAAGCGGATATATAAATGTTATATCTGTGCTCTTCATATCATATACCGTCATCTGAGCCTCAAGACAGATTACCTCTGTTCCGTCTTTAGCCTTTACCTTGCTGTCTGTAACGGAATCTATCTTAGTATTCTCATCTTCCATATCTTTATATGTTTCTTTTAAGGTCTTAAGATAAGTTTTCGCATCTGCATATTCATTTGCTGAATATATTACATATGCACCACCCTTTGTATCGTTCAATGAGATTGAGTAACTTGAGCCATAACTTCTCTCATATCCCTTAGGGTCATTTATCTTTACAGTTTTATCCCCAATCGCAAGAACTTCCTTTGAATAATCGACATCATCAGTTGCTGCTTCTGTTGTCGCTTCTGTTGCTGCCTCTGTACTAGCTTCTTCCGTAGGATCTGTCGATCCATCATCATCGCCATCATCCTTTTTACCAAGTGGCAGTCCCGCATCTGCGGATTCAAACAAACTTCCCCACGCTGAGATAATCTTCTCTGCACTTTCCGTATTGATATACTGCTGGGCCTCCTCGCCCTGAAGTACTGAATAATCAACGACATCGCTGTCTGCCGGAGCTGAGATCTTACTCTTACTCTCAGCAACGCTCATGCTGCCTGACAATGCCACAAACTCCTGTCCAGAAACATTCAGATTAAACTTAAGATCGTTAAGACTGAATGACTTGCCCTTCTTTACATCAGCCAGAGTTCCTGAATATGTCATCTCGATATCTTCTGAGTTTGCTGTAACCTTACTGCTTCCGTCTATAGCGCCACTCTTCTCATCATATGAAAATACAGTGCTTCCTGTAAATGCCTGAGACTCACCGTCCACATCGGCTGACAAGGTATAATCTGCCGTAACTTCGGTCTTGTCACCACTCTTCTTATTCTTATATGCACAGTCAAATGTGACATTCATCTGTGAACCGTACTCCAGCTTCACAACCATCTTTGTATCCGATGTAACATCTCCATCGCCCATGTGATCCACCGTAACACCAAGTGTCACACCTGCTGCGGCTATATCATACTCTGAATCAATATGAACCACCTTGCCACTGTTGATGTAGACATCTGTCACTATATCCTTTGTGAATACAGCTCCCACAAGTGATGGGATAGTGCCAATAGACTGCTTTATCTGATCCTTTGAAATGTTCATCTCTGCAACCATATCATCAGATATATTACTGTCCACATATTCGTTAAGACAGTCCACAATAGCATTTGACAGATCATTTATCGAACCAGTGGATATTGTGATCGTGTAATGCTCTGCATTTACAGTCTTTCCATTTGCATCGGTGAAACTCTCCTTGCCTACTCTCTCATAGACCATTGAATCCTTAAATTTATCAACTGCAGGAATAAGCTTCTCATCAAGAATCTTTGTAAGAGCCTCTGCATCCACTGTGCCGCCTGCACCAGCCTCAGTGCCACCAAGCTCTGACATGATAGTATTCGCATCGAGAACGAGTGTCTTTGTAAGTAACTCCGGTGATGAAAAGTAAATCTTGTTTCCTATTGAAAGGATCTCTGCTGTCGCTTTCTCACCAGCCGCTGTCATGGAGCCACTTATCTTAAAGTCGTTACTGTCGCCAAATGCTGTGCAACCGTTACACTCGATCTGTGTTCCGCTCAGTGCCTCCGCACCGCTCACATTGTCAAGACTGACCTGTGAGTTAAATTCGATATTGTCAAGGTCAAAATCATTCGCGCCGACTATGCCGCTGATGTTACCATTTTCAAGTTCCTTTGCTGTATTCTCCATGGCATCCTCAACCACTTCCTTAGGTGTCTTTTTGAGGAACACGAGATATACAACAACAAGGGCTGCGATAACGATAAGGGCTGCAACTACCGAGATTATTGCGATCTTGATGCCCTTTCTCTTCTTCGGTGTCTCCGGCTTGTGAGCCTGATCACCATACATATTCATAGTCTGATCATATGTACTCTGTGTCATCTGCTGACCATACTGTCCTGCATACTGCTGATTTGTCTGCTGACCATACTGTCCTGCATACTGCTGATTTGTCTGCTGACCATACTGTCCTGCATACTGCTGGTTTGTCTGCTGACCATACTGTTCTGCATACTGCTGGTTTGCCTGCTGACCATACTGTCCTGCATACTGCTGATTCGTCTGCTGACCATACTGTCCTGCATACTGCTGATTCGTCTGCTGACCATACTGTCCTGCATACTGCTGGTTTGCCTGCTGACCGTACTGTCCTGCATACTGCTGATTCGTCTGCTGACCATACTGTCCTGCATACTGCTGATTTGTCTGCTGACCATACTGCTGGTTTGTCTGCTGACCATACTGTCCTGCATACTGCTGATTTGTCTGCTGGCCATACTGTCCTGCGTTCTGCTGATCCTGCAGCTGACTGGCAGCATTCTGCTCACTTGCTCCATCAGGAGTTACACCTTCCGGTGTTCCATTCAATTCGTTGTCTCCCATAATATTTCCCTTTCTTTGTCATGCATAGGGTATAACCCTGTTTTTTCCTTCCTATAACAATCTACATAAGTATATACAATATGTAAATATTTTTCCAGTGCCTTTACTGCCGATAAAGCATTGGAAAGACATCGTTAAGAGTTATTAATATTCTTCTTCATCTTCAAATCCCAACCCAAGTCTGCCGAGAATAGATGACGGAACATATGCCTCAATGAATATCCCATCATCCAGGTACTCTTCCGTTTTTATCTCACCATACTTGTGTATGAGACCTGTGAGGCCTGCATCTGAGTAGGCAAATGTATGTCTGATGTATATCTTCTGATTTCTGAGTATCTCCTCTATTGCAGATGCCAGCTCGTCAAGTCCCTGACCGTTTTTCGCCGACACGTAGATAGTTCTATCTGCCCTGAGATCCCGCACACCAACCAGATCATCTTTTTCAATCTTGTCAACCTTGTTGAATACCGTTATGATAGGCTTCCCTGATTTCTCATCTATCTTGAGCTGTTTCAAAGTGTGGTACACAGTCTCTATGTTCTTATCCCAGTTCACATCTGAGACATCAACTACATGTATTATAACGTCACAGTATTTTGCCTCCTCAAGTGTTGAGCCAAATGCCTCGACAAGGTGATGAGGCAGTTTCCTTATGAATCCAACAGTGTCCGTGAGCAATATATTCTGACCTCCAGGAAGCCTGTAGTTTCTGGTCGTTGGATCGAGGGTCGCAAATAATTTGTCCTCCTCAAGCACTCCCGCCCCTGTCATAGCATTGAGCAGTGTGGACTTTCCGGCATTTGTATAACCCACTATTCCGGCAACCGGAACCGCACTTCTCTGGCGCTGCTTTCTCTGTTGCATTCTCTGAGCCTCAACGGTCCTAAGTTCCGCCTTGAGCCTTGATATCCTCTCCCTTATAACTCGTCTGTCGATCTCAAGCTTTTTCTCACCTGGGCCTCTTGTGCCTATGCCTCCGCCGAGTCTTGAAAGAGAGTCTCTCATTCCTATAAGTCTGGTCGCCCTGAACTTAAGCTGGGCAAGTTCCACCTGAAGTTTTCCTTCATAGCTTCCTGCATGCGCTGCAAATATATCAAGTATAACCATGGTTCTATCCATAACCTTAATATCCAGTGCATCCTGAAGATTCATGAGCTGGGCAGGTGACAGTTCATCGTCGCAGCATACTCCCGTGGCTCCAAGCTCATATATCATATTCCTGAGTTCCTCAACCTTTCCTCTTCCAAGATACAGGTCATTTGCAATCTTTTCTCTGTTCTGCACAAGCCTGCCCACGACCTCACCGCCTGCCGTGTCTATGAGTTCTGCAAGCTCATCCAGTGAAGCCTGAACCTCAAGGGATACCTCCTTCTGAGTATACCCCCCTGTATCGACGGCAAATATTATTATCTTCTCTCTGATCTTTTCTGCTTCCAGATCATACATTGTACTTTTCTTCTCTGCCATTGATCCACCTCTGCATACGCGCATATGATTACTTAACTATAGTCACCTTTACAGTGTGATACTGTGACCTGTTGCCGGCTGCATCTCTGGCACAGCACACAACCGAGTATGTTCCCGGCTCAGCCTTAACCTCGCCCACTGCCACACAGATGGCATCCTCCTTCAGCTCCGACACGTCAGTTCCATCCAATCTGTGACCATTTCCATCGGTTGCCACTGCATTTTTTATGATCGTATCCTCATCCTGGGCTGTGACGTATGATGCTACTATCTGCGCCAGTTCCTCATTCTGTCCGCTGTAATTGGCAACCTTGATCTCAACAGGCATCCTTGTTATGACCGGAGCCGCCTCATCCTCCACTGTTATGACTATACTCTTTGATATCTCCTTACCCTGATCAGTGAAGCTGTACTTGACGTTGTACTTTCCAACCTTTGTATTGTCAACTGTTCCTTCCACTTTTAGCTGGTCAGTGACATCTTCCCTCTGAGAGTTAAATGCCATAACTCCCGCCATGGTGTCGTAATTTTCCCCCTGCTCTATACTATGACTCTCCGCACCATATATTACCGCCTTGCCTGTTGTAGGGTTCTCCTCCACCATATCCGTAGGATCCCATCCCTGCTCATCCGTGTTCTCAAGCTTTGTCACAGGCACAGGTCGTCCAAGAGGTCCGTAGTAATCACTGTCAAATATATCAACGTAGGTTCCGGACTCACAATTCTCGTATATCCATTTTGTATCTGCCACACAGAGACGCACGCATCCAAGTGAAGCCCCTGTTCCAAGCTTGTTGAACTCCCATGTCTCAAGAGAATCCTTCGTTGTGTCGAGATAAGGAACCGAATGGAACAGTGTGTCTCCATCTATCTGTGATACATATTGACCATAACAATCATCAAAGAGTGCAAGCCAATCCCATTTAAGCGCTATGTTGAAAAGTCCTGTCGGAGTCTCCCCAATAGGTGAAACTGAACATCTCATAGCCCTGACCGGCACTGTATAATATCCCGCCGCATCAAGAGTGTACACTGTCACTATATTCTCCTGTCTGTTGATCTTGATCGCATATGGATATCCGTTATCCTCCAGATCATCACCGTTGTAATTTTCCTGATTTTCCTTCTGAGGGACATCTATATCTACATACTGTACATCTCCCTGAACAGTCAGTGGCAATGCCGTTTCTGTAGACTGTGTCGCATCTGTAGAGCCTGCCTTATCACTTTTATCATTTCCTGCCTTGTCACTCTCCACTGTGGTTCCCGTAGCTACTGCCTCGCCTCCGCTCAACTTGTCCAGCTTGCTCTCAAGTCTGTAGTTTTTGACAGCCAGACTTATGACCAGCGCAAGCAGGATTATTGACACGGCATAAATCACCATCCGCTCTATGTCGTACCTTTTACTTCTTTTCTTCTTATTTTTATTTTTTTTGTTATTGTTGTTGTCCATATTTCCCATTTCTTTCTATATATAATATCCGGCTAAACACCGTCTGTCTCTTAGTATGCATAGTTACAACTATTTTAATCGTTTCACTTTAACATAACATTTTATAAAACAAATTAAAACATTTTTCTTCAAAATTTCTCAAATTCCACATTGACTTTATCAGGAACTGTTGTACAATCGAATATCAGGCGCTCAAAATCAAACACATATTATTAAACGTTATACCAATAGATTATCATTGCCCAAGGAGGTTTATATATCATGAAAGATCTGACAGTTGGAAAACCTATGAAAGTCATATGGATGTTCGCAGTACCTATGATACTGGGACAGATTGCACAGCAGTTATACAGTTTTACAGACTCAGCGATCGTGGGCAACTACGTAAGCTCACGGGCACTCGCCGCGGTTGGCGCAACCTCAGTCATTTCGAATATGATAATAGGCTTCCTCAACAGCGGAACCATGGGGCTTGCCATCCCTATAGCCAAATACTACGGTGCAAAGGACCATCACAATATGCGAAGATGTATCGGTGCATCGGCCATCATGACACTGCTGGCATCCATTGTCCTGACAGTTCTGAGTCTCATATTTATAAGACCTATCCTGGTACTTCTCAAAACACCGGACGACATACTGGATATGGCAGCAAGCTACGTTATAATCATAATCGTTGGAATCATATTCTGTTCATTATATAATCTGTGCGCCAACATACTGCGTGCAGTCGGAGACAGCAAGACGCCTCTTATATTCCTCGGTATATCAGTTGTACTCAATATCGTTCTGGACCTTATGTTTATAAGGGCATTTGACATGGGAGTACGGGGTGCAGCCATCGCCACTGATATATCACAGGCACTGGCGGGCATACTTGCCTTGATCTATATACTTGTGAAGGCCAAGCATCTGATTCCGGAGAAGGGTGAGTACTCCGTAGAG
Source organism: Coprococcus eutactus (assembly GCF_025149915.1). Classification (NCBI taxonomy): domain Bacteria; kingdom Bacillati; phylum Bacillota; class Clostridia; order Lachnospirales; family Lachnospiraceae; genus Coprococcus; species Coprococcus eutactus. The sequence goes on from NZ_CP102278.1 coordinate 3,011,988, forward strand.
AAGAGTGACCGATCAGACCTCATACAGTCCGCACTTGCCATGGGATTTATGAGCTGTATAGTGAACATCGGTACAGTTATACTTCAGAGAGCCATCAATGGACTCGGAACTGATATAGTAACCGCCCACACAGCAGCAAGAAAGATATTTGATATCCTCATGTTCATGTTATATATAGTAGGAAATGCTGTAACGACTTATGTAAGTCAGAATATGGGCGCGGGCAGATACGACAGAGTACACCAGGGTGTGAGGGCAGCGATCATCATAAACACTATCATCACCACTGTCATGATCATATTCGGCTGGCTGCTCAGTCCGGCACTTATAAAACTGGTTGCAGGTACATCTGCCAGCGCAATCATCGATCCGGCTGTAAGGTACGTAAGGATCGGCGTGACATGCTTCTATGTACTTGGACCTCTATTCGTGCTGAGATGTGCCATGCAGGGAATGGGCCGGAAGATCGTTCCAGTTATGTCATCCACTATAGAACTGGTTGGAAAGGTACTTGCGGTTATGATACTCACTCCAAGACTTGGATATCTGGGTGTTACCATCACAGAGCCTATCATCTGGTTCTGCTGTACGCTGATGCTCTCTATAATGTATCTCACAACCCCTGTAGAGAAGCTTGTTGAGAAGAGACGTGCTGCAAACTGATATTGCATACAAATATAAACCAACAAATAAAGCCCCACTGCCGGTGGTCTTCATCACCGCCGACAGTGGGGCTCTTTGTATGGCTAAAATGAGTATTACTTCTTATCCTTTTTGATAACTATATAGCCTGCACCGGCCATGATAAGTGATGCTATCATTATCGCAAACATTACGTCTACAGGTGACTTATCTCCTGTATTTACCACGTTCTGTCCATTTCCACCTGTGCTTCCATCCGTTGTTGCTGCTGTGGTAGCCTCAGTTGTCTTGTCGTCATTGCCAGGCTTCTCAGTTGTTGGAGCCTCGGTAGTCTGATCCTCTGTGGTTGGATTCTCTGTGGTTGGATTTTCTGTTGTTGGAGCTTCTGTTGTTGGATCGTCCTTACCCGGATCTGCCTCATCCTTTTTTACCAGTGACTTGTCTGTTATGATAAGACCGTTCTTGTCCACAGGATTCTTCTTCAGCATATCATCTGTGAGCTTCACTGCCTGGATTCCATCAAAGTAGATAGCTGAGTCAACTGTCCACTTGCCAGTGTGATCCTCCGGCACGATCGAGTTGCACCATACAGCAAATTTGACTATATCCGATGCATCGAGTGTACCACCCTTCTTACCCTTGAATGAGCTGAATGGAATAGTAACATACTGTGCTTTTGTTCCCTTTACGAAATCTGTGAGGTATACCTCAAATTCCTCGCCGCTTCCATCTGTGATCTGGATTACAAGCTTCTGTCCCATACCGTCCGGCTGTACCCACATCTCAAGCGCATTATACTTTGAGAAATCATTGTTTGTGAGCTCTGACTTGATCCTTCCCGTCCACACCTCTGATCCATTTGTCTCAAGCTTATACTTGAACGCACCGCCGTATGTGCCACCGTTCTTATGAGTCTTGTCAAGAACAAAGCTTGAGCTGCATCCTGCGGCTGAGTTAGATGTGTATGTGGAATCCAGAAGTCCGTCGCTTCCTGAATAGTACTCGAAGTCCTCGATGACATTTGCAGGAGCCTTATCCTTGGCCTTTCCAAGGCTTATGTGTGACAGCTGTGCGAGCTGCTCGCCATCTGCCAAGAGTGTGATAGTTGCTGTATCTGTCTTTCCAAGCTTGCTGAGATTCTTCTCTGTGAGATCAGCCGTGTAAAGTGTTGGCTCTGATCCTGCAGCGGCAATCTCGGCTCCAGCCTCAGCGGTGAGTGTCAACTTAACCCCTGTATCCGGATTGTTGATGACAAACTGAACCTTTGATGCATTCTTAACACCAGCCTTGAGTGTTGTCGCCTTGAGGATGGTATCTCTGTCAAATGGATATACCATGTAACCCATCTGGCCCGTGTATGTATTTGCAGATACTCCTGCAAGGGTTCCCATGTTACTGTAGAATCCTGTATCTCCACCGAATATTGATGAGTCGTCGTTGTAGTACTTTATGAAGTCATTTATAAGCTCCTGTCCATGTGTGTCGTCATACTTATATGGAACGTAGAAGTTGGTATCTCCGAAGTTGGCCCATACAAGATAGTATGGCATGTTGTTCTTCTTCGCAATGTCGCTGACTTCCTGATACCAGTTCTTTCCTGAAGCCTCTGTTCCAACCGGATTACCCTTTACGAGAAGTCCCTCGTTGTCTGAACCGTCCTTCTTCATGACTCTGACACCGCACTCAGCAATGGCTGGTATCTTGCCTCTCTTTGCAGCTATTGATGACACGATATTACATGTTGTATCAAGACTGTCAAAGAAAGAGTTGTCTGCAGCTGCAGGGTATGAATTGTAATCGTTGTAGTAGTCAAATGCAAGGATATCTACATACTCATCGCCTGGATAGTATGACATGTAAGCTGCCTCTGATGTGATAGGTCCGTTTGGCGAGTATACCCAGAGAAGGTTGTGTACACCGCTCTGCTCCATGTAATCCTTGGTATATCTGTAGAGAGACTTGTATGTCTCAGCTGTGTTCATTGATCCCCACCAGAACCAGCTTCCTGTATTCTCGTGGAATGGTCTGATCATGATAGGTATTCCTGCAGCCTGAAGCTGTGATGCGTAGTCTGCGATCACATCGAGGTAAGCTGTAAATACCTCATTGTACTCTCCACCTGGGAGAATCTGCTTTACTATGTCATTTGACAGATCCTTGGACTCTGAGAAATCACATCCGTAGAAGCTGTATGTTCCATCCAAGTTCTTCACTATCTTGGAGCTGGAGAAGTTTGGCATATGCATTGACAATGACACGATCGCACCATTTGCCGCTGCAGTCTTGCTGTATGCCACTGAGTTTGCCAGTGCCGAAGCCGCGTCTGAACCGCCTGCCTCCGAGCCTGTAACTGCCAGTGAGTCGATTCCGAACACACCGCTGACCTGTCCAGTCACATCATATACATCACCGAGTGACGCCTGTGGATTTACGCTTCTGCTCACATCATTCTGATGTCCGAACAGAACCTGATCACTGTTCATGAGCGTATTCAGGTATGCCGCAAGTGCCTTTGCACTGTCTGCTGCATTCGCATCGCTCACTCTAACTGATGATGGCATCTGTGAAAGATCCACTGGTGAACCAGCACCAGGAGTCTCTGTTATCTCGACAAAATCCTTTGTTGTATCTGCCTGTGACAGAACAAGATTATCAAGATATACATTGCCCTTGAAGCTTGTGCTGCTTCCGATGATTCCTATTGTCACATCTGTGAGTGGTTTATCTGTCGGAGTAAATCCCATAGTAACTGTAACCTTCTTTAATCCATCGCCGATATCCTCTGCATCATCATCAATGGTCGTATCTTTATTTATTATTCCATCTGCAAAAAACTTGAGCTTGCTTCCCTTAAGCTTTGCCGGGTAGATGATATCCACACTGAGCTGGTTGTACTGGCTCACATCCATAGCCTCTGTAGGAACACACTTAACCTTTGCCTCACTCCATGAGGAAGTTGAATCTGCTGAGTAGTCAACAGAAACCTTAAGTCTCTCATTTGCACTGTCATATGATATGTCAGGTGTGGCATTGCCGGCCTTGTTGGCTGCATCGCCGTGCTTGTATGCATATCCGGCCTCTGTGCTCCACTTGTCATAATCCTCAGCCGATGAGAGATCTGAGATCACAGCAGGATCTCTCTGCTCAAGTCCGCCGCTGCTCTCCTTAACATCAAGTACCTTAACGTTGCTTATTGTGATCTTGCCAGCATATGCTGAGTTGGAATTGTACTGGAATACGATCTCCTGCACATTTCCCACCTCTGATACATCAAATGCAAATGATATATCGCACTTGCCATCGACAAAGTTCTCAGCCTTGATGAACGGATAGTCGCCTGACTTGACGTAATCCCAGCTGTCTCCTGTCTTCATGGCACACGCAAGCTGGATCGCATTGTATGATCCGTCTGACGCCTCAGCACCGTCAAGGCCTGATATATCGCCATCAAGTGAAACCATAGCTGTGAGCTTTGCCTTTGCTCCAACTTTGACATTGTCTACTGTAGGAAGATCTGTATAGCTTTCTGTATCATTGCTGGCAAATGCCTTGTCTGTCCACTTTGCATCGCTCGCTGTGTCAAACACAAGGCTTGCATCTGCAAAATTTCCAGCCTCAGTCTCTGATGTTGTCGGCTTCTTGCCACTCTCTACCTTGTCAACTGCAACGCCGCCGATGAGAACCTTTCCTGTAAATGCTGAGTTTGCATTGTACTGGAATACGATCTCCTGAACATCGCCTGCATCCACTCCGTTAAAGTTGAACTCTACGCTGCACTTGCCATCTGTAAAGTTCTCACTCTTTAAGAATGGATAGTCATCTGACTTGACGTATGTCCAGCTGTCGCCTGCCTTGATAGCGCAAGCAAGCTGGATCGCATTATATGATCCGTCTGACGCCTCAGCACCGTCAAGGCCTGATATATCGCCATCAAGTGAAACCGTAGCTGTGAGTTTCGCCTTTTCACCTACAGTTGCACCCTCTATTCTCGCCATATCAGCATATGTATCGCTGTCATTGCTGGCGTACGCCTTATCCTTCCATGTCGCATCTGAGGTAGCGTCAAATGTGAGAACTGCATCTGAACTGCTCCATACTGTATTGTCTGTGATCGAAGGTGCTGCCACACCTGTCACATTTCCTGTTGCTGATGATCCGCCACCTGGCTCTTCGCCACCATCAGGCTCTTTGCCACCATCAGGCTCCTCTCCTGAATCATCACTCTGAATCTCTACATCAGATATTGATATTGTTCCAGTATATGCAGAGTTTGAATTGTACTGGAATATTATCTCGTTCACAGCTCCTGTATCCTCCACATCAAATGCAAATGATACCTGTGTCTTGCCATCTGTAAAATTTTCCGCTTTAAGGAATGGATAATCATCAGACTTGGTGTATGTCCATCCATCGCCAGTCTTGATCGCACAGGAAAGCTGGATCGCATTATACGTTCCGTCAGCAGCCTCCGCACCATCCAATCCTGAAAAATCTCCATTAAGTGTTACATTTGCCGTGAGCACAGCCTTTTTACCCACAGACACATCATCAATCCTGCCTAACTCTGGGTATGTACCTTCATCATTGCTGGCATAAATTTTATCTGTCCACTTGGCATCTGCGCCAGTGTCAAATACCAGTTTGTCTGTAGTGATGCTCCACGCCATTTCCGCAGACGGCTCTGATGCATCAGCTGAGACTATTGCCCCTGCACTTCCCCAGAATGAGCCAACCATTGCAACTGCACATGTCACAGCAACAAGTCTTGTTCTAAATCTCACCATATTTCCTTACCCTTTCTTTTTTGTGACATTCCTCCACTTTACTCACCACGAACAGCCTAATTCGTGATTAATATTTATACATATACTTATATTAACTCATTTTTTAATTGTTGAACATGTCATTAATTACCGAATATTTAAGTTATTTTTTATTGCTTTTGCACGTCATATTAGTCAATAATTTAAGTTATTTGCAATTAATATTAGTTTCTTGTTACCGCACGGATTGTTATGGCTCGCAGAGCGGGCAATCAGTGGTTTAACGCACGTTGTAATTAATACATAAAAAAGCCAGCTGGCATAATACCAACTGGCTTTATATTAGTTTATTCATTTTTTAAATATTGAAGTATCTTTTAAAATACTTGAATGTTTCCACACATGCCGTTCATTCTTTCACTTTATATTTTTAATATCTATGAAAAAATTCGATGTGCCTAGAGATTAAACTTACCGGAATATCAACTATCAGGGTACGAACTGCATCTACTCATAACATGCACTGCATGAACTTGTATATGTACCAACCTCTTATAAGCACTGGTCTTACGATATGTGATATGACCTGATGCCCTTGAAACACCACTCATATCTTGTGTTTTGAACAATCACGATGGATCAAATCTGGTATCAAATACCTGCGTCCTTTGTACTTCAACCATGCTGTATTCAGCATCTACATATGGACTGATTCAAGCTTTTATCTTAAAGGCATCTCGTGTGGAAACAACTTCCCAGTTCTGAGTTACCATCATGATAAAAATGTTCTTCAATTGTCTCCAACGGAACCTCCTCCTTTCGTGAACTTGTACCACGGATCTCTGTTTCCTGCGCACCATGCGTGAAGTCTGTTTCCATAAACACTTCGTACATGTTATGTGTCACGGGTGACAATCTATGGTGTGCCATCTGTTTCTTTTTCAAATGGCTGTTCTTTAATGTATCTTTATTATACATGATACTCTCTAAATCGTCAACATATTTTTTGACAATTTACCAACTTTATCATCATTGTTGTTGCGTTTTGCCCGCAAATTGTATTTTATGTATATAATTGCGTGAATATTGTACACACTTTATCTGATTATTTTCTATACTTACGATACAATCGGCCTTATCTGCCGCCATTTTTTCAATATAATATAGCAGGATCTGAAATCTTTTCATAAAAATAACAGGAGCCCTACATATGAGACTCCTGTTATTTGACATTTTATATTAGTGCCTGATATTTTACTGGTGATAATAGCTCAGGAAATCGGCCAGCTTTGCTGTTGCCTCCTTGAGTATCTCCATATTTGGAAGGTATACTATCCTGAAGTGATCCGGATCCTTCCAGTTAAATCCCGTTCCACATGTGACGAGGATGTGCTTATCCCTCAGAAGATCAAGAGCGAACTGTTCATCATTTGTAATGTTGAACTTCTCCTTGTCAAGTTTCGGGAATATATAGAACGCTGCCTCCGGCTTAACCACACTTATTCCCGGTATATCACAGAGTGCTTTATAAATATACTCTCTCTGATCATAGATCCTTCCTCCAGGCAGAAGCAGCTCATCTGCACTCTGGTAGCCTCCAAGACAGGTCTGAACTATACTTTGGGCAGGAACATTCGAGCAAAGTCTCATGGATGACAGGAGGTTAAGTCCCTCTATGTATCCCTTCACATTGCTCTTGTTTCCACACAGACACATCCAGCCAACTCTGTAACCTGCAACTCGGTGGGACTTGCTCAGTCCGTTAAAGCTTATGGTGAAAAGGTCAGGTGCCAGTGAAGCCAGAGCCACATGCTCTTTATCATCCATGACGAGCCTGTCATATATCTCATCTGCAAAAAGGATAAGTTCATTCTCCCTTGCAACCTGAACTATCTGCTCAAGAACCTCCTTTGGATAGAGAGCTCCTGTAGGGTTGTTAGGGTTGATGACTACGATTCCTTTTGTTCTTGATGTTATCTTTTTCTTGATATCTTCTATATCAGGATACCAGTTGGACTGCTCATCACAGAGATAATGAACCGCTGTTCCTCCTGCCAGGTTGACAGATGCTGTCCACAGTGGGTAATCAGGCATTGGAACAAGTATCTCATCACCAGAATCCAGCAATCCCTGCATGGACATGGTGATAAGCTCGCTGACTCCATTTCCTGTATATATGTCATCGATTCCTACATTTGGAATATTCTTCAGCTGGCAATACTGCATGATCGCCTTTCTTGCAGAAAAAAGTCCCTTTGAATCCGAATATCCCTCGGTATCTCTGAGGTTATATGCCATATCCCTTACAACCTCATCAGGCGCCATAAGTCCGTGCGGTGCAGGATTTCCTATGTTCAGCTTGAGGACATTTACCCCTTCAGCCACCATCCTGTTTGCCTCGTCCATAACAGGACCTCTTATGTCGTAACACACATTGTCAAGCTTTGATGATTTTTCGAATTTTCTCATGATACACACTCCTTTATATCTCTTGATCCCTTGTTGTCTGTGTTTGCTGATTGTTGGTTTAACTTGCGTTTTCTTCGAGATTACTCCGCATCTTCGATGCCTGCGTGCAAGCTCGCGCATCGCAGCCGCTTGTCACCCTGAAAACGCAAAATAAAAGCCCTAAGCATACTTATAATATGCTTAGGGCGAACTTTCTTGTCCGTGTTACCACCTAAATTCAGGAACTTATTCCTGCTCTCAGCCGACAGCCATCACTATCGTTGTTCCTATAACGTGGAACCTTCCGTTGACCACTACCCGGAAAACTTTCGCGGTCACAGCTCGGGGACTGCTTCCTTAAGGTGTCCTATAGGCTCGCACCAAACGCCTACTCTCTGAAGTGACAGTGACTTAAGTACTCCTTCCTGTCTTTGCCTTTATCTGTTTTTATAGGATAGCATTCATGGGGCATGTTGTCAAACTGTTTTTTTCACATTCTGCCACATCGGCTAATTTTTTCTGTTTCTTTGCCTGACCACTGTAAATGTTCTCTAATTTTTACAGTACACTAACCATGTTTGATCCTACTTATCTCATAAATGCACACTCATCCTCGTTACAGAGTATTCCCTCTGGATTGTACATATTCATATGGAATATATGGCCGCTGTCAGGATTGTTCTGTCCATACGCTTTTGTGATATGTGCAACTCCAACTTTGTTCAGCACCTCATCCAACGCTTTTGTATGTGATGCCAGATCATCATTTACACTATACATGAGATACGCCTCCGGAAACTCAGCATTTACATAATCAAGCTGATCCATAAACAGCTTGTACTGTTCCTCAGTCACTGCATATGCCTGGCTTATTTTCTTACTTTCACATTTTTCAGCTTTGTCGTGTAAACTTATTTTTCCGTCACTATTCTGATCATCATCCGCATCATTTCTCAGATACCATGCGGATATATTGTCATTTCTTTCTGCCATCTTGTATGCACCACAGTTAAGGCATACCTTCTTAGGCAATAGATCATATGTGAAGAAATCAAGCTTTGCCCTGTAATCGCTGTTTGATGCTATGATGCAATAATTTGCCGTGAGCTGTGCCCCCGCCGAATCACCGACCATATAGAAATTATCAATGTCTATTCCAAGTGTCTGCGCATTCTCATGGATATACCGAATGAGATACGCCACATCCTCTATGGCCGCAGGATATTTGTTCTGCGGTGACAATCTATAGTTGAAGTTCACCACCACATACCCGTGCTCCGCAAGAAGGCAGCAATAGTGGCTGTACAGTTCCTTGTCACCATAGAACCAGCCTCCGCCATGCACGCTCACTATCACCGGATATTTTCTGTTTTCATCTGTCATATACGATATTGGAACACAGAGATCCATGTAGCTGTTGGATGTATAGCTTGCAGAATCCACGTCTGCGGCATCCCCGGAATCGGCAAAGAATATAATGTTTTTCTCTACATCTTTGTTCCATGTTTCAATCAGCTCATTGAAACGGACCTCATCAAGCTCCTTTTTGTAATCCAGATTCTTTATCTGTACAACATTTGCCGGATATTCAAGCCCTCTGTCTCTCGCCGCATCACTTGCTTTCCAGGCGTGGCGCATATTTACCCATGCCGGAAGATTCTTGACCACCGCACCGCGGCTGAATATCTCTGCTACGTTCTTCATCATTCTTTCTCCGTCCATAATTTTCTCCAGTCTTTTAATCTCTGTGCTGTATCCTGAAATAGTCCAGGTACTTTTTAAACTTATCCTGCGCAGTAAGGCAGGTATCCCGCAGATATCCTCTTTCTCTATTCCATTCTGAAAGTCCTCTATAGTAATACCATTTGAGATCTTCATCTATGATAAATGGAACTATATCATATTTCAGACACTCCTTGAACAATATCAGCCTGCCAACCCTGCCATTGCCATCTTGAAACGGATGAATACTTTCAAATTCATGGTGAAAATCCAGAATATCATCTAGTGTCTTTTCATTGAGCTTGCGGTATCTTGCAAGGAGATTTTTCATTTTCTCTGGAACTTCTTCCGGCAAAGCCGTATCATGGCCGCCCACCTCATTCGGAACTTTCTTGTAATCTCCCACCGCAAACCATTCTTTTCGTGAGTCCTGAGTTCCATTCTTGAGAATCAAATGCAGCTCCTTTATCATTTTCTCACTTAATAAGTTCTTTGCATCATCGATCACCAGATCTATACACCTGAAATGATTGGTCGTCTCAACTATATCGTCAACATTTATCGTCTGATCACTCACGCCTATAGTATTTGTCTCATATATATACCGTGTCTGATCATGACTGAGCCTGCTGCCCTCTATATGATTGGAATTGTAAGTGAGATCCACCTGTATCTTATGATAAATGCCACCTTTAATTCCTTTTTTTTTCTCTTCTCTCAGCACAGTCAGCAGATCCCGGTTCTCTTCTCCCGCAGATTGACGCATTGGTTTCTGCGCAGAATCCGGTATATTCCACGTCTTTCCCGTCAGAAAAGCCCCAGGAATCTTATCATGAGCGCAGTAATTTCTAACGGTTCGTTCTGACACATTCCATTTTTTTGCAGTCTCTGCAACTGAAATATAACCCATGAAAATCCCTCCTTTTACGCAATGGGCTTTTATCATCTGCACAGTGTTTTGTATATAGATAGTATATGCCGTTACCGGCAAGAAATCAACTTTTTCAAGATTTGAAACCGTTCATTTATTGCCGATAGCGGCATATCCCACATTACTCATATATAGGTTCAAAGTCGTCTGCTCCGTGTCCACACAGAGGACATACATAATCTGCCGGAAGCTCACTTCCCTCATATACATAGTTACATATCTTGCAGCGCCATCCCACTATCTTCTTATCTGTCTTAGGAGGCTTGTCTGCCTTTGGCTTTACATGCGCCTGATAATCAGCATATGTGAGAGGAGCCTTGTCTGACAGCATCTTCGCATCAACCACCTCCGCGATGAACAACGTGTGTGTTCCAAGATCGTGGCTCTCAACTACCTTGCCACTGATAACCGCACAGGCATACCAGCCCATGTAAGGGATTCCGTTGACATCCTCCGGCATCTTTATTCCTTCGAATTTGTCCACGTCTCTTCCCGACTGGAAACCGAAGTGCTTTATCGAGTCAAATGTACACTGCTCGTCAAGTACACTGAGGGCAAACACACCACTCTCCTTGAGCAGATCACATGTGTAATTCGTGTTGAGAACCGATATCGCAACCCGCGTTGGATTGTTCGCCACCTGTATACAGGTGTTGATGATGCAGCCATTTGCCTTGTCGCCCAGCTTTGTGGACAACATGAAAATCCCGTATGATAAACTGTAGATTGCCTTTTTATCCATGATAATAACCTCCTTGTCAATCATAATCAATCATTTATATAGATTTATTCTCAATAAGATATTTCTATAATACCATATTATCATGCAAAAAGCTCCCCCTGTTTATCACAGGGAGAGCCTTTATTCAGTGAATAAATCTATCTCTCAACAGATATTATGTCATTTATTCCGTTGTCTGATTCCTGATAAAATACTTTTATTTTATCTCCGCTCTGTATAAATATCAGCTCCTCGTTCTCTGAGAAATCCTGCTTGTATACATTGCCGTTTTCATCCGTGATATACACATATGTCGTCTCATCCATGTTGATATATTTGATATCAGCTACCGTGATCTGTCTGTTTGGTATATCATCCGTCATGCTCTGCGTACTCTTAAGTCCGTTCTCTGCCAGCAGCTTGTTGTATGCCGCAAGTGCGTCCTTCTGGGTAGTGCCTGTAGCTACAATATTGTACTTCTCCACATCTACAAGCGCATACATCTTTACCAGGCCACCGTTGTCCTTTAAGACCATGATGTAGGTTGGTATTCCGCTGATATTGATGAGTGATGGGAAGGATGCCTTATAACCAAGATGCTGTACCTGTCCCTCTGCCGACGCCATGGCTGAGTATTCCTCTGCGCCTGCCACCTTGTAATATTTGCTCTCTCCTGTCCGGAGGTTCATCATGGCAAATCCTATGTTAGACTCGTCACCATTTACCGATGTGACACCTGTATATACCCACACATCGCCGTCCATAACCTTGTAACCGTAATCATCCGTAGTCCTCTTGCAGCCCTTATTGCCAAATACGCTGTTCCAGTAGCCGCCTGAGAGCTCTCCGTACCAGTCGTATTTCTGGCACACCAGGTCGCCATCATATACACGGTCCACCCAGTGTGGAACATCACTGACTTCATGATACTCTGTATCGCCCGTACACGGATCGCATATAACCACACCCTTTACATCCTTTGCACCGAAGAGTCCTGCATGCGACTCAAGAACCGGACAGATGTAATACGGATTGCCATCGTCATTGAGCTCCAGATAGAAACCTTCAAATATATATGTCGGATAAGCCATCTGGACATGTCTGTACAGGTTGTTGTTGAAATACGCTGAAGGCGAATATACTATTGGCTTTTCAGTCTGTATATAGTGTGCCTCATTCTTTACCGGATCCACAAGAACATAACCCGGGATTCCGTTCTTCCTGTTGTTCATATATTTGATGAATCCCGCATAATTGAGTGCTGCGACCTTCATCGGCGCGCCATTGTAATCTATAGTACTGTAATTGCCGCTGACCTCATACTGGCTGACCACATCCGAGAGTGAACCGACGGCTCTCTCACCTATGATCCTCGCTGTGCTTGTATCCATCAGCGCAATGTCATTTATCTGCCTGCTCTCCGGGATATCCGTCTGAAAGTCTCCATCCTCTATATTGATAAGGCTTGCGTACTTTGATGCACAAAACAGCTTGGATGATGCCGCCACCATAATGAGTCCGACCGCTATCATTATTACAACTATCCATGCTGCAGGTTTCGTTGCTTTCGTTGCGACACTTCTGGTATCATTACTCTCCACCGTGAAATCAAGCGTACAAAAGCCAACAAGCGCAACTGAAATGACCATCCACACCCAGAAACTTGTACTCTGTATGTTGATCGCCGGTGTTGCCGCATAATAGTATATAAGCTCTCCTATGACCAGCACGACAAATGCTATCACATTCCATTTGCCGAGCCTTCCTGGGGGCTTTGCAAATATCTCCTTTGCCGCTCCTGTGCTTTTCTTTTTCTTTGTCTGTTTACCCATGTTGCCCTTCTTTCCGGCTTACCACGATCTGATTTTTCGCTGCATATACTTACCGGATCGTGTCAGCCATTAATCTATCTACTCCATATGTCTGCCCCATATATTATCATCTATTCCGATAAAAATATATATCTATCCGGTATATGTTATGCCTCGTATCGTTCTGCCAGTGAACGATTGTATATATGTGTTCTCCTGTGCTTTTTGTTATACTTTTGCCTGCTTTAACAGGGCATCCTGCAAAACCTATGCAGAGGCTACTTTCTCTATCCACTTCACAGCCTTCGCCAGCCTCTTCCCGGAATCGGCAAAATGTCCACCTGGATTTATCTCATATATAACATCATTGTCTTTTTTGAGAAGTTCGCAAATCTCCTTTGTCCGATCCGCCACAGTTGCCATAAGTCTGTCTGACGTTCTCGATTCCTTACCGCCGAGGCTGATGTATATACGTTTATTCGCAAGTGTTGGCTGGATGTTTACATATTCCACAAATCCCGGATACCACATTGAACCTGAACATGTGGCACATCCGGCAAATATATCAGTCTGATACATTGCCCAAAGTGCAAAAAGCCCGGCAAGCGAATATCCCATGATATAAAGAGGCCTGTTCGCCTGACTTTGAATATCCAACTGCGGTACGACCTGCTGTTCTATATAATCCAGTGTCCGTCCCGCCTCTCCGGCAAATGATCCATCGACCTCAGTCGGTCATTTTTTGCGGACAGTTCAATACATGCCCTTCGGTTCCTCTCCCTACTCCTGCGTTTGCTCTCGTTTGATTTCTCCCTCTGTATCCTCTTAGCACAAGCGGGACAATACTTTGATATTCCAGAGCTGGGGACGTATTCAACACCGCACACCGTACAATTTTTAGGCTTTAACGCCGTCCACCGCTTTGTGGGTGTGATATGTAATTCACCGACAAAGCCGATGAATTTATAGTAAATCTTGATTTCCTGCCTTACTGTCCCGTCCGCAAGTTTCTCACGTTCCGAAACAAGTATCTTGTCTATGAGTGCGTTTATGATGGTTGCGTCCAACTCTTTCAGCCCCTGATAGTTGCGGATTAGGGATAGAAAGTCCCTCACGCCCTGCGATTTCTCATAGCTGTCATTGAGCGTTTCCGTTACCTCTTTCAGCCGTGCTTCAATTTCAAGCTGCTCTTTCTGGTATTTCCCCGACATCATCTCAAAATTCCGCTCCGTGATACGCTCCATTACCTTGTCCTCATAGAGAGAGGAAAACAGCCTGTCAAGCTCCGCAAGGCGTTTGTTCAGCTTCTTCTTTTCTTTCTCTAATGATTTCGCCCTGCTCTGGTCTGTTTCCGTGAGCCGCCTTTCTATGGCTCTGACCGCCTTTTCATCATTGACCGCCATATCCGCAAAGCGGTTGATGTCGGCAAGGACGGCATTGAATAAGTCCCTCGCTTCAATGCTGTGTGCGGTACACATAACATTGCCATATCTGCCATAATTATTGCAGGTGTATTGTACGCAGTCGATGATGTCGGGGCGTTTCCTCCTGTTGGCACTCGCCGCCCGCATCGCATAGCCGCAGTCCGCACACTTGATAACGCCCGAAAAGATATTCTCAAATCCCCCTGCGTTCTGCTCCCGCCTGCGGCTCGTCATAAGCTGCTGTACGGTGTCAAATTCCTCCTGCGTGACTATCCCCTCATGGGTGTCTGGTATCACTTCCCATTCTTCGGGCAGCTTAGAGGGGCGTTTCTTGCTTTTCATGTTGGCTGCAATCCGCTTGTAGCCTGCAAGGTTGCCCGCATATATCGGGCTTCTTAAAATGCCCCTCACGCTGTTCTCGCTCCAAATATAACGGTTTTCCTCGTTATCCTCAAAGTACCGCTCATAGCCTGTTGCCCCTTGCTCCACCGCATAAGCGGCAGGGCGTAGGATATGCTGTTTGTTGATGTGCTTGCGGATTTTGGCGATGCCGTTGCCCGCTAACGCAAGGTCGAATATCTCCCTTACCACATGGGCAACTTTGTCATCTATCAGCAGATGGTTGTGGTCGGCAGGGTCTTTGACATAGCCATAAGGGGCTGTTGTTCCCATGAATTTCCCCTGCTGAAACCTCGCACGGTACGCCGATTTTATCTTGACTGACACATCGGCAGAATACATTTCGTTTAGGATGTTGCGGAAAGGCGTGATGTCCATAGCGGATTTGTTTAAGGTGTCCACGCCGTCATTGACCGCTATATACCTCACGTTATGCTCTGGGAAAAAGACTTCCAGATATAACCCACAATCAAGATAGTTCCTCCCCAGACGGGATAAATCTTTTGTAATCACGCAGTTTATCAGCCCGTTTTCAATGTCCTTAATCATATTCTGGAAACTTGGTCTTTGGAAATTTGTTCCAGAGTAGCCATCGTCAACATACGTTTTTGCTAAATGCCATCCCTGCCTTTTCACATAATCCGTGAGGATGGATTTTTGTGTCGCAATGCTCGCACTCTCGTTATCCGTGCCATCGTCCTTTGATAAGCGGCAGTAAATGCCGACTTCATAAATCTTGTTCTCCGTTCTTATTCCTGCCATACTGTAAAACCTCCATATCTGTCCTAACGTTTTCATGTTCCATTGCGTACATTCTAAGCGGACAGCCCCTCATTGTCGAAGGTGTCGCCCTCGGCAATCTTCTTCCGAATATCCTCGGAGATAATCGGGACAAACGCTTCTGCAACGGTCTGTGTGCCGATATATTCTCGACTGATAATCATTTGTACTTGCCCTTTTGGCACAATACGCTTTCTTCTTCCAGTTGTTTTCCTATCCTCGCCCATACTTAAATCTTCCTTTCCAGACAGGGCAGGAGAACGTCTGGAAACGCCCCGCCCTGTCAATCAGATACCATCAATCCCCGCTGTTTACTTCTTTCTGTAATGCTTCAAGGAGTGCCGCTGCTTCATCAGCGTTCAACGTGATACCCTTTCCGCACTTCTCACGGTTCGGGGAAAAGCTGCGGATGTCATATTTCGGCTCTCTCCCGTTCCATGAAATAAGATTGATTTCCTTTGTGTAGCCGCTGTCACTCGCAGACAATACGGCGATTTCCTTTACAATCTCATACTGGATTTCTTTCATTCCTTACCTCATTCTCCTTAAAATTCTGTCTTTCTTCTGTTCCAAATTCCTGCATTTACTTCCCGAAAAAAGAAGGTTAGCGGCTGTCCCTGCTCCGTTTTCTCTGCAACTCACGTTCCAGAAGTCGGATGATGGTTTCCTCCATCTGCTTCGGCGTTGTGTCCTTCGGAAAGTATTTTTTCAGTTTGCTTGTGTTGATTTTCAAGGTTTCTTTCTGGTTTCCCTTTTCCTCCGTCATAATGGAAAATATCATATCCATGTCAAGCTGCCCGCTCTGGCTCATGCTTTTCATCCGCTGTGCCTGTGAGAGTGAGGGCGTTGCTTCTTCGCTCTCCATCGTGGCAAAGAGATTTTCCTGCTCGTCTTTCTTCAAAAAGGACAGTTCCACCGCAGGTGTGAGGGCGATTTTCCCCTCGTCCACCATCTGCAAAATCGGCGGTATCAGTTCCGTCAGGCGGATAAAACGCTGGACGGTCATCCTGCCCACGCCGAAGCCCTGTGCCACTTTGTCGTCCGTCCGCAACTTCGTCACAACTTGTGACGAGGTTAAGTCTGTGCGGAAACCCTGCCGCTTCATGGCTTCGGATTTCATCCTGTAGGCAAACGCCCGCTCCGATGGCAGGATATTTTCACGCTGTAAATTACTGTCTACAAGGGTGATGATGGCTCGGTCACGGTCTAAGGGCAGGACAAATGCAGGCACGGTATTTATACCTGCAAGTTCGGACGCACGGACACGCCGCTGCCCCGCAATCACTTCATAACCGTTCCCGTCCTCTTTCGGGCGTGTGATTATCGGCGTGACAATGCCAAATTCCTTGATGCTTTCCGCTAACTCTGACAGCGTTTCATCCTCCACAACATGAAACGGATTGTCGGGAAACGGGTATAAATCTTTGGTCTTTAACACCTTAAAATCCTGTTTCTTCATTCACTTTTTACCTTTCTCTTGATTTGTTTCTGCCTGTTCTCTGTAATTCTTCCAACACTTCTGGCGGTATCTTTGAGAGCAGCCGCCCCATCTGCTCGTTGGTTCTCTGCAATTCAAATATCCTCTGGTTGGCTTTCTGCACCTTTAATTCCTGCTCGTACTTTTCATCACGCATACGCCCTGCATAGTCGGCTTCCTGCCCGATTTGCTCCTTTAAGCTGTCGATATACGCCTGCTGTCTGCCGATTTCCTTAGAGAATTTCTCCACTTCGGGCAGCCATGCGGCAACCAGTTCCAGAGCCTTGTCACGCTTTTTCCCTGCGTTAAAGGCGTTGATGTCGGACAGGGCAGACACGATTTCCCCATACTGCTTATCAAGCCTGCCGCCCAACTTATAGAGCCATGTGGGGACGTGTTTCCGCTTGGTTTCCATCGAAGATTGACCTCTCTCAAGCTGATTCCAACGTGAGGACATCCGCTCATGGTAGGCGGTCTGCCACTCCGACAGGCTCTTTTGATTGCCTAAAATTGTTTTGGCGGACAGCTTATTGTCTGGTGTAATCGGCACAAAGCAGAGGTGCATATGGGGCGTTCTCTCGTCCATGTGGACGACTGCGGAGAGGATATTCTGCTCCCCGACACGCTCCGAAATGAAATCCAGAGCCATCGTAAAATACGCTTTCTGTTCTTCGGGCGGTAACTGGTTCATAAATTCTGGTGAAGCCGTGATGAGCGTTTCCACCATCATCACGCTGTCTTTCCTTGTCCTGCACCCTGCTTCGGCTACCTTTCGGTTAATCTCTTTCTTATAGGTGTACTTTGGCGGTGCGACAAGATGATAGTTATTTTTAGAGCGTTCCATGTCGATATCTGGGTTGCTTTTGTAGGCTTCTTTCTTCCGCTCGTTGTGGCGTTCGCAAGCCGCAACGCCGCCCGCTTTGCGTTTCTGGAAACGCAGGATTGCATAGGGCATAATCCATCATCTTCCTTTCTTCGGCGGGTAACTGCCCTTTGGGTGACAGCGGTGACGGTGGTGACGGCAGTTTTGGGATGCCCCCTGCCGATTGCCGTAACTGTCACCCTTATCCCCTGCATGACGGTCATGACGATGGTGACGGTGTTTTTGGGATACTCCCTCGCAAGAGCTGTAACCGTCATGCCGCCGTTCTTTTATCCGAAGCCGCAAGGCGTAGGATAGCAGGGCGTAAGACCTGCCATAAGGGAGTCCAGAGGGAACGTCTGGCACACGGCTCTTTGCAGGGCAAAGTGTAGTGTGTTACACCCTGTAAACGCAGTCGGAAAAATCGGAGAGATTTTTCTGACCGCAGGGGTGATTTTACACGCCCGAAAAGGGCGGGTGAATCCCACGCCTGCATTTTGCGTTTGCGGGGTGTTCTCCCGTAGGGATGACAGCGGCAGGGTATCCTAAAATCACTGTCACTGCCGTCACCGCTGTCACCCGCAGGGCAGAGCCGCCAACTTTACATGGCTTTAAGCGTCAATGACAGTAACAGGGGGTATCCCAATATCGCTGTCACCGCCGTCACCGCTGTCACCCGCCCTCCTTGCAAGGGCAATCTGCCTGCCGTCTTTCCTGCGGCTGTACTGGTAGCAGATACGGTTCTCGCTTAAAAATGTGGTGTGATATTCATTCAGCCATTTCGTAATCACCGTGGGTATGGTTTCCGTTTCCCCCATAGCGGCTAACAGCTCCGTTGCCGTGCCTGCCCATTCTTCCTTATCCCTCATAAAATCCACCAACCGAAAAAGGACATCTGGTATCGTTTCTTTCGCAAGCTGCTCCTGCGTTTTCCTCTCCACAAGTTCCCAACTGCAATCACGGAAACGGAGCGTGTATTCCTGATAGGGCGTGTCCCTGCCCGTTACATACAGCTTGGCGGTGTCAGATGCCCGTTTCTCCTTTTCCAGAACAAAGGTAGCGTCCGCACTCCCCGTTAAGCCTGTCGTCCCAGACACCTTGTTGAACACATCGCTGTCATTCTGCTTTCGGATGTGGTGTACGACAATGACCGCCAGAGAGTGCCTGTCGGCAAAATCTTTGATTAGGGAGATGTCCCCATAGTCGCTTGCATAGGCGTTGTCTTTTGAAGCTGTACGGACTTTCTGCAAGGTATCAATGACAATGAGCCTGCTGTCTGGATAGTCTTTCAGATAATCCTCAAGCTGCACGATAAGACCGTCTGACAGCTTGCAGCTTGCCACGGCAAAATGAAGCCGCCCGCTCGCTTCGTCCGTCAAACGGAACAGCCTGTCCTGTATGCGGCAGAACGTGTCCTCAAGGCAGAGGTAAAGCACATCGCCCTCCATTGTCGTCATGTCCCATAAGGGGATTCCCTGCGACACGCATAAGCACAGCTTCAGCATGAGCCAGCTCTTGCCTATCTTCTGTGAGCCGCAGAACAGCGACAAGCCTGTGGGGATAAGGCTGTCCACCACAAAGGACGGCTTCTCAAGCGGCTCATAAAGGAGCGTTTCGGCGTTGACTGTCTGTAACTTCTGCATGGGTTTCCTCCTTTCGGGCAGTTATCTTGTTTTTGTTGCACATAGGCGTTGACCTCCTTAAAAATAGATTTACTCCCACGAAAAAAGTGAGAGTATGTAATACCGCCAATCCCACACAAATAAAAAACAGATTTCTTTTTCGGGCGGTGTCGGTCATGGTTGGAGATATTTCCTCATTTCCGCTTTTACTTTCTTCTTTGCAACAGCAACGGATTTCTGTATTGCAGAAGCGGTGCAATGCTCCATAGCGGCGATTTGGTAAAAATTGAACTCATACTCGTAGTAGAGCAGGAAACGTCGCCTTTGTATCTCTGGCAGTCTGTCAACCGCCTTACAGAGCAGTTCCGCCCGTTCTGCTTCAATCATTTGTTCCTCAATGCTCTTAGGCAGCTTTAACGCCCGCCTGTTCAGCGTTTCGTCCCATACTTCCGAAAACTCCCTGTGCCGCTCGTCCCATTGGAGAAGATTCCTGTTCCTGCGTTCCATCTGCCGAAATTCAAAGAATAACTGCTCGGATACTTCCAGTTCGTGGTGTTCCCCCTGCCCGTCCTTAAAACTGATAAAATACCTTATACCGCTTTCCGTGGATTCCTCCCGAAGCGTGTACGCCTTAGCTTTATATGCCATCCCGTTTTCCTCCTGCCAAAAATAAGCGGGGAGATTCCACTCCCCACCCAGTAGCCCGCAGAATAATGGGATGTATTAGACGCTTACAAAATTTTCCGAAGCTTCTTCCGCAGATGGTCTAACCTCGCATAGATGGCACCAGTCGTCAAATGCACAAGTGGGGCAATCTCCTTTGTGGAATACCCCTGCATTTTCAGCAGGACGATTTTCAAGGTACGCCCGTCCACCGTGACTAATACTTGATAGAGATTTTCGCTCTCAATCTCGTCCAGTAACTCCGCAACTGTATTCACCTCCGCTTGCCGCTCCCTGTCTGCCATGTCCTCAAGGTATTCCGCAACGTCATTCGTCCATCGGTAAAACCGCCTGTTGGAATTGAAGTCTGCCCTGTCCGCTATGCGTATCTGCTCAATGGTCACTTCATCAACGCCGCACTCACGCAGCAGCTTTTCCTCCGCTTCTTTCCAGATACGCCATTTCCTGTCCTCCCGTCCGTGGTTGTATGCCATTCTTTCTTCCTCCAATCAGAATTGATTGAGAGGGCAGAGAAAAGCCCCCTCATTTTCCCAAAGGAAAAAACAAGGGGGCTGAACGCCTTAAATTTTAATTTTCTATTATCTTTCTTAGTTTTCTTAGGATTCTGGCTTTGCGTTTGTTCACAACGCTCTGGGTTATGCCTAACCTCGCCCCGACTTCACGCTCGGAAAGTCCGTCAAAAAAGATTGCCTGTATCAACTCCTGCTCACTATCCGACAACAAAGGCAGGGCGGCTTTCAGCCTGTCCACCATAACAGCATTGACAACGGTTTCCGCAATGTCCGCCGCTTCATCAGCGATAAAGTCCAGAGGATTCCCCTCGCTGTCCGTAAATCCGTCCAGAGATAGCAGGCTGTTCCTCGCATCTAATTTTTGCAGGTAACGCCACCGCTCCCTGTCACGGTAGAAGTCCGCATATTGCTCCCTTACGACTTCAAGCAGACAACCTTGGACGGGGATAAACAGCTTGTCCATATATCCCTTGTCGGCTTGCCTGCGGCGGCAGAAATCCGTATAGGACAGTTCCACATAGCCGCCGCTTTCTTTGATATATACTTTTCTTGGTGCGTATTTCACCGCTAATACCTCCAATCTGAATTTTTGAAATGTAAAAATCCAGATGGAGAGGCGGGGAGCGGCAACGCACACCAGAAACAGCCCTGCGGCACTTTCCAACAAAAAACGACAAAAGAAAAACCGCAAAGGCTCTGTGACCTTCACGGTTATGGGAAATACAAATTCTGTTGTATGGAGATTGTACTTCCACTTTCAAGGTGAGAAGTACCGCTGCACTGGCAGAAATTTTTTTAACTGGTTTCCTGCCATTCTCTGATATGCTATGTATTGATAAATTTTACTTCGTATGAGCAGATGAATAACCGCCCGAAAAAAGAACATAAAAAAATCCCTCCAAATTTAAAAACAAATTCAGAGGGTAATTTAGGGTATAACAAAATAACCCACCCGAATATCGTTTTTTTTATTTGGTGAGTTTGTTCTTTCAAATACGAAACAAAAAGAGCCGATGATTCGTGAATTGTTCCACAATTTCATCGGCTCTGCGTCTTAAGCGTCTGGCTCTTTGATGACAGTTATCTTCAAGTTGTCAACTTTAATCAAGCTTTCTTGTCTGCATTTTGGACAATAAAGGGGATAATTCTCCAAAACAGTGTCCTTCCTAATTTTATTACGGGTTTTGCTCCCACAAACAGGACACAATATCCATTCGCATTTCATCATAATTAGTCTCTAATCCTTTCAAATCTCATTTTATATGACTTTTGCAAGCTGTTAAGCTAACTTGTGGAACATATGCCGAACCTTATCTATACGGCTATTCGGGCGGCGGGGTTGGCAAATAAATTTACCAATAGCTGGCTGGTATCCTTTTAACTCTGTCAAGCAGACTCCCTGCCCATTTGTGAAATAAGTTAAATCGTTCCTGTATTCTTGAATACATCTGGCAGGGATTTCTCCTTTCAGAATGACCTCGTCATTCTTTACCTGAGTACTTACAATATCTGCACAATACCTTGGGGCATCATGATACGCCCGTGAGAGATATTCCTGCGGTGCATAAATTTCAAAGTGGAGATATGGCTCTAATAGTTCTGTCCCTGCTTTTTTTAAAGCCTGCTCCAATACGATAGGGGAAAGCAGCCGAAAGTCTGCGGGGGTACTTACAGGACTATAATACAATCCATATTCAAAACAGATTTTACAGTCTGTCACTTTCCATCCATACAGCCCCTGCTCGCAGCCATAAAGAACCCCCTCCATAACCGCATTTTGGAACGATTGGTTTAAATATCCAAGTGAAACTCTGCTTTCATACTGCACTCCGCTTCCAATAGGGAGCGGCTCTATGGACAACCCGACAGAAGCCCAGAAAGGATTTGGCGGGACTTCTATGTGGATGGTATATTCTGCTTTTCTAAGCGGTCTTTCCATATATATAACAGTAGGCTCTTTTATTTCTGCCTCCACATGGTATTTTTCCTCAAGGATGGCACAAATGACTTCCATCTGCACATTCCCCAAAAAAGAAAGTATAATCTCATGCGTTGTAGTATCCACATAATATTTTAAAAGAGGGTCGCCATCTGAAATTTCTGTAAGTGCCCCAAGCAATATTTCCCGCTGTTCAGATTTCTTTACTGCAATCGTTGTTTGGAGCATAGGGAGAGGATTTTCAATAAATTTTCTCTGCGGCAACAGCATTTCGTTCCCCAAAATACTGTTTAGCTGCAAAACATCATTTGGTAAAATTACAATATCACCAGAGCAGGCTGTATCGGATGAATATAATTCACCGTTTGTCGGAACACACATCTCTGTGATTTTTATTTTCTCTTTTTCAGATATTTTAATAACATCCCTCAAATGCAATGTTCCGCTATATATACGCACATAAACAAAACGCCGCCTTTTCTCTGAATATTCAATCTTAAAAACCTGCCCGCATAGTTCAGATTGACCTTCAGGCGTTGATGAATAAAACTTACTGGCAATCACTTCTATAAGCTGCCGAATCCCCAGATTGTTTTTAGCACTTCCGTGATAAACGGGAAATAACGTTCCGTTTTGGAATCTCCTGTTTTCTTCCTGTTCCAGTTCTGACATTTTAAACGGTTTCCCTGACATATATTTCTCTAATAGTTCATCGTTTCCCATAATTACCGCATCCCACTGTTCCATATCGTCATTGTCCGTTACATTTATATGGGGATGCTGCCCAACCTTTTGCTTCACTATAATTTCCGAAGAAAGCTTTGCTTTCATTTCTTGATATACCATTGGCAAATCAATCCCCTCTTGGTCAATTTTATTGATGAAAAAAATTGTCGGAATCTTCATTGTCTGTAGTGCATGAAACAGTATACGGGTCTGTGCCTGTATGCCATCCTTTGCAGAAACTAATAATACTGCTCCGTCTAATACGGATAAAGAACGGTATACTTCCGCCAAAAAATCCATATGGCCTGGCGTATCTATAATGTTGACTTTTACATCCTCCCACTGAAAAGATGTCACTGCTGTCTGGATAGTGATTCCCCTTTGACGCTCCAAATTCATTGTATCTGTCCTTGTTGTGCCTTTATCTACGCTCCCTGGTTCTGCAATTGCACCACTGGTATACAATAAACTCTCCGTTAATGTTGTCTTTCCTGCGTCAACGTGAGCCAGAATGCCTAAGTTAATTATTTTCATGTGATTTTCCTCCTATCAACACCCAAAAAAGGGCATAAAAATACCCAGTGATAAATACTCCTATCACTGGGTAAATAACTCCAATAGCCCCAAAACACTTATATGTTTTCGGGCATATAAAATTACATGATAAAAGTATTCTTAAACTGGGTACAAAAAACTAAGCCCCATATTAAAAGTGAAACGGGACTGCTACTTTTTGTTCCCACTATCAAATTGACAGTTTATTTAAGAATACCTTGCCGCATATTTATTAACTCCTTGTATAATACTGAATCTAATTATATTCCTTAACCCTTTATTTGTCAAGCTGACAAACTAAAGCAGAAAAAGCGGCAGGATTTCCCCCTGCCACTAATCATCTGTTTATGCAAAAATAATTTCCTTTTCCACAATCTCCCTCGCACAAGCCCTTATGTTATTGAGGCATCCTGTCCATTCTAAGGCGTTTTCTGCCTTTAGCTGTTCCGTTATGCCCTGTGCCTGTTTCATACCCTCTATGAGCCTTTCAAAGCGTTCCTGTGCCTGTCTGTCAATGTCGGCAAGGTAAGCGTTAAGTCTGCCGCTTGTAAGAAGATTGGTGTATGTAACTTTGCAGTGATGCTTCAGATAATCCAAATGCCGCTGTCCCCAGATGCCTATCGGCTGTTCTTCTTCGGCGGGTACAGTTAAGCACGGTATTAAATAATCGCCTTGCCTTTCGTATTTGCCGCCCATTTCCTCAAAAATTGTCTTTGCCATTATCTGTTACCTCCACATTCTTTTTTATTTTGAATGTCCGCAAAATCCGTCCTACATCATCCGATCTCCACGGTGAGAGATCCCTGTTCCAGTCATCCACCTGTATCGCAACAAGTGTAAACTGTTCTACTCCCACCTGTTCTCTGATAGAATCCGCTGTGTGCTCCAGTTCATCTCCCCTGTGTGGGTACATGACCCAGAGAATGATCGGACCATTTTCCGAAGATATAAGTGTGTGTAACTGCATATATGTTCATCTCCTATAATGTGTCGGCTATCTTCTGGACTTCCTCCACTGATATGTTCAGTTTCTTCGCTATCTCTTCTATAGGAACCTTCACATCCAAATATGCTCTCACTGCACCCTTTAATTCTCCTCGCGCCTCGCCTATAGATATTCCTCTGGCTTCCGCCCTATCAAGTACTTCACACATATTTTTTAAACCTCCTTTGTTTCCGTTAGCCTGCGCCTGTTCAAATCTTTCGTCCTGCGTCAATACGCTCATGAGCTTTAACACCTCGTCAACAATCGTTTTTCCACCGAACAACAATACATTTACTATATCTGCAAATACATCATTATAATCTGCCAGTATCTTTTCTGTTATATCCTTTTCTCCCATGCAAACCTTCCTCCTCTTGTTTCTATGAAAAGCAAAGAAACCAATAGAGGATAGTTGCATGAATTTATAGCCATATTTTTTATAATTATACTATAGCAAAACCTGAGCGGCAACACACCTCTACCGTCTCCATATTAATTTGAATTATTTTGTGATAATCGCAGTGAAGTACTGCAAAGATCAATTTCGGAATTACACATAACATGATAAACGAAATATAACACGCTGATTTTAGAAATACAATTAAATAACTATAAACTATTCAAAAGTATTGAACTCGTAATTTCATACCAGAAGAACGAATTGTCACCGGAAGAACTTTTAGATATAATGAATTACATAAACAGGATCATTAAACATATTGCTGATGGCAACGAATATGAGGAAAGGATGGTGAGTATCATGGGTGGTACAGTGGAAGAAACCCCATCTCAAAAACTCAAAAGGCTGGAAGATGAGAGAATAATACTTAACCTTTTTTCTAATGGTGTAGGATTCGAACCAATTAGAAAATCCGTTTCTGAAGATGTTATATCAAATGAAAGACTTTTAGAGCTACAGAAATTAGCTGCACCAAAATAGAATTTTAACAGATAATGATCATCTGTGGGTAATCAACTTGCTCACGGATGATCTTTTATTTATATGGCGGTTTGTCATAGTTGACTTATTGCGGAATCTGTATTATATATTATAATACAGATAATACAAAAAGGAGGGCCACCACATGATCATAGAGCTTGACATGAGTAGTGACACACCCATATACGTACAACTGCGCAATCAGATAGTAAAGGGAATCGGCAAAGGCGAGATACAGCCAGGTGAAAAGCTTCCCACTGTAAGACAGCTTGCGGCGGATGCCGGCGTGAACACAATGACTGTGAATAAGACATACCAGATACTCAAAAACGAGGGATATATCAGAACTGACAGAAGGCTTGGAGCATTTGTATCAGAAAATATCAATATGGACGCCGAGTTCCGTGACAAGCTGGAGTCAGAGTTGGAACTTCTGTCCGCCGAGGCAAGCATAACCGGGATGAACCGGGAAGATTTTCTCAAGTTGTGCGATGAAGTATATTCCAAAATGAAGTCTTCTCCAATCCATATATAATACAATGAACCATTAGGCGATATGGTGTAACCAATTTGCATGAAAATAATACCAATTATGAATAATCATTATCATCACTGGGAGAACGAATCTTTATACAACAAATATCCACTAAAATAACAGAAAGGAGCCGCTTATGAGCATAGCATTATTTATCATATTCCTGTTTATGAACTTCTTCATACTGCTCATAATGAAGTTCGTATATACAAGTAATTATTCGTATACCGAAGGAATGCTCCTGGGTGTCCACATTCCAAAGGAACACAGTGAAGACGAAACCGTCCTGAATATTGTTGCTGATGCCAGACGTAAGATGAACCGGATTATCTGGATAAATCTCATCCTTGGAACAGCCCTGTGCTTTGTCGTGTTCTGGGAGATCATTATATTCGTACTGGCATACACTATCTGGATGATCGCATTCTGTTTCCTTATAACATATGCAAACAACTCCGCGCACAGGAAAATGTATGCCCTTAAGATGAAAAATGACTGGATAATCCCTGCTCAGAAAAGAAAACGCTACATTGATACAAATGTGTCAGCTCTGATCGGCAATAGTGAGATCAGTTTCAATTATCATGGAATAATAATCCTTGTAGAACTCATTTGCCTGCTGCCATTTGCGATAGGAAAAAGTGCGGTCATATCAACCACAATGATAATAATAGGACTCTGCTCCGTCCTGATGTCACTTACATCCATGATATTCCACATATATGTAAACCGGCACGAACGAACTGTGTACAGCTCGGATACCCAGCTCAACCAGACCGTCAACAGAACCATGAAGATATACAAGGGACTTGCAATGCTGATTCTTTCGGCAACAAATGCTGTCGCATGGGTATATATCGCTATTGACACCCTGATTCATTGCATATCATCAGCCAATAAGTCCCGGCAAATTTCGCTTTCTGATATTCTGAATTTCAAGGGTGCGCTTGTAGATGTCTCGCTGTGCAGCTCCGCACTCTATGTCTATATATTTATCCAGACTCTCGCAGCCATCGGATTGTTTACGCCTCTCCTCATGTCTCAAAGCAGAAAACGTGAACTCTTGGCAGCCGACACCCAGCCTCTCTACGTGGATGACGACGAATACTGGAAAACCGGATATTACTACAATCCTTCCGACCCGCATGTGCTGGTTCAGAACAGATTGCAAAGTGGAAATTATACATTTAACTATGCCACCAGGGGCGCAAAGATTTTTACAGGACTTACATGTATCCTTATCACCGCCTGCATCGTCTGGATGATAGGTGTGCTTGTGCCATTCATAAACGTGCATATCGACACTCAGCTTGACTCTGACAGACTCATCATCTCCGCCGCCATATACTCGTCAGAGGTTTACTTTGATGACATTGAGGATGTTCAGCTTCTGGACGAACTGCCAGACGACAATTTTGTCCGTGTCAACGGAGGTGCCACCGATGAATACCTGATCGGCCATTTCAAGAGCAGCACCTACGGCAAATGTGAAATGTATGTATACGCAGACAGCTATCCCGTAATCATGATAAAGACGAGGGATGAAGTGATATTTATGAACGCTAAGGATTCTGATGATACATGTTCTGTCTTCAGATCCATATTTCATACTTTCACTTATAACTACCTCCCCTAAAATAACTAAGGGGCTGTCGCACTAGTTGCTTAGTGCGACAGCCCCTACATCTTATAAATTTCGTCCTTGATATTGAACTGTTACCACGTAAACGGTTTTGCGTGGTTCGTCAATGCGGAATATGGCGATATAGTTATCAATCAATAACTGCAGATAGCCTTTGCCGGCATATCTGCCCTCGCTTCGTTCTTGATGGGACTGTGGAAAAGTATCCAAGCTTAAAATAGATTTTTTAATTCGCTCAATCTGCCCTTTGACATTTTCAGGAGCCAATTTCTCATTTGCAATATATTCGTAAATTTGGTCTAATTCACGAATTGCCTTAGGGTTGATTTTTACCTTGTATTTATCCAAAATGTTTTTTCTCCAGTTCTGCAAAAACCATCTCAGCGTCAACTGCTTCTGCTCCGTTGGCAATTTCCTGTTCTGATTCAAATATGGCTTGGTCGATGCGGTTCATTCTTGCAAATTTATCATATAATTCACTACTCATTACAACCAAGTCGCTATATCCGTTTTTAGTAATAAAAATAGGCTCCTGTTCCTTGTGTGCGATATTAGAAATCTCAGTTGTATTGCGTAAATCCTTAATAGGCATAATAAGTGGCATAATGTTTCACTCCTTTCTCTGACATGATTATAGCATAATTATGTCTCAAAAAACAATATAAAATAAGCTCCCCGATATTCTAAAAGAGGACAGTTATCCCGATGTTCAGGCATTTATGGGGCAACCTACCGTGAAATAGAGAGTGTTGTGGAACGATATGAGCGTGAAGTGTGGGAATACAATCTGAAGCTCAAACAGAAAGAGAAGCCAACCAAGAAACCGCCTGAAAAACAGAGCGTCAGAGAACATCTCCGACAGCTTCAGGAACAGGGCAGTTCCCTGTCTTGCGATCTTACATATATACGAGCACAAGAAAACACCCTGCAAGTTTTTATGACTTGTAGGGTGTAACTTATATCGTATTACATGATATTATCTTCCGCACCGGTTAAGACGTCGACCAACTGAAGTTAACGTTTCGAAGCTCAATCACTATTCAACCCAATCAATAGCATTCTTTACAAGTTTGACAAATGGTTCACAGGTCAGATTTTGGGTAGTGTGTGCAGGAACGATACAGCAGATTTTTCCCTTGCCATAGGTGTGAACCCATACAGCAGGCTGAACGCCGTTCTTTGAAACGGTTTCTGCAAGAATCGTTGTATCAGCATTCGGAATCATTTTCATAACATAATGTTCGTCAAAATCAGGGAATGTGAATTTGCCAATGCCTTCAATAATCGGATGCTCTGCTATCGGTTTTACAGTAAGCGGACATTTTTCGGGATGAGTGATAAAGTTACTTCTTACAACATTTGTGAGGATTGGGTGATTTTCTGTGTAATCAGTAAGTGATGCGTGAAGCATAATCGTTCCCATACCATTCTGAACATCATTCAGAAATTTCTCCGTCCATTTTTCATCACACCAGATTGGAGTAGGAATCTGATCATTTTCAATAGGGTCTTTGAAAGACAAAAACAAATCAAACTGCCCGTTGAAATAATCATTTGGGTTCTTCGTGAATGTTACTTCATAATCTGCGTTAAACAGATAGTCCATCATAGGCTTGATGGAATCATCGTGATGCCAATAATCGTGTACCAAAACAAATACTTTTTTACTCATAAATTATACGTCCTTTCATCACCATTTTATGGCTACGTTTTTGTGAATTCTCGTTTTTTAGATGTGTGTTAAATTCGAATTTTCTTTATTGTAGCACTGATAAAAAAGTGATACAACATATAAGAAGGACAGGGCTCAATAAATGTCCTGTCCATATCGTTACGCTATGAATGTATCAGTTGTCAGGGCTCAAGCCTATCCGCAAATACAGTTCATAATCACGCTTATCATCATTTTCTCAAGAAATGCTCCCTGTTCGGATACTCCTGCCTGAATGCCGCCAGTGCGGCACTCTGAAGTATGGCAAATTCCTTGTCCATGTGCAGCATGTGCGGCGCGTCAAATGCTATGGAGCTTATCTGATCTGCGATCTTCTTCGCCACGCCCTCATCCGAGAGCTGCCCCATACCAAATGCTATGGATGTGAAACCTCTGCCGCCTCTGCTCACCTCGATGAACTTGAGGAACGCATTCTTGAGTTCATATAGCAGTATCTCCTGTTCCTCGGCACTTCTTTTGTCTGCGTCGAACAGACAGAGCTTGCTTATGATCTCCACAGCCTGTTTCTTTTTCTGACCTCCGATGTCAACAGAGCCGCCCTCCGATATGTATTTGAGCTCCATAAGGCAGCCCACAAATGCATCATTCTTCGGCTTTCTCTTGCCATATCTCGCTGTCCACAATCTCTGACGGAAAACAGTAGACGAACCGGCGCTGTCACCGTCCATATCCGTGCTGTTATTTTCCAGCAATTCAAGTCTCTTATCTGCATCCGTTTCTTTGTAAAATTCTTCTATCCAGCTATTTTCCATATGTATCCTTCCCGAATATATAATTGGATCTGTATCTCTACATCAATTCTTGATAATTTTTCCAGACAGATCTTCTCCAATTATATATGCTTTTAATTCACGATTGTTTACTCATGTATCAGTTTGTAACTTTAGTCAGCTATTTTAGTTCATTATTTCAGGCTCTTATTTTAACGCTCCTGTACTTATCTGAGCAGGAAATCATCCACGCTGTCAACATCGACCTTCCAGTAAGGCGACACGTAATATTTGCCCTCGTCAAGATTATGACCATCAAGGCTGTTTCCCTTGAAGAGATCAACTGCCAACCGCGCTATCTCTCCTGCCTGGGCCTCTTTGTCATTATAAACTGTTCCTTGCATGTTTCCCTGCTTTATCGCCTGAAGAGCATCGTCAAGTCCGTCTATTCCAAAGATCACAGGCCATCTGTCGCGGCTTATATTTGAGTTATTGTACGCCTCAACTGCGCCCAGTGCCATCTCATCATTGTTGGATATGACAAGCTCTATCTGACTGCCATATTGACTTATAAGCTGTGTCATTCTGTTCTCCGCCTGACCTCTGTTCCAGTCGGCAAACTGATAACTGAGCTTCTCAAGCTCCACTCCACCTTCCATGATGGTCTTCACCGAGCAGTCAGTTCTGCTTATGGCATCCTGATGTCCGGCCTCGCCTTCCAGAAGAACATACTGTATCTTGCCATCACCGTTGCGATCCACTTTGCTGTGCTTCTTTATATAACTTGCCGCAATCTCACCCTGCATATCACCAGATTCTTTTGCGTCACAGCCAACATAGTAGAGCTTTTCCCACTGCATCAGGTCATCACGCACCGGCTCTCTGTTGAAAAAGATCACTGGTATATCACTCTGCCTTGCAGACTTGATGATATTTGCCGGTGCGGTTCTGTCTACAAGATTCACACACAGCACATCGCAGCCTGCATCTATCATCTCATCAACTATCTCGTCCTGCTCACGCTGATCATTATCACCGCTTCTCACCGATACTATCACATTCATATTTGTGGTCTCCATAGTCTTAAGATTGGATTTCACCTTTTCGACCATGGCATTTATGAATGGATCATCTGCTGTATAAGTGACCACCCCGACTCTCATGGTTTTGTTTGATTTTTTATTGCTGTTGCCGCAGCCCATAAACGAGACTATCATCGCAGCCGCCAGCAAAAGCACATATATTTTTCTTAGTTTCTGTCTACTCATATGAATATAAAAACCTCTCTACATCTTCGGAGAACAAATCGTCACTGTATATTATCTTTATGCCCTCCTCCCGACTCTTCAT
Source organism: Coprococcus eutactus (assembly GCF_025149915.1). NCBI lineage: Bacteria > Bacillati > Bacillota > Clostridia > Lachnospirales > Lachnospiraceae > Coprococcus > Coprococcus eutactus. The sequence continues at coordinate 3,043,900 of NZ_CP102278.1, forward strand.
CGTATACAACCTGCTGTTCAGACCTTTTACTACCTCTGTCACACTGGCATAGCCAACACCGTAGCCATCCGGAATAACAAGGCACTTTATCTTGCCCGCATCAAGCAGCGCCACAGATTTTACGCTGGTCCCCATTCCATATATCTGGGCGCCATTGTACATACCGTTATCCGCATTCTCTCCTATCTCATCGATCGCATATGTGTCCATCACAACCATGTAGTCCACCTTTCCCAGAATATCCACAATGCCACATATGTCCTGATTGCCACATCGGCTGTACACCCAGCTCACCTCGCATCCGGTTCCTTCTATCGCATCCATAAGTCCTGCTTTTCCGCTCACACTTCCCTCTGTCTGGGAATATCCGGTTATAATGCCTATGCTTTTGCCACGGAGTCCGTCCGCATCATTTGCCCTGATCTGTTCTCCAAGGGTATATCCTATCTTGTAGTTATCAGGTTTTATCGTAACAAATCCCGAGGCGCCATCTTCACTGTATGCATCCTGGGTTATAAGTACAAATGGCACATCGCCAAGCTGTCCCAGCATATCCGATGTATCCTCGCCCGGTGCAGGACAAATTATGAATGCATCTACATCATTTTCAAGCTGTTCATCTATTAGCTCCTTCTCATCCTGGGCTGACTCGATATCATCGGTGTTGCATATGATAAGATGGACATCATTGACATCTGCTGATTGTTTTAGTCCATTTATAAGTCCATCCCACCTCTTATCACCGGAATTTGAAAGTATGACCGCTACTCTTTTCTGAGGTACATTTTCCCGGAATATCTGATGTATAAAGAATCCGGCTATAACCACCAGAAACAGCTCCGCGATCAGAAAGGTTATCTTACTCTTCTTCATCTGTCACCATCCCCCTTCCAAAATCCTGCCTCTCAAGTCTCTCTCTGTTCTCCTCCGTATAAGGAATGGCTGGAATGTGAATGACAACCTTTGTTCCCTCGTCCGGCTCACTGTACACCTTTAATCCATATTCACTGCCAAACATCAGCTTTATCCTGGAGTGAACATTGATAACACCCACTCCGGAGCCATGCTTTGGCACCTTATTGTTGTCCACAAGGATGTTCCGGGCAACCTCCTCCGTCATACCCATGCCATTATCCTCAACTGAAATGTATATGTCGTCGCCCTTCTTCTCACCGCGGACAGTTATCTTGCCGCCATCGTCCTCATCCATGTTGCCCACACCGTAGTATATTGCATTTTCCAGGATTGGCTGCACGATAAGCTTAACTGTACAATAGTCATTTATCTCTTCGTCTATGATAAATTCTGTAGCAAATCTTTCTTTATATCTTACCTTCTGTATGTTCATGTAACTCGTGCTGTGCTGGATCTCATCCGCTATCCTTATGACGGTTCTGCCCTTTGACAGACTTATTCTGAGCAGCTTTGCAAGCTCAGATATCATAAATACTGCATCTGTATTTCTGTTCGCCTCCACCATCCATGTTATAGACTCCAGTGTATTATACAGAAAATGCGGATTGATCTGGCTCTGGAGAGCATCCATTTCACTCTTTCTCCGCTCATTCTGCTGTCTGATTATTTCCTGCATCAGAACCTCTATCTGCTCATAGGATTTCTTGACCGAATATCCCAGATGTCTTATCTCGGAGGATCCTCCAATATATATATCCGTGGTTCCACCTGTCTCATATGACTTTACTGATTCATTCAGCTTAAGTATAGGCTTTGAGATTTTCTTTGTTATGATCCTGTTCACCCACAAGAGCATCATAAGCAATATCACAACCGTAGTTATAATGTAATATCTGTACTGATTGATGCTGGCAGTCTGAACACTTTCCGGGACAACTCCTATGATCTTCCATCCAGTGTAGGCTATACTGCTGACAACAACATTTTCTTTGCCACCCGTCATCTTGATCTCATATGTACCGTCATCGTATACCGCTGCCTCTGTACTTTCCTCTGTGAAAAAGCCTCTGTCTATCTCTGCTCTTCGCGGATGGTATATGATATCTCCGTCACGGTTGCACAGATAATAATAAGTCTCACTTGAAGAATCATTGATCCTTGAAAGAGCCTCCTCGATCACGGAATACTTCATATCTATCAGAAGCACGCCGTTTACCGGCTTATCTCCATCATTGATATCAACAGAACGGCTGAGGGATATGACCCAATAATACCTGTTGGCGCCATCTTGAAACAGATCTTGTATATGAGGTGTAGAAAAGTGCATATTCTCTATATCTTCAGATGCATTCTTGTACCATTCCTGTTCCTCCACATTAACCTTATCCTTCTGCACCGCAACCGGCTCCGCAGCAACAAGCTTCCCGGAATTGTCGTACAACGCCATACTCTGCACTTTGTCAACATTCACCTCATATAAAAGGCTGAACTGTCTGCTGAACTCCTGACTGGAGATGTCATATTCCTGGATAATGTTATAATTCACTCCATTAGATATCTGTCTGATGCCTGCCAGGTCTGTATCCACTTTATCCACAGTACTCTCTATCATGCTTTCTGCATTCGAGACGGCAGTCTGCTTTATCGCAAGCTTGAATCTATTGTAAATAAGGAACCCCATAACAACAGTTGTGGTTATCGTCAGTCCTGTGAGCACCGCCATGATTATTGACTGTATGTCAAATCCTATAAATCTGCCATGATGAAACCAGCCTCGCAGCCTCGTGCGCAGAGAATATTTATTTTTCTGCTTTTTGCCCTGAGCACCCTTCTTTTTCTCTCTGATCTTCAAAACAATTCTACTCCCATTATTTTTTCTCTGCTCTACTTATTCCCCGTATGTTCAGTTCTGTACTTTGATGGCGACATTCCAAATCTCTTCTTGAACACGTAGCTGAAGTAATTTGCATCCTGATATCCCACCTGCTCTGCTATCTTATAGCTTTTCTCATTTGTCTCAAGTATGAGATTGGCTGCGTGATCCATCCTGTAATCCGTCAGATACGAGATAAATGACTTGCCTGTCTCCTTCTTGAACACCGATGAAAAATACGAATTGGACACACCAAGCTCTGAGCACACCGTATCCAGCGACAGATCGGGCTCCATATACCTGCCAACTATCATATTCTGGGCATCCGTTACCATTCTTCTGGATGTGTTATTTCTGGCATTTTTCAATTCCTCGCTGATCGCCATAGATGTGTCTATGAGCCATGCTGTGAGTGTGACTTCATCCATCTCCGGAACCTTCTCATATGGGTTACTGATTCCACCTGAAAAATTGTCAAAATCTATAAAATTATTTGCGCAGAATCTGTAGAATGTTCCTACCATCTCCATGAGCGTCAGCTTGTACCTGTTCATGGTCTGTGCAGATCTGTGCAGCTTCTCTATCTCATCATGTACTGCGCCCTCAATGGCATCTCTTTTGCCAAGATATATTGACTTGATAAGCTCATGCATATTTGCATCTTCATACTGTACTGCTGCCTTCTGCTCCTTCGGTGCGATCTCAGCAATATTTATAGCCCTCTGGGTTCCGTATAAAACCCTGTATGATACAGCTTCCCTGGCACCCTCATATGAATTGTTGATATTCAGGAGGCTGTCGCACACTCTGCCAATACCGGCAGTCACCACGGCGCCCATGACTCGGTAAGCCCATCTGCAGAATCTGTCACAGGCATCCGTCAGCTCTGACATGGCATCCTCCGAGGCTATCTCGATGATTAGCACTGTGTTGCCCAAGTATGTAAACACCTGGCATGTCCATGTATCAGCAATTCTGTCCTTGATCTGCTGTTCCACCGACATTGACAACAGAAGTGGGTTCATTCCATCTGGAACGTGATGCTCCGATGTATGAAAAACCGTGCAGCAATAAAGCGGTCCTTTCATATCGATCTGGTATGCTGCAAGGAATTTCTCATAATCCGACTCGCTCACTCTGCCCTCTATCAGGGATACAAACAGATTTGTCTGAAGAACAGGCAGAGATGCATTGAAATAATTTGCAAGCTTTTCCACATTCAGCTTTTCCTCCCTCTCCTTGTCCAGAGAGTTCTTGACCCTCTTCAGGCAGTCTGAAAGTTCTAAGGCATTTATAGGCTTGAGCATGTACTCCTCTATCTCAAGGTGCACTGCCTCCTTGGCATACTCAAACTCATCAAATCCTGTGAATATGATGATGTGTATATTCTGATAATCATTGTTAAGTCTACTGGACAGCTCAAGACCGTCCATATACGGCATCTTGATGTCCGTTATGACCACATCCGGCTGCAGCTTCTCCACCAGTTCAAGAGCCTTAACACCGTTGTTGGCACTGCCCACAACATCAAATCCGAGCATATCCCAGTGGATCTTTCTCTCTATAACATCTATAACCTCTTCCTCGTCATCGACAAGGATAACCTTGTATTTATCCATAGTAAGAATCCTTTCTATCATCAAATACCACCCGGTTCACCGGTTTTTTCCAGCAGTGTAATTATATCAAATACCGCAAAGAATATCTGTACTTTTATTATTTTTTCATTATTTCTTCATCTATACCGTTAGGGAAATTTCTCACCTGCCCGTGACTCGAAACCTTGCCTGTTTCCAGCTGAGGATCCAGCTTGTTTACGGCTGAACATCTTGCCCTCCCGTAATCTGGAATATTTTCCCTATCTCCAGCAAAATAGCTGCTGTAGGATAAAATTGTAACTCCCCCCACATATAGCCCTTACAGGAAAATAGAGCGAAGGAAGCGGAACACTCGCCCAAGATTTTACAATATATAAATATCTCCTCAGGCCAGCCTTCTGTGCATGCGGGTCCCTCCTTATGAAAAAAGCCGCTCAATCCATCCTGTAGACGATCCGAGCGGCTTTTTATATAAAGGTTTTGTGAGAGTTAAATTTGTTGTTCCTTACTTCTTCTGTACATACTTGAGACAGTCAAGAGTTACAGCGGCAAGGATGATGATACCTTCGAATATGAACTGAAGGTTTGTATCAATACCAAGAATGGTAAGTGAGTAGGTAAGTGATGTGAAGATAAGAACACCAGTTACAACACCGGAGATCTTACCGATACCACCTGTGAATGAAACACCACCAACAACGCAGGCTGCTATGGCGTCCATATCCCAGCCCTGTCCATAAGCTGCACTACCTGAACCAACCATTCTGTTACACTCAAGCCATGATCCGAATCCGTAAAGGATACCGGCAAGGATGAATGCGCCAAGTGTTACCTTGAAAACTGATATACCTGAAACTGCTGCTGCCTCCGGGTTTCCACCTACAGCGTACAGATTCTTACCAAATGTAGTCTTGTTCCAGATGAACCATACTACTACGATTGCAACTACTGCCCAAATGATAATAGTTGGGAAACTTCCTATTGTTGGGATGAACATATTTGGTATTGCTGAATCAATAGCACCAAATGAAACACCCTTTGTCGCATATGTTACAAGTCCGAAGATGATCAGCATGTTCGCCATTGTTGAAATGAACGGATGCATCTTGTACTTCGCCATGAAGAAACCTGCAATACTTGAAAATACTGTTGTGAGGATAATACATGCAACAAGTGCAAATAATGCTTTTCCTACAACCGGCATACTTGAGAAATCAAATATGTGTCCGAACACACCACCTGTATTTGCACCATTGTGCATGATAATGGTAGCTGTAACCATACCCATACCAACCATACGTCCAATCGAAAGATCGGTACCAGTCAGGAGGATAAGTCCCGCAACTCCGAGTGCCAGGAACATTCTAGGTGATGCCTGCTGAAGTATGTTCAGTATATTGGTAACTGTGAGGAGCTGTGTGTTCTTCACAATTGGAGTGATGATACAAAGTGCAATGAATATCAACACGATTACTATATACAGACCGTTCTTGTAAAGGAACTGTGTTGTGTTGAATGTGTACTTGTAATTCTCAAATTTCTGTGCTCTGCTCTGCATGAATGTGTACTTGGACATTCTAAGGAGATCTATCAGATGATACTTGTGTGAAAATGCATCATGCTTTCTGTCCTTAATCTCCTGAAGTCTTGACTCATGTGTCATCTGTGCATCAAAGAGCTTGTTCTTGTATACATATTTCTCGTCCTTGATCTCTTCCGGATCAGAGAGCTTTGCAAGTGTCTGCTCATGCTCTGTCTTGAGTGTTGCCTTTACTCTCTCATATGACTCATTTTCTGCTGCCTTCTCAGTCTCGCAGCTTGCCACTACCTTGCTGTAGTACTCGCTGTCATAATGCTCCTTAAGGTATCCCTCTGCGTCAGCGATAAGCTTTGCAACCTTATCCTTGTTGGCTGCCTCAACTGCCTTTGCCTTCTCCAGGGCTGCCTTATCCTTTGCGATTATGCTATCCTTTTCTTCCTTTGATAAATTCTTATCTTCCTTTGCGATAGCTATATGGTTCTTCAAACTACGAACCTTGTCAGATCCATCAACTCGAAGTTCATCGATCTGAGCCTGTATCTTTCCAACATATTCATCAATCGGCTTAAGGAGTTTTTCCTCTGCATCAGCCGAAAGGATCATATTTTTATCTGCCATATCCATGCTCCTCTCTATTACAAATATTTAGCACTAAGTCTTAACAATTCTTCCTGATTAGTCTCCTTGGTATTTACAATTCCGGCAAGGTGTCCATTTGACATAACACCTATACGGTTTGTGATACCCAGGATTTCCGGCATCTCAGAGGAGACAACTATGATAGTCTTGCCCTGCTTTGCCATGTTGATTATAAGTTCATATATTTCATACTTAGCTCCTACATCGATACCTCTTGTAGGATCATCCATCATGAATACATTTGGTGAACGCTCAAGCCATTTTCCAAAGATAACCTTCTGCTGGTTACCACCGGACAGGTTGGCGATCATATCGTCAGGTCCCATACACTTGGTGTGCATGACCTTGATCTCCTCAGCTGTGGCACGAACCATGCTGTCATGTGACAGTGCCACGCCGCTCTTGTAGTGGTTCATATTTGCAATGGTGGTATTGAAGGTGATATCTGCCTTGAGGAAGAGACCATTTGCCTTTCTCTCCTCAGTGATGAGGGCAAATCCGTGATCCATAGCATCCTTTGGACCAGTGAAGTTCATGATCTTGCCACCATACATTACATTTCCTGCTGCTCTTGTACGAATACCAAATATAGTTTCCAGGAGCTCTGTACGGCCTGCGCCAACCAGACCATAGAGGCCGAATATCTCGCCCTTCTTCACATCAAATGTGATGTTCTGGAGCTTCGGTGCATACTTTGTGGAGAGTCCCTGTACTGAGAGGATCGTCTCACCCGGCGTATTGTCGACCGGTGGGAATCTGTTATCAAGTGAACGACCAACCATGGCTGATATAAGCTCGTTCATGTTGGTGTCCTTGCTGTCCTTTGTCATGACCAGACTACCGTCTCGGAGAACTGATATCTGATCACAGATCTCGAATATCTCATCCATCTTATGTGAGATGTAGATCAGGGAAATTCCCTGCTCCTTGAGCTGTCTCATCATCTTGAAAAGCTTTGCAACCTCTGGTGCTGTCAGCGATGATGTAGGCTCATCAAGTACGATTACCTTGGAATTGTACGAAATAGCCTTTGCGATCTCACACATCTGTCTCTTGGAAACTGACATCCTCTTCATCGGCTGTGTAAGATTGACCGTTATACCCAGCTTTCTGAACAAGTCTGAAGCTTCCTTCTTCATACGGCCCTCGTCGATGACTCCAAGAGAGTTCTTTGGATAACGTCCAAGGAACAGGTTGTCAACAACGCTTCTCTCAAGGCACTGATTTAATTCCTGATGAACCATCGCAACTCCATTCTCGAGTGCATCCTTAGGGCCAGAGAAATTTACTTCTTTTCCATCTAATATTATTGTTCCTTCGTCCTTCTGATAGGTTCCGAAGAGACACTTCATCATTGTCGATTTACCGGCACCATTCTCACCCATAAGTCCCATGATCGAACCAGGTTTAACATTCAAATTAATATGGTTAAGGACCTTGTTTCTGCCGAATGATTTGCTCATGCCTTGAATCGATAAGATGTATTTATTCTTATCTTCTGCCATATCTCTACTTCCTTTCATTGAACACCAGCCCATTAAAAGTCGCCTTCGGCGAGGGCTGATGCTACATATCAAGTTTTCATAGAAAACTTGATACATACTCTTAGTAAAAGAAGGGTATCAAATGTTTAGTCTGACACCCCTCTGAGTTAAATCATTTCCTATTGATCAATCATCCAGGTAACTTATATTACTTAGAGAGAATTGATGTGTATGATGCTGCATTGTCTGTCTTAACCATGTTGATTGCAAATGCATCGTACTCGCCTGGGTTACCAAGACGGTTTGTGATGTTAGACTCTGTCTGACCATCACCACCGATGTAATCTACATTCAGGTTAAGAAGGTCATCATAGTTCTGAAGAAGTGGCTGGTATGTTGAGCTCAGGAAGTTATCTGAAGCGTTGTAGATATCAAGCCATACCTTCTTGCTTGGGCTCTTGCTTGAGTCAAGCTGCTTTGAAACCTTGTCATAAACCTTTGTTGAATCTGTGAAATCCTGATAGTTATCTGCTGTTACTGCCACATTCAGCGCGTAGTATGATCTCTCGTCTGCGCTGTATCTGTAATCAACACCTTCCTCAAGCTGATTTCCAGCCTCATCAGCTGTACCGATACCAGTATCAACATCTACACCATCAAGTGCGTTACGGAGAACTCTCAGTGTCAGGTAAGCCTGAACATCTGCATGCTGTGAAATTGTTCCACCGTAGCCCTCTGCGATTGCTGCAACTGCATCGCTGTTAGCGTCGTATCCAAATGTAGGAACCTTTGCGTCCTTTGCCCAAGCATTGAACATTGACATTCCCATACCATCGTTATTTGAAACAACTACATCGATCTGATCACCAAATGAAGCTGTCCATGTTCCTATTGCATTACCAGCTGTAGCTGCATCCCATGTAGCTCCTGCTGAGTTCTTCATCTCCTGTGATGCAAGCTCTCTGATCGTATATGTCTTGCCATCAACATCAAGCTTAGCATCCTGTACTACTGTTGCCTTACCATCTACATTTGTTCCGGCTGGTGTTGAATCAACTGCTCCGCTTGCATCAACGCCTGTGCCAAGTGCTGAACGAACACCTCTTGTACGTGCGATTGAATCATTGTGTCCGATATCACCGATTGCAAGTACATATCCGATGACTCCATCGCCGTTACGATCGATCGTTGCTGCGTTTGCCTTGATGTAATCAAGAACCATCTGGCCCTGGAGCTCAGCACCCTGATTAGCATCAAATCCTACATAATATGTGTCCTTGTTGTAGTTAAGGGCATCTTTGTCAAGCTCTCCTGTTGAGCTATTAGATGGCTGACGGTTGAACCAGCAAAGTGGCTTGTCCTTGTTGGCTACTCCACTGCTTGAGCTTCCGCCACTTGAGCTTCCGCCTGATCCACATCCTACCATTGATAAAGCAAGTGTTGCAGCTGCTGCTACAGCTAAAATTCTTCTTTTTCTCATATTACATTCCCTCCTGTGTTTTGGCTTTGTGTGTTTTATTTTTTCGTCTTGCCTCATTGACTGTATTCATTATAATTTGACAGGAGTTTTGAAAGAATAGAATATTTTTGGATTAATTAGCAAAATTTTGCGATTTATCAAAATTTTTATAGATATTTTTACTAATAGCGGTTAGTTAATAGTTATATGTCAGGTGTATTTTTTGCTTAACACGGGTAAAATTGCATATTGAGTTGAGCAATTTTGACTTATTCTACATTTTTAGAATGGCGTTGGTGGCAGCTTCTGTAACGAAAAGAGCGGGTATCCAGCTCACACCCGCTCTTTTCCAATTAGACAATATAACAATTTACATGTTCACATTCATATAGCTTCCACAATAAGGACATTTGCTGGAATATCCAGTCGCTGCACGGAAACTCGAACCACAATTCGGGCATCTGACCGCCACAAGTCTCAGCTTATCCGGTGCCACCGGCTTGTTGTCCATGAGCTCTTCCTCACCTGGAAGCCTCTCATCCCTTACTGAATCCGGATCATAGCCGTATTTGCCATTGTACTCAAATATATCTATCGTCAGACCTATTGGGTACATGCCGGCCCCCCTTGTAAATCCCGTTGGTATTATAGCCTCCCGCTCAACATGGTAGCTGTCAAAGTAATGCACGATCGTGTCCATCATATATGTATTGTTCACCTTAACAGAAGTATTCTCTGTGTATCCATATATCTTTGCAGGATACTTCGCTCCTTTTTTTACTATCATCTTCTTGTTGTGGACCAATATCGCCACCACTATATCCATTCCCCCACCGATCAGTAAGAAACTTCCCGGAAGGCTCAGCATGGCCAGGGGGAATTTTCCCGGCTCCGCTACAATCGCAAATATAATTCCCACGAAAACACCGACAGCAAGGAATATACTGCCAACCAAAACCACTATCTTATGAGCCGCATTCATACTATTTCTTCCTTTCTCAAATATCTGCAAAAACCACCGATTCTCTGCTCATACCATGTCTACATCACCATCTGCCAGATTATGTACAATACAAGCAAGTGCCCCGGATAAAAAGCATAACAGAAGTATTTAAACCACTTCTTATGATATCCCAGTTTTCCATTGTATAGCCATATCACCGGCAATGCGATGAGCGCAAACGCCTGCTGCGGGAACTCAAAGCTATGTCCCGCTATACTAAACGTATAACAATATCCGCTAAGCAGCTGTGCATTGATGTAATACATACACACGAGCTGTGCTATCAATTTCCATGGTTCCTTGCCCCGGAACAGATAGAACATTATAACCATGACAACTCCCGCTCCATAGAAATCAACCATGGTGATCGTTCCTATCACATATCCCACAAGAGTCACAACAATCGCAACCGGGATCCACAGCCATACCTTGCCTGTTTTTCTTACCTTGTCTATCAATGCTATCAGAAGTAATCCTATGAGAAATGTCCAAAGTACATTCTGATGAAACAGATACAAGACGCTGTCTCCGGACACAAGATCAAACGGAACTTCAGATATCACCGCAAATATCAGCATTCTGCACAGATATCTACGGAAATTACTGGTGTGATAAAACCCCTCAACTATCATGAAGGCAAATATCGGAAATGCTATTCTTCCTATGCATGTAAGTATATCCAAATATGGAAACAATGTTGCCCACATATGATCACTGAGCATACATGTCATCGCAATGATATGCAGCATACAGGAGCTGAATACTCCTGCTTTTATATTCCAGGACTGTTTCCCCGGATCAATCATTTTACCATTCTGTATATCCGTCATATTGGTTCCTCCTTTTTATATGACTTCGTCATATTGGTTCCTTCTCTTTATAAGGTGCCGCCAACTCCTTCGCCCTTGTTAAATCCGAAGATGGCACAGCATATCAGATCTATGATAAACAATGCCGACAATGTTATACATATGATGTTCTGCACTTTTTTGCTCTTGGAATTCAGAAATTCACTGAGCTTCGGTGCCGCTATATACACTCCAAACAGACTTCCCATGCCAAACGCAAGAAGCCCCACCAGACATATTCTTCCATTTACATTAAGGAACTCGTTCTTGTAGTCCCAATACTGTGAGTTAAAGAAGAAATCCAGTACCCAGCTTGCTATGAATTCTATGATTCCACATACCACCATCGCCATAGCGAACAGCTTCACCTTATCTGCCTTGAAACGGTCAAGCAAGAATATGATAGCAACGCCGCCGACTCCGTACACAGGCAGCCACGGTCCATACATTGTTCCGCGGTTTACAAGTATGTGATCCATAACTATATAGAGTACGACCTCCCAAAGCCATCCTATAAAACAGAACACAAAGAAGAAGAAAATGAAGTCCCTGAGACTATATTCACTCTTCACCTTCATTCCCTCAGGAACCTCGACCGCGACATCCTGGAGAATATAGGCCGGTTTAGTCCATACCTCAGCAACTCCCGCGTCTCCTGCCGACTGATAAGCAGCCTCGATAGCCTTTTTGTTATACGGTGCAGCATTGAATGCTGCCTCAACAAAATTTTCCACACCTATATTCTGTCTGAACCAGAAGTACATCTCCACATCAAGCTCCATCTGGAATGGCACTGCTACCAGAAGGCCTGCAACCGGTATAGCCTTGATCAACCACACATGGATGCATGACAGATCCGTCAGGAACATTTTCCACTTATAGCCTCTGGTCATCTCCCTTGACATGTTCTTCGCATCTCTCCACTTGAGCATTGGATTTTCGGCCAGGAGATATGGAACCATCCTATACTGGTAATACTTGTACACACCACCGACTATCGTGAGCCACCAGAGCGTCATAGCAACATTGTAACAGAACATGACCCACATAAGTCTTAGCACATAGTGCCTATGGAAAGGCGCAAACATTCGGTTGACGGACACCTTGTCACTGTATCTGCACTCCATGGCATAACGGCATTTGCCCACTATCGCCGCACTCTGTATAAAGAAATGGACAACAGCCATGATAAGAGCAGATATCAGGAGCATCACTATGACCTCGCCGGGATTTCTCTTCACATATGCCGTGTTGGCGCCTAAAAGCTTGATGATCCAAGTCTGTTTCACCGTCACCGAGTCTATCACCCTGGCTACTGTCTCAGCTTGTTTCTCCGACATATGCTCAATCATCGGCATATTCTTTACATACTCCTTGAGTATGGTCACATTGTCAGCCTCATGCTCGGTCTCCTGTCCAAGCACCTGATCTATTCCCTTCACGAATTTTGTCTGGGAAGAATCATCTACCCCAAGATAAGAGAAAATAAAACACACAGCGACCATAGCCATCCAAGCCATAAGTCCACGTTTAAATACCGTGTTCCACGCTCCCTTTCTAAGCTGTTTCCTGTTCCAAATCATTATAATACATTCTCCCTTATAGAATTTTAAATGTTATCATCTTACGTCTATATCTCACATTTTTAATGTCACATCACACAGGCAAACTGCGAAACTCATAACCTGAATCCCCCTAGATGAAGTCGAAGGTTGCCTGCTCATAGGAAAGTTCCTGATATTCCAGCTCCTCCTGATCTGTCTTGCTTGTGTAGTCCACAACGACTGTCTGCTGCTTTCCGCCCACCATCTGCTGTCCCAGGATATAGTTCACGTCAAAGCGTCCGGTGATGGCCGGTGTCGCGCCACGGGCAGGTACGATGAGCTGCACATGATTAGCTGCCAGCATGGCAAATATAGGCTCCCAAATATATATATCTTTTGCAGCACCAAATGGGTTATCGATAAATATAGTCTTGGACTGTATCGACTCCTCAGGTGCCAGACTGTACATTCCGGCAATGTAGTTGATGACAGCAACCAGAAACTGAATGTAGATTCCCTGAGACTGTCCCGTACTTCCAACAGCCTCCTCATATCTGAGATAACGGCTCTGTTCCTTTATTCTCTCCCTCTTGTAGAGGTTAAGCTTTATGGCGTTCATATCTGTGACCATGACGCCGAACAGCTTCTTGAGTCCGAGGCAGTCACGGATGTACTTGATCCTCTTTCTCTCATCCTCGTAGGCATCCGCGCCTTTCACTATGTCATCTATATAATCAGACATTCTCTGCTTTACAAATTCATCCTTCACATAAGGTATGGTGAGATCGACCATCTTGATCACATCATCGCCCACCGTGATGCGTGACAGCTTTGGAAGCTTCTCAAGCTCAGTCTTGACATCCATACATCTCTGTACACACTGATTCTCGAAGTTCTCCTTTATGGCAACCATATCCTCAATGCCCTTCTCGACGCGCTCCTTCTCTAGCTTGATGAACTCAATAATCTGAAGAAGATTTGCCAGAAGTTCCTTTGCCTGACTGTAGGTATCCGGAACCTGCACATCCTGTCTGATCGTATTGGCCATCTCGAATACACCCATCTCCACTAGTGTATCCGCCGTCTGTCCCTTGAATCTCATGATTTCATTCTTTGCGCGGTCAAGAGCCTTCATGCTCCTGTCGTACTTCATAAGACTTGTCTCAAATAACTGTCTGAGGGTATCCATGTCTTCATCCAGTACATTTCCACCGGACACATCTATGTCATTTGTATCGACTATTCTCTTTACATCCTTGTACAGATCCACCATGAAACCATACTGCTTATAGTAATCGCTGTACGCCTTCTCAGCTTCTTTGAATATGCGGTTCATATCCGCAAGCACCGCATCTCCATTGGCTATGGCTGTATCTGCATCGGCTGCAGATATCTCCTCACGTACATAGCTGCCATCGCCGTATGTGCGGTTGATGTTCTCTATCGCATACTCTATGCTTCCCTCAAGCTTGCTATACGCCTTCTGGTCAGCCTTCTGCTGCTGCATCAGCGACGCCTCTATCAACGTGAGCCTTGCCAGCTCATCGTCCATCTCCCTGAGATTGTCCTCAGACGTCGGATAGAGCTCTCCTGCCCCGGCAAATACTGCCATGTCAAAGCCTCTCTTCTCTATGGTCTTCTGTATTCTGTCCATTGACTTCTTCAGCGCATCCATGAGCTTCTTCTTGTCCTCAAGATCCGGCGCATGCTCCTTTGAAACCGCCAGCATAGCCATAAATTCCTGTTCAAGCCGTTCATCTGAAATGTCCAAGGTCTCCTTGTATTCCTCTGGTATTCCGTCCTGCCATGCCGCAGCAGCCACGCCTGCACCATCTGTATTTTCAGCAACTCCCACATTCTCAGACTTCGGCAGATACGGTTCGAAATACTCCGTCCACTTGTACTGGATATCCTCTATATTCCTTGTAAGCCCCGCAAGCTTTGCCTCAGTCTCTCCAACCGTCGTCGACCACTTCAGCACATCGCTCTGAAGTCCTAACAGCTTTGCCACAAGGTCAGATTTCCTCTGCTTATACTCGGCAAGTCTCTGCTCCTCCGGTCTTGCAAGATCCGACAGCTGCTCTATCATGACAAATGTCTGTCTTCTGTCAGATTCCTTCTGCTGACTCTGCTGCAGGTCTCCATATCTCTCGGTGTTATTCTTAAGCTCCGTCTCTGTAACCTTGATCGATGTCTTAAGCTCCTCAAGCTCATCCTTCTTATCGAGCAGTGCCTGGTTCAGCTCTCTCTCCCTGTCCTCGGCACCTGTATATCTCGCATCCACAAGCCTTGTGACAAATGCAAGATCCTCCTGATAAGTCGCAAGCTTCTCATTTATCAGACTGATCTCCTCCGTGAGACCTGCTATCTTATCAGCATTTGCCTTTCTGGCATCCTCTATGGAGTCCTTAGACATGAAATATTTCCTGTCTCTTCCTATGATAAGCATGTTCTCGGCGGGAACTATCGCTGAGTCTGAAAGCTTATCCATATCGTACACCATTACACATTCGCTGCCGGTGTCTATCGAACCGAGATTTATATCGTCCTCCAGACTATCAAATCCCTTTGTCACAACACTGTACGGTAGGTATGGATTTGCCTGAAGCAGCTCCTCCTTTGTATCACCCGGGAGTGCCGACAGATAATCCGCACCATGCATGGCCATGAGCCCATGTCTGGTGGAGATGTAGTTTATCACAGTCTCAGCACCCTCCGACGGCGGAAATGGTCTGCCATCCTCATAGCATTTCGCAAGCTTTGTCAGTCTGTCGATCTCCTGCTGACGCTTTATCGTCTCTGTTATGGTACCCCTTATCCTGTCATTTATAACACCTGTTATATCCTGTAGATTCTCCACAGAGTATACTGCCATGATGCTGTCGAGCTGGCTTCCCGACTGCCTGTACGCCTCGGCGTCAAGCCTTGCATCCTCGCAGCTTCTCTCCAGCGCATCATACTCGGCCTGCACAGTCGTCAGTCTGTATCTGTCATCGTACAGCTTTGTCCTGCCATCTGCTATGGCTATCTCCAACTCTGTCATCTCAGCAAGTATCCTGTCAGACTCCTCCTGAGCCTTGTTCATCATATCCTTCACATCACCCACTACGAGCAGGTTGACCGATGCAGCCAGCTCACTTATGCGGGCACTTATCTCATCAATCTTGGCTGTGGCATCAGCGATATTGTTCTCCGCCACCGCCTGGGCGATCTCGCCCTCCCTCATGACCTTTCTGCAGTACTCCGCCTCCTCAAGTGCATGGTCATAGCTGGTCTGGGCCTCTTCCCTTGCCGCCATGAGCTCTGCAAGCTTCTTCTCATCACGGATGCGTCTGTTGTATGCATACACCGCCATCTTCTCACTGGATGATCCGATGTTATTTCTTATATTGTCGACTATCAGTCTGTTCTCATCGTACTGTCGCTTGTTCTCCCTGTATACAAGGTAGTCATTTACACTCTCCTTGTAGCCGATCTGGTTTTTCAGCTCCGCAAGCTTCTTCTCGTTGTCCTCTATCTGCGTGGCAGTGTCATCCATCTTGCGGTTCATGTCCTCAAGACGCAGATAATCCCTGGTGACCCTGAGATTTGCCAGACGCTTGTTCTGCTGTTCCATCTGCTCCCCGGCGTCAGCCTTTGCCTTCGCCAGCTCCTCCATATGTGTGTCGCCCTCCTGTGTACACGCCCTTCCTGTGGCATATACATCGGCCAGGCCCTTACATATCCTGTCGTTGTCCTCGTAGAGACCTATACATGAGTTCACCTTGCCCTCGAGCACATTTATCAATTCTATCTGGTGGTCATAGTTGGCTATGTCACGCTTTCTCTGTGCCAGAACGTTCAGCTTGTCCTTGATGTCGAGAAGAGTCTCTGCCATGGTGTCTTCCTCACCGTTTCGTCCTGTCTTTGTGGCAAATGCCTTCTCTATGATCTCCTCTATGAGCAGATCCTCCACGACCTTCCTTGTGGTCCTGTAATTTGTCTCAAAATACGTTCTTACGTGCCCCTCTGTCTTGTTGATTCCACGTATGATCTCCCAGTGGCTCTCATGGAGACCATAGCCGCTTATAAATCTCTGGTACTCGCCCTTCTTGTCAAATACCCTGACCTCCAGACTCATATCCCTGTGTCCGAGATCCTTGAGATACGTCTTTAAACCATTGAATGTGATCCTCTCATTGCCCTCCGACAAAGGAAGATTCACTATGTCATTCTTGTTATATTCCCTGTAGAAAATGCAGTAATTAAAATACTCTATGGATGCAGTGTCCTTCTGTACCTCCCCGGCATCCGCCGTATCCTTTGCCTTTCTGGCACAGAATCCGGTGGTCATGTATCTGTAGCCTTCCTTTATATCCGCCTCGTCAAGCTTCCACTCGATCAGCGAATGGATGACTGTGTTGCCGCCGCCCGCACGGAAAAGCTTCTCCACAGGCTGCTTCTCATCCAGAGTACAGTTCGGTATCAGGTTCTGAAGGAGCAGAAGCATGAGAATACTCTTTCCTCCTCCATTTGCCAGATCATACAGCGTGTTCTTGCCATACATTCTCATGGTGAAGTCATCGTACTGCTGTGTACCAAAGTTATATTTTACATTGTTGACCCTTATCCTGTTGATACTAGGCATCCTCTTCTTCACCTCCAAGCAACTGATACAGCCGTCCTCTGTATTCCTCAAAATAGTTCTCCGACAAAGCCTTCATCCTGTCTGTCGGATAGTACCTGTCCGCATTCTCCACAAATAACCGCTGGGCCGACATGAAGTTGAACACCAGCTTCACATAACCCGCCCGGGATGCCTTGGACGCCCTGGCGCTGTCGCCCTCCTGATTGCCCGTCACCGCCGGGAGTTCATCCCACAGAAGCGCTATCGCCTTGAAGCTGTCCTGCTCCACCTCATCAGTTGACAGAACATCAAGCTTCTTCGTTATGTCCGCAAGATATTTGCTTGTCTCATCTATAATGTTCTCTGACTTCACATACTCCCTGAACTGATAGCTGGATGAATCCTTGTAAAAATAGAGAAGTGTCATATACATAATGAAGTAACACAGATAGAGCTCCTTGTTCAGACGAAGTCCCAGAAGCTTCTTCATGTCGTCATTTGTATAGCCAAATACCCGGTTGCCCTCACCGGCTGTTATATACAGGCTGTCATTGTACTCGTACAGTGACAGGTTCATCTTCTTCATCATATTCATGACAATATCGTACACCTCGGCATTGCCGTAGAACTCATCGTACAGCGGGCCATTGTCGGGATGCTTCTTACAGATCTCCTCACCTGATATTAACTTGGAATATATCTCTATCGCCTTGTCCAGATTCTTACTTTCCATCTTTTTCTCCTGTGACGCTGCTGATTTTTTGTTTTATGAGGCTGTATATGAATGTATATATAACTCGTATTCCCTCACTGAGTTATATATAATTCACATACAGCCACTCCACTCACTGAAATCAGCAGCTGTTCTTCTAAATATATATATAATTTAATTATGTTACTTCAAATCACTTAACTTTCTCCGCTCAGTTACTCTCAGCTGGTTTTGTTAAACTGAATTCCCGTAACATACATGTCCTCGCCAATCTGTATCTCTTCGTCTGGATGGAATTCCAGTGTAAATGTCATGCCTCTGAACGCATCCAGTGTGAGTTCTGGCGCGTACATCTCACGTGAGAGTCCGGAACCGCCATGCCCCATATCACCATCGGTTTGATTCTGCAAAATAGCAATACCTTTGCCTGTTTTTATCCTCTCTATGTGATCCACCAACATTCCCTCTAGCATGGTATCCGGCTTCTTCAGGATCTCATCCACACTGTACCTGTCCTTCTGCGCCAGGTGTGTGAGGAAGGAATAGTAATCCTTGTTGTCATATATCTCCTTGCCAAACTTCACCTCCAGAATTCCATTAAATTCCTTGAGACTCAGGTGTCCCCATTTGCTCAACTGGTCAAGGAGTTCGTGGAACAGTTTTGTGAAGTTGGCACTTATCTGCTCATCGAGCAGTTCATCTTCGTAACGGAAGTTCGGATCTAGCTGTTCCTTCTTCACCTTTGTTGTTTTCGCATTGTCCTCGGACTTCAGCGTGAGCATGTGATCTATGGATGTCATACTAAATGTTTTCACGATCCTCGGAGCAAAGAGAGGCGCAAGTATAGTGAGCATCTTATCCGGTCTGTCATCTTTTATAATGCTCTGAAGCTGTCCTGCAAAGTCAAATGCAGGTCTCAGCTTCTGAAGCTTTGCCTTGTGTATAATATTGTCCGATATGTTCTGAAGCTCCATGGTGCTGCTTATCAGACTTCCGTGCTTGATGATCGTCCGTTTGAGCTCAAGCTCAAGCTGGCTTATCTCCTCCATTGCTTTCATGTTTCCCTTGCCCATGTTGTCGTAGCTCGCCTTGGTGATCGCCTTGTCAACCAGTGCCTTGTTCTTGGCAAACAGCTTCTGCTCGTCAGCGAACCATTTGCCGACAGTCTTCATATAATTCTCATATTCTTCTGCGCCCTTAAACACATCTATGGACAGAAGATTCACTATCTCATCCTTCTCTCGGATAAGCCTGTTCACTTCACTATTTATCCTGCGCACGACCTCGATACCGCCACGGAAGTTCTCTCCAACGATCATTTTTTCCAGAAGAAGCTGCTGCACGTTGATCTTGCTCTCGTCCTTGATCTCCTTGGTGTCCAGATAGAATTCGATTCCATCCGCAGTAATGAAATACAGAACCTTGCCATCCACTATATGGCTGTCTATCAGCTTCACTCGTCCCGTCTTGCGCTGCTTCTTTCCCGGATCATAGAACGTGAATTCAAATGCTCTTCCATCGTTCTTGATCTTGTCAAATATATACATTATCAGGTCAGTCCTATCCTCCTCCGCAATCTCCACGTCGAAATCACGGTCGAGAAGCTGCCCCATAAATTCTTCATATTCGTCATATGACACCTCACGCTCATTGAAGCTGTTCTCCTGAATAAAAAAACGCAGAACCGCCATGGTTATATAACCCATGTCCAGCTGTGCATAGCGCCCTTCCTTATACTGCGCAAATGTGGTCTCAGCCAGAACAAAGAACGGGTAATATTTCCTTAGGTTCTGCATTCTCGCATTGTGTTCTTCGATTATGTCATTTATCATCACGTATTTAAGTGCCATATCTTCTCTATCTCTGTACTTTCCTGATTATTGTCATACAAAGTTAGTATACCATGGTACATTTACCGATACAAACTAATCTGTCACTTTTTACGGCTGTTTTTACCATACAGCCGTCTTTTTTTCAGGAATCGTACGCTGTTTATTGCTGTCCTGCCCTTTCACAGACAGCTTCCATAAAATCAGCAGCACCTCTGCTATCCTGTCCCTGATCATTTATTCCAAAATACCCCAGCTTGTAGTCATCACAATCACCAACTATCCTGAACTGGATCAGAACCGTCACCTGCGCCCCTTTATATTCTGCATTTCCATCAAACTCTACAATATCGTCTCCATCTGTTGAAATAAATGTCGACCAGTGTTCATCAGTACAAAACAGGTCAAGACCTTCTCCATATGTAGTGTCATCATTCTCAAAAACCGTCTGTTCCTTGATAAAGTCTATCCTCTTATCCGGAAGATCCGCTGCGGCCTTTCCGATGCCAGCCTCACCAATTCCTGCAATACTCAATATTACCGTCAACATTATTGCCAGCACCTTGAAGAACTTGTTCTCCCTGAATCTCTCCCATTTTCTCACATTAAGTGCAAATGCCAATATTCCACCCACAACAGCTCCGCCTATATGCGCATATATGTCAATATTTTCCTCATATGTGTATATGGCATATATCACAACAAGCACTATGGCTATGGTCATATCCCTTCTGCTTGCCTTTTTGCTTCCCATTACGGACAGAAAAACAGCTGCGCACATAACTCCAAACACTGCCCCTGAAGCGCCTATTGAAAAATGCATTCTGCTCGGATCCATTACGTGTGACAGGTTCATGGATATAAGTCCTGATACAATTCCTGAGACAAAGTATATGATGGTCATACGAAGGGAACCCAGCTTCTTTTCCACCGTCGAACCGAACATGAACAGCGCAAACATATTTCCAACCAAATGATCAAATCCCGAATGAAGAAACATTGATGAAAGAAGTCTTCCATATTCTTTATTGAGTTTGACGTACTCATAGTTGAGTCCGCCCGTCCTCGAATAGTTGTCAACACCGATGCACATGATTCCGGCTATAACATTTGCCAATATCAACGTGATCGTAACGATGGGGATCATTCTCTTCATCTGCGGCTGCTGAAATTCCCCGCCACCCATCTGCTCCGGGCGGATCACGTACGCTGTGTCCTGATCTTTATACATATAGTTACTGTCTTCATAGCTTTGACCGTCTCCTCCAAATCCATATTCGCATCTGTTATCTTCCATATAATAATACTCCCTATGTTTTTACAGTTCATCAGTATCCGTTTTCATCTTTGAATCATCAATCAAATACCCTCTTAAGCACCTCGTCCTCATAGAGTACCTTCTTGGCAAGCTCCCTGTACTTCTCCTCGTGAAGATAAGTATGTCTGTGTGGCTTGATCTGCGGTGCCATATCTATCGCCTTCGCAAAGTCCTCCCTCTTCAGGTCAAGTGTGGCTACATAATCCCAGAAACCTGTCTTCTCAAATATAGCATTTACCCTGACATATCTGTGATCCTGTACGACCGCCATTATATAGGTAGCGATTCCAACCTGTATTCCGTGAAGCTGAGGCTGCTCAAGCATCTTATCCAGAGCATGTGATATCAGATGCTCACTTCCTGATGTAGGTGTGCTTCCGCCTGCTATCTCATTTGCAACACCGCTCATGGCAAGTGAATCGAGAAGCTCTTTCAGGAACAGATCATCCTTTATCGTCTCAAATGGAGTTCTGACGAAACTGTTCACCGCCTTCTTTGCTATCATGACGGCAAAATCGTTCATCTCTGAGTAGCCAAGCTCGGACTCAAAGAGCCAGTCGTATAGCGATGTGATCTTGGAAACCATGTCGCCGATTCCTGAATAGAGGAATCTCTCCGGAGCTGATTTGATGATCTCCGTGTCCGCTATTATTCCGTATGCCATTCTGGCTGGCACCGATGTACGACGGCCATTTACCATGAGTGACGCGCTGGCGCTTGAAAATCCATCCGAAGATGCCGATGTCGGAATACTTATAAATGGAAGCTTTCTGAGGTACGCCGCATACTTTGCCACATCGATAACCTTTCCGCCGCCGATGCCCACTATCACCTGAGCCTTTGCATCTATGTCAAATGCAAGTCTTATTATGTCCTCTATATTGGTAGAATCCAGCTCTCTGTATTCCACTACAGTCACATTCTCCTCCTTGAGTGAGTCCATAACCTGCTGCCCGAACATATCAATGAGTCCGTTTCCAAAATATATAACCGCATTCTTCATCCCAGCGCCCGCTATATATTTTCCCAAATTGTTCAAGGTTCCCTTTCCTATCTTTAGTATTGTAGGTATTGCTATATGACTTCCTGCCATGATCTTCCTCCCTATTCTGCAATCTTCAGACCGGATCCTCGCAACCAGATCCCGATCTGTAACCCTTTGGCCTCCAATTCGAATAAATTAGATTCAAACATTACTTATTATAATGTATATACTAGTTATTGTGAACCGTTAACCAATTTACATACAGACGATATTTTTATACAAATCTTTATATTTCCTTTAAAGTTCTTACGCCATCTTTATATCTTTGCCAGAAATACACATTTTCTACACATCTTTTCCAAAATTAGAACACAGTTTATATGTATATTATTAAATGTAAACAGCGAGAGCGAAAGCAAGTTGTTTACAATCCCCTTTTTCATAAACGACTGCAACACCCTCCCCTCACATAATGTAGTTGCAGTCACTCCCTTTTAATACAAAAAGAAGAGGTTGCCTGAGATGGCAGCCTTTTCTTTTTGTTTTTTGTGGTCCCTGTGATGAAGGTCAACGGCAAATACGTAACGAAAAACGGATATTACACCGATATCTCTGAATGTCCACTTCATTCTCATACCGGTATAATATCCGTTTTTAATATCTATACTTCTATATTAATTATCCTCTATATCCAGTCTTTTATTACTCACTTCTAAGTGCTATAACAGGATCCTTCTTAGCTGCAAGTCTCGATGGGATAAGTCCTCCGATCAATGTCAGTATAACACTGATGATGACCAGTATCACCCCACCCTTCCAAGGAAGCGCCGATACACCGGCGACATTGATGTAACTCTCTATCACCTTACTGATCGGTATATTGATAAGTACCGTCACACCAATACCTATGAGTCCAGAGAAGAGTCCTATGATAAATGTCTCCGCATTGAACACTCTAGATATATCCTTCTTGGAAGCACCTATGCTTCGAAGAATACCTATCTCCTTAGTTCTCTCAAGAACAGAAATGTATGTGATGATTCCAATCATGATGGATGAAACTATCAATGAAATAGCCACAAATGCAATGAGTACATAGGTTATCGCGTTGATGATCTTGGTCACCGATGACAGCATGATTCCGATGTAATCAGTGTATGTGATCTCCTTGTCAGGATAATCCTCATTGTACTTGTCTATGAGCTTTGTTATCTCGTCCTTATCTGCAAATTCTGCACAGTAGAGATTGATGGATGCCGGCTTTGCAAGTTCCGCGTATCCAAGCTTTGACATATTATCTTCATAAGTGGATGTTGACTCCTGAAAGAAGCCGTAACCCTTGAGCATCTCAAAAAGCTGTTCCTTTGTCATAGATGCCATCTGTGCCTGCATGTCCTCAGTAACCTGACCTGAATCCATAAGCTGCTGCATAACAGAATCCATATCCACATCATCCGCTGTCAGTTCCTTGCCATCTGAAAATGGCATTCCTGTGAACACGTCAGTATCAGGATTATCCATCTGAGCCTTGAGTACATCTGTCTTCTCGTTCTCTGAAACTATGTAATTGGCAAGCTCCGATGTGTAACCTATATATCCCGGCTGCATAGTAGTTGCATACGCTTTATCCGAAGCCCTGATTACTGCTGACACCTTTACTTCAAGACCCCCGGCCACGGCAGACTTCAGGAAATCAGCGTCAGAACTCATATCTGTATATGTTCCATCTGCATTCTTCTTGTAAAGATCGCCTGGAAGTACAACCTTGAACTTGAGATCCAGAAGATCATCATAAGTAAACACCATCTGCTCAAGCTCCGGTGCCTCTCCGCCAGCAAGTATGGTTGAAACCATATCCTTCAGTTCCTTTGAATCCCTTAGTCCAAGAGTATACAGTGTAAAATCACTTATCTCGTTGTTTTTGTCAACAACAAGTACAACCTCGTTCTTGTTCTCCGGCCAGTGTCCTGCCAGCACATCGTACTGCTGCCTGAGCAGAGTGTCATTATCTAACATCTGTGTCCACATGTCCATTGATGATGAGCCGTAACTAAACGCCGACATGAAATCTGCCGTTGACTCCTGTGCCTCCGCCATTCCACCAAATCCCATGTCTGTCATGGTTGTGCTTGGATTTACCTGAGCAACTCCGCCATTTGCACTGTTCTCGTTGAACACATACAGTGGTGTGTCATATGTGTATGTTATATCACTTGTGTACTTTGTAAAGCCATTTGCATCGTCTTCAATATAATTCTTGAAAGACTCAAGATCGTTCTCCTTCACATCTGACACCATGGACACAAGCATGTCTCCCATGATATCTCCAGAGTAAACCTTGTCCTCGCCGGCATGATTGTGATCTGAATCTTCTTCGTTGTTTCCGACCATCTTGGAAAGAAGCTCGCTATAATCCATCGCCTTCTTAGTTATCTGCACCGGATATGTGGCAAGTGTCTCCTCCTGTACATCGTTGATGTACTTCTGGAATCCAGACGATAGCGACAATATAAGTGCTATTCCTATGATTCCTATACTTCCGGCAAATGCTGTTAAGAACGTTCGTCCCTTCTTTGTCATGAGGTTGTTCAGACTCAGCGAGAACGCTGTGAACATACTCATGGAGGTCTTCCTCGGAGCATAACTTCCGTCATCCTCCTTCGCCTCGTCCTCATCTGAAAACGGATTTGAATCGTCTATTATATTTCCATCGAGGAGCTTTACGATCCTTGTTGAGTACTGCTGTGCCAGCTCAGGATTGTGTGTAACCATGATGACCAGCTTGTCCTTGGCTATCTCCTTGAGGAGTTCCATGATCTGGACGCTTGTCTCTGTATCAAGGGCACCTGTAGGTTCATCCGCCAACAAAATATCTGGATCGTTTATGAGTGCTCTGGCGATTGCAACTCTCTGCATCTGTCCACCAGACATTTGATTTGGTTTCTTGTGGATCTGATTTCCCAGACCTACCTTCTCCAGAACTTCCTTCGCCCTCTTTCTCCTCTCTGCCTTAGATACTCCTGACAGTGTAAGCGCAAGCTCTACATTCGAGAGTACTGACTGATGCGGTATGAGGTTGTAGCTCTGGAATACGAATCCAACAGAGTTATTTCTATATGAATCCCAGTCTCTTGACTTGAAATCCTTTGTCGACTTACCATTGATAATCAGATCTCCGCTGGTATACTGATCCAATCCACCCACTATGTTCAGAAGTGTTGTCTTTCCACAACCCGACTGACCAAGTATAGACACGAACTCATTTCTTCTGAAATTTACAGATATACCCTTGAGTGCCTGAACAACTTCATCGCCCGTGTGATAATCCTTCACGATGTTCTTTAACTGAAGCATTCTTTCCTCCTTACGAAATTTATTGAGCAGACGCATGAAAAGCGCTTCGCGCGGCGTCTGCGTGCTTCGCAAGGCATCCTCCCGCTCCGCGGGATCCCTCCTTACGAAATTTATAGAGCAGACGCATGAAAGGCGCTTCGCGCGGCGTCTGCGTGGAATACATATTTTACGTTATGTTCTATATACATTACATTTTTCTACATTTGTTAATATTACTGGCAAATCATAGCATTTATTTTTTTCTATTTCAATTAAGACTGGCTATTCTTTATAAATGTTTTATTTTCCAGCGATAAGTTTAAACTAACTATATGCTGAACTTTTGGTTAAAAATTCTTTTATTTTATAATTATATGGGTTATAATCAGCGTAAGTGGGTACGTAAGTATCCAAATATAATTTTACGGAGGATTTTACAAATGTTAGTTTCAGCAACAGAAATGTTAAAGAAAGCTAAGGCTGGTCACTACGCAGTAGGACAGTTCAACATCAACAACCTTGAGTGGACAAAGGCTGTTCTCCTTACAGCACAGGAGCTTCAGTCACCTGTTATCCTTGGTGTTTCAGAGGGCGCTGGAAAGTATATGACAGGATTTGAGACAGTTGCAGCAATGGTTAAGGCTATGGATGAGTCACTTGGAATCACAGTTCCTGTAGCTCTTCACCTTGATCACGGAACATACGAAGGATGCTACAAGTGTGTTAAGGCTGGATTTACTTCAATCATGTTCGATGGTTCACACTATCCATTCGAGGAGAACCTTGCTAAGTCAACAGAGCTCGTTAACGTAGCTCATCAGCTTGGCCTCTCAATCGAGTGTGAGGTTGGTTCTATCGGTGGTGAGGAAGACGGAGTTATTGGTATGGGCGAGTGCGCTGATCCAGCGGAGTGCAAGACTATCGCTGATCTCGGCGTTGATATGCTTGCTGCTGGTATCGGTAACATCCATGGTAAGTACCCAGCTAACTGGAAGGGACTTAGCTTCGAGACACTTGATGCTATCCAGCAGAAGACAGGTGTTATGCCATTAGTTCTTCACGGTGGTACAGGTATCCCAGCTGACATGATCAAGAAGGCTATTTCACTTGGCGTTTCAAAGATCAACGTTAACACAGAGTGCCAGTTATCATTTGCAGATGCTACAAGAAAGTACATCGAGGCTGGTAAGGATCTCGAGGGCAAGGGATTTGATCCTAGAAAGCTTCTCGCTCCTGGTTTCGAGGCTATCAAGGCTACTGTTAAGGAGAAGATGGAACTCTTCGGATCAGTTGGTAAGGCTAACGACTAATCAGCTATCTTTGACAGACTAATTAACAAATGTAACGATAAACTATCCGGTACCTATCGGACAAGTATCGCTCACGTAAACTTAAAGACCCCCATCACAGCATATACAAGTCGTGGTGGGGTTCTTATTTGTTGTTTTGGACTCTGATTTCGTCTAATAAATATTTGTCATCTTTACGTCAAGTGCTTTTTATCCCAAATCAGCCTGTTTTGGTTGAATAAGGATAAAATTATCCATTTTCTCCATTTTATTGAACTGAAAGATACAAAATATCAGGGTATTATCCTAGAATGCAGTTTTGATTTGAATTTAGGATAATTTTGTAACAAATTCCTTCGAATCCCAGCGCAAATATAAAAACGCATTGTTATAAAGTGTTATTTTAGATAGTATCAAATGAGTTATAAAAAATGTATCCAAATAAAAAGGACTCAAATGCGTACTGGGTGGACAAATAATGAACACGGCAAAAGAACGAACGAAAACGGCCAACAAAAAGACAAATAAATAAAACAAGCCAAAACAAATAAATAAGGACAAAGCGTTGTTAAATGGGATTGATCCATAAACACGTTTTGTCCTTAAAAAATTCTTATATTTCATTTATGGCAAAGCCTGATATCTTCAATTCTTTTCTTCTGTTATACTGCAGATTCCGCAGTTTCTTTCTCTGACTTTGCCTTTTTCCTGCTGACTGCCCACCATACAGGCACTGATACCAGAAGAAGAATTGCTGTTACCACGCTGAACCATGCACCAAAACCGAGACCGGCATTTACTGTTTTGTCCAGCCTGCCAAGATCTATCAGCGAGAGCACAAACTCGAATATGAGTGCGCCTCCAATGATAACTGATATCACAAGATCAATTATATATGCTACAGTTTTGTTCATGAACGCACTTATTATATCTGCAACAAGCAATACTGCCACTACAATTACAGATATTACATCTATGCCAAATACTCCACTTATCGTTCTGACATCAGAATCCATATGTGCATACGGCAAAAATACTGTGATCAAAGCCATGATCATTCCAACAATATTTAACAGATTTGGTATATGTGTTGAACCCTTCTTGACATCTACAGGAACATTCTGTCTGTACTCATACCCAACATATCCCATCGGACTGTCATACGGTGTAGACTGCTGACCCGGTTGACCGTATGGTGGCTGCTGGTATGACTGCTGCCCTGCCGGACCATAGTTCTGCTGCTGTCCCGGTGCGCTGTACTGCGGTTGCTGATATGGCTGCCGCCCTGACGAACCATAATAATTCTGCGGCTGTCCCGGTGCACCATACCGAGGCTGCTGATACGGCTGCTGCCCTGACAAACCATAATTCTGCGGCTGTCCCAGCTGGCTGTACTGTGGTCTCTGCTGATATTCCTGTCCGTCTGCCTGCATCTGCTGTGCATATGAATCCTGATTCCACTGTCTCTGCTGATCATATCCTGACTGTCCGTGATACGGCTGCAGCCCTGCCGGACCATAGTTCTGCTGCTGTCCCGGTGCGCTGTACTGCGGCTGCTGCCCTGACTGGCCATAATTTTGCGGCTGACACGGCTGATCATATCCCGAACGTGCCTGTTCATTATTCAGCGTATCTTTCTGTTCCAGATTACCCTCTAATGACAATCTATCATCCTTGTGGATACCATCTACATTATTCTGTTCATCCATGTTGTCATCTACCTCCGATGTAATTATTCGACACATCCCTTACATGCCGAGATACCTCTTCAGATACTGTCCTGTATACGACTGAGGTATCTTTGCTACCTCCTCCGGAGTTCCTCTGGCAATGACTGTTCCACCGCCAGCACCTCCTTCAGGTCCCATGTCAATAATATAATCTGCGGTCTTGATGACGTCAAGGTTATGTTCGATAACAACAACCGTATTTCCGCCCTCGCTGAGCCTCCTGAGTATATCCACAAGCCTGTGAACATCAGCAAAATGAAGTCCCGTGGTAGGCTCATCAAGTACATATATTGTCTTTCCTGTTCCACGCCTTGACAACTCGGTTGCAAGCTTGATTCTCTGTGCCTCTCCGCCTGACAGAGTGGTGGATGGCTGTCCAAGCCTGATATATCCTAGTCCCACATCTCGCAACGTTTCTATCTTCCTGAGTATTCTCGGAACATTTGCAAAGAACTCACATGCCTCATCAACAGTCATATCGAGAACTTCATTGATACTCTTACCCTTGTATTTGACCTCCAGGGTCTCCCTGTTGTATCTCTTTCCTCCGCACACTTCACATGGCACATATATATCTGGCAGGAAGTGCATCTCTATCTTGATTATTCCATCTCCACGACACGCCTCACATCGTCCACCAGATACATTGAAGCTGAATCTTCCCTTGCCGTAACCTCTTGCCTTGGCATCCTTGGTTCCGGCAAACAGATCCCTTATCAGATCAAATGTACCTGTATACGTAGCCGGATTGGACCTCGGCGTTCTACCTATAGGTGACTGGTCTATATTGATAATCTTATCCAAAGCATCATAGCCAATGATATGGTCGTGCTTTCCTGCTTTAATCCTGCTCTTGTTGAGTCTTCTCGCCAGCTTCTTGTACAAGATCTCATTTACCAGAGAACTCTTTCCTGAACCAGACACACCCGTCACACATGTCATGATTCCAAGTGGTATATCCACATCTATATGCTTGAGATTGTTCTCATAAGCATTCTTGACAGTGAGCCATCCAGTTGGCTTTCTCCTCACATCCGGAACCTCTATCTTCTTCCTGCCACTTAAGTAGTCACCGGTGATAGAATTCTCGCACTTCATGATATCCTCTGCGGTTCCCTCTGCAACCACATATCCACCATTTGCACCGGCTCCCGGTCCTATATCTATGATGTGATCCGCAGCCCTCATAGTGTCCTCGTCATGCTCGACAACGATCAGAGTATTTCCAAGGTCTCTCAGATTCTTGAGAGCAGCTATGAGCTTGTCATTATCCCTCTGATGAAGTCCGATACTCGGCTCGTCAAGAATATACGCAACACCCACCAGACCTGAACCTATCTGCGTTGCAAGTCTAATTCTCTGCGCCTCACCTCCTGAGAGCGTGCTTGTACCCCTGCTCAGGCACAGATAGTCAAGACCCACGTCTATAAGAAAATGCAATCTTGACCTGATCTCCTTGAGTATAGCTGCGCCTATCATCTTCTGTCTGTCCGTGAGCTCCAGCTCTTTCATGAATTTTGCAAGTTCTGTGATAGGAAGCTCTGTAAGTTCAGCAATATTCTTATCTCCAACTGTAACAGCAAGGGCTGTGGGCTTAAGTCTCTTGCCACCGCAAACCTCACACGGAGTTATAGTCATGAATGTCTCATACTCAGCCTTAGTAGACTCAGCAGATGTCTCCCTGTATCTTCTTGCGACACTCTTCAGAAGTCCTTCAAATGTTATGTCATACACGCCTTCACCGCGCTGTCCCTTATAGTACACCTTAACTGGGCGAGAGTTCTTTCCATATAATAAGAGATCTTTTATATCCTGTGGGTAATCCTGAAATGGTGTATCCAGAGAGAACCCATATTCCTTACCGAGTGCCTTGAGTATTGCATTTGAATAGCTCTTGCCATCATTGCATGACTGCCATCCAAGTACCACAATGGCTCCATCATTTATAGACAGACTCTGATCGGGTATCATAAGATCCGGATCAAATTCCATCTTGAAGCCAAGACCTGCACATGTCGGGCATGCGCCAAATGGATTGTTGAACGAAAAGCTTCTCGGCTCTATCTCATCTATGCTGATTCCGCAATCCGGACATGAAAAGCTGTCTGAAAAATTGATGACAGCATTCTCCTTCTGAACACCGTTCTCATCCCTCTCCCCGATCACCTCTATCTTCATAAGACCTTCTGCGAGCTGAAGGGCTGTCTCTATGGAATCCGTGAGTCGACGCTCCACATCCTGTCTGACAACCAGACGATCTACAACTATATCTATGCTGTGTTTCTTATTCTTATCAAGTTTTATCTCCTCTGACAGCTCATACATACTTCCATCGACAACCACTCTGACAAATCCGCTCTTCTTTGCCTTCTCAAGAAGCTTTACATGCTCTCCCTTTCGGCCTCTGACCACAGGCGCAAGCACCATGAACTTTGTCCTCTCTGGAAGCTTCATGATCTCATCCACCATCTGGTCAACCGTCTGTCTGCTTATGACCTTGCCGCAGTTCGGACAGTGTGGTATTCCCACTCTTGCATATAGAAGTCTAAAATAGTCGTATATCTCTGTGACAGTACCAACTGTAGATCGAGGATTTCTGTTTGTTGACTTCTGATCTATGGAGATTGCAGGGGAAAGTCCCTCTATCTTGTCCACGTCCGGCTTCTCAGCCTGTCCAAGGAACTGTCTCGCATAGGAGGACAGAGACTCCATGTATCGTCTCTGTCCCTCCGCATATATCGTGTCAAATGCCAGTGAAGACTTACCTGATCCCGAAAGTCCTGTCACGACGACAAATTTGTCCCTTGGAATCTTGACATTGATATTCTTTAGATTATTTTCACGTGCGCCCTCAATAGTTATATACTTCCTATCAATATTCCTGCTGGCGTTGAAATAATCATCCTTCATGCTCGCATCCGTTATATCCTCCAGATGCTCACTGCGTTCATAATTCTTATTGTCTTCCATCTTGATCTAACCTTTTCTCTTTATTATTTATATTTCAGTCCTTATCATAATCTCTGAGTGCCGCCTTGTACACCTTGAGCTGATCTCTGATCTCCGCCGCCACCTCAAAGTTGAGGTCTGCTGCCGCCATATTCATCTTCTTGGTCAGCTTGGCAATAACCTTCTGAAGCTCCTTCTTCGTCATGGACTCAGCGTCCTTATCCTCATCTGGAAGCTCCTCCTTCTTCACCTCTATGGTTATGAGATCCCTTATGCTCTTCTCTATAGTCTTAGGGGTTATTCCATGTTCCTCATTATACTTCTGCTGTATCTCACGACGTCTGCTCGTCTCATCTAGGGCATACTTCATAGAACCCGTAATAGTGTCCGCATACATGATGACATGTCCATCTACATTTCGGGCTGCTCTTCCTATGGTCTGGATGAGCGATGTCTCCGATCTCAGGAAACCTTCCTTGTCAGCATCCAGTATTGCCACCAAAGTGATCTCCGGTATATCAAGTCCCTCTCTCAGAAGGTTGATTCCAACAAGCACGTCGAACACACCAAGACGGAGATCTCTCACTATCTCAACTCTCTCCATAGTATCTATATCCGAGTGCAGATATTTTACCTTTATATCATTATCCCTCATATAGCTGGTGAGGTCCTCAGCCATACGTTTTGTAAGAGTAGTTACAAGCACCTTGTGTCCCTGCTCAGTCTCCTTGCGGACCTCTTTGAGCAGATCGTCTATCTGTCCCTCAACCGGTCTGACCTCAACCGGCGGATCAAGAAGTCCCGTAGGTCTGATGATCTGTTCAGCCATGAGCATCTGGTGTTCTTCCTCGTATTTGCCTGGTGTGGCAGATACGAACATGACCTGATCCAGCTTCTGCTCAAATTCTGAGAAATTGAGAGGTCTGTTGTCAAGTGCCGACGGAAGCCTGAAGCCATAGTCCACCAGATTCATCTTACGTGAACGGTCTCCCGAATACATAGCACCAACCTGCGGCACTGTCATATGCGACTCATCTATAATAAGAAGGAAGTCATCACCAAAGAAATCCAGCAATGTGCTCGGTGTCTCCCCAGCTGATCTGCCAGCCAGAGGTCCTGAATAATTCTCTATTCCAGAACAAAATCCAGTCTCCCGCATCATCTCCATGTCAAAGTTAGTTCTCTCCTCGATACGCTGGGCCTCAATGAGTTTATCCTTTGACTTGAAATACGCAACTCTGTCCTTGAGTTCTGCCTCTATCCTCTTCAGTGCCTTCTCCATCTTCTCCTGTCCAACCACATAGTGGGACGCCGGGAACAGACAAGTGTATGTCAGATCCCTCTTTCCCTCTCCGGTGAGCGGGTCAAATTCCGTGATCCTATCTATCTCATCTCCGAAGAATTCTATCCTTATTCCATCATCAAATGTAGACACAGGAATGATCTCCAGCACATCCCCACGCACCCTAAATGTACCTCTCTGCAGATCCATATCATTCCTGTCATACTGTATATCTGTCAGCTCATCGATGACCTGATCCCTGTCCTTTATCATGCCCACTCTGAATGAGAGCATCTGATTCCTATACTCGTCCGGATCACCGATACCATATATACACGATACAGACGCAACCACGATGACGTCCTTCCTGTCTATAAGCGCCGCTGTTGCACTATGCCTCATACGGTCAATATCATCATTTATAGATGAATCCTTTGCAATATAAGTATCCGTAGACGCAACATATGCCTCCGGCTGGTAATAATCATAGTATGAAACAAAATACTCCACTGCATTATTCGGAAAAAATTCCTTCATCTCTCCATAAAGCTGCGCCGCCAAAGTCTTGTTATGTGCAAGAACCAAAGTAGGCTTATTCAGCTGCTGTATGACATTCGCCATGGTAAATGTCTTACCAGATCCGGTTACACCGAGCAGCGTCTCGAACTGATTGCCTTCCTGAAAACCCTTTACCAATTTTTCTATTGCCTCCGGCTGATCTCCGGTGGGCTTATATTCCGATACCAATTCAAAATGATCCATAAAAGTCTCCTACTCTAGGCTAAAGCCTGCATCTATTATATCGAACATTAGTTCCCATATCAAGTAAAAACACGGCAGTTGCTCAAGTTTATTTATCCCCTGAACAACTGCCACTATACTTCAGCTGTTTGCTCACAACACCTTCTATGCCGCTAGTTCATCCCTACCCAGGCTTATCTCATAGCAGCCTTTCTCATCAACAGTCACCACGACTCTCTCAAATCCTGTATAAAAGCTAAGGATATACAGATCATTTACCTTTGAGATAACCGCCTCAGCATTCATCTCCGCCAGATCCACAATGTTGTCTTTCAACACTCCCTCGCTTACTTTGATGATCTGCCTCTCCTTCTCCACCTGTTTCTTCTCCTGAAGCTCCTTATAATAAAGAAAGAGATTCTCCTCCAACGCCTTTGATCTGCAGCTGCATCTGTGAAAATAGCTGCCGATGATCATGTAAAGCATGTATGCTGTCTCCTGCTGTCTATGTGATGTCTTTTCTGTAAATGAATATCTCATATCGTTACCTCCATAATGAAAAAATCAAAACAAATCTAAACTGTATCTATAAGTTGTCAAGAGCTTCACCAGCTCACACCTCCATGGTGCCTGCTCCTTGGTCTGTCATTCTTCAGCCGATGACAGTCGCTGTGTCCGTATTCTTTGCTGCCCCGGTCACTGGGCAGATGCATATTAATTTGTCATTTGCAATCTGACCCATGCCCGAAAGGCAACAAAAAAAGAGTCATGATCGCAGACTTATAGCACTTGCTACTCATCATGTTCTCCAACTCTTCTACTATGAATTATTCAATTTTCATTATGGGTATCAGCAATCGCTGATGTATATGTTATATCAAAAACTAACTGAGGAGTCAACATATTTATAAATATATCTATAAAACACAAGAGAGCCAGATTTCTCCGACTCTCTTAAATATGCATCCACAAATGCATACCCAAATTAGTATCTATAATTTCCTACCTTATCGCATCGCATCCTTCATACTCTTCACATAATCTCTCACATAAGGCACACAGTCCTTGCCGTACTGGGCACACAGCTTGACGATGGCTGAACCGACGATGACACCGTCTGACTTCTCCGCCATCTGCTTTGCCTGCTCAGGTGTGGATATTCCGAAACCTACAGCGCAAGGGATGTCCTTCGCCTTCTTCACCAGATCGACCATGG
The DNA here is from genome assembly GCF_025149915.1 of Coprococcus eutactus. NCBI lineage: Bacteria > Bacillati > Bacillota > Clostridia > Lachnospirales > Lachnospiraceae > Coprococcus > Coprococcus eutactus. The sequence continues at coordinate 3,078,793 of NZ_CP102278.1, forward strand.
CTCCTATGTCTGTGGTGATCTTGGTTCTTGTTCCAGTTACACCGAGTGATGACACGCAATACACAAATCCACTCGCATCATTTGCGATCATGGATATTCTCTCATGGGATGTAGGTGCGATGAGTGAAATGAGATCCACATCATACTGCTTGCATATCCCGTCAAACTCATCCTTCTCCTCGTAAGGAATGTCAGGAAGGATCAGACCGTCTATGCCGATCTCCTTGCATGTGCTGATGAATCTCTCCGAACCATACGAGAACACGACATTTGCATATGTCATGAACACCATAGGTATCGTCACTTTCTTGCGGAGCTTTCTCACAAGGTCAAATACCTTGTCTGTCGTGACGCCGCCTGCAAGTGCTCTTATATTTGCGCCCTGAATGACCGGGCCCTCGGCTGTCGGGTCTGAGAATGGGATTCCCAACTCGATGAGGTCTGCACCAGCCTCAACCATTGCGTATACTACCTCCTCTGTCACATCCATCGACGGATCGCCACATGTCACAAATGGTATAAATGCTTTTCCATGCTCAAATGCTTTTGCTATATTACTCATGAAGATCCTCCCCTCTGTATCTTGCGATGGCTGCTACGTCCTTGTCGCCACGTCCTGATACATTGATCACTATTATTTTATCCTTATCCATTGTAGGTGCCAGCTTCATGGCGTAAGCCACAGCGTGGGCGCTCTCTATCGCAGGGATGATTCCCTCAATCCTTGACAGATACTCAAATGCATCAACTGCCTCGTCATCTGTGATCGCCACATACTCTGCACGTCCGATATCGTGAAGGTATGCATGCTCAGGTCCGATTCCCGGGTAGTCAAGTCCCGCTGAGATCGAATATACAGGTGCGATCTGGCCAAATTCATCCTGACAGAAGTAAGACTTCATGCCGTGGAATATACCAAGCTTTCCGGTTGCGATGGTTGCTGCAGTCTCGAATGTATCAACGCCTCTGCCTGCTGCCTCACAGCCGATCAGCCTGACGCTCTCGTCAGGTATGAAATCGTAGAAAGCTCCGATGGCATTTGAACCGCCGCCCACACATGCCATGACGACATCAGGGAGTCTTCCCTCCTTCTCCATGAGCTGTGCCTTGATCTCTTTACTGATCACAGCCTGGAAATCACGGACGATCTCAGGGAAAGGATATGGTCCCATGACTGAGCCGAGTACATAGTGTGTATCATCGATCCTGCTTGTCCACTCACGGAATGCCTCAGATACCGCATCCTTCAGTGTGGCTGTTCCAGTCTTTACCGGATGAACCTTTGCGCCCAGGAGTCTCATTCTGTACACGTTGAGAGCCTGTCTGATCGTGTCCTCCTCGCCCATGTATATCTCACACTCCATGCCCATCATGGCTGCAACTGTAGCTGTTGCAACACCGTGCTGTCCGGCACCGGTCTCCGCGATAACTCTTGTCTTGCCCATTCTCTTGGCAAGGAGCATCTGTCCGATTACGTTGTTGATCTTGTGCGCTCCTGTGTGGTTCAGATCCTCTCTCTTGAGGTAGATCTTTGCACCGCCCAGATTCTTTGTCATTCTCTCCGCATAGTAAAGTCTGCTAGGTCTTCCCGCATACTCGTTGAGCATCTCCGTGAGTTCTCTGTTGAACTCCGGATCATCCTTATATTTCTTGTAAGCCTCCTCCAGCTCCAGCATCGCATTCATCAGAGTCTCTGGAATGTACTGGCCGCCGTGAACGCCAAATCTGCCTTTTGACATATGTTTTTCCTCCTGTTTGTTCTTTTCAGATGTATTTTCAAATGTATTTCTACACTTTTGTATTGTGTTTCTTCTATATAGTATAGCAATCAAACATATTATATTTCGTTCTCTACATTGCTTTTTCAGATGAGCCTGAATACTTCTTACTCGCCCTTCAATTCCGCAAACAACTTCTTCTTGTCAGGACTTCTCATAAAAGTCTCGCCTATGAGCACCGCATCAGTTCCATTTGCCTTAAGCCTGTCTATGTCCTCCTTTGTCTTGATTCCACTCTCAGACACATACACCATCTTCTGAGGGACGGAGGGGACAGGTACCTCCGTCCCCATATAGGTGGCTGGCACCGTATCCGGTATCAGCATTCTTAGACGAACGCTGTTCATGATGTCCACCGTAAATGTTCTGAGATCTCTGTTGTTCACTCCGATGATGCCTGCTCCGCAGGCTATCGCCCGTCTGACCTCATCCTCATCGTGAGCCTCAACCAGAGCCGACATCCCAAGTTCATGCGCAAGCCGAAGATATGAGGCAAGCTGCTCGTCATCCAGTATTGCGCAAATCAAAAGCACCGCCGAGGCTCCTATGACCTTTGCCTCATATATCATATACTCGTCAACTGTGAAATCCTTCCTCAGCAGCGGTATATTTACCTCCTTCTTTATATCCATCAGGAACTGATTGCTTCCCTGGAAATAAAACGGCTCAGTGAGCACCGATATGGCTGAAGCTCCCGCCGCCTCATATTCCTTTGCGATCTCAACATAAGGAAAGTCCGGTGCGATAAGTCCCTTGGAAGGTGATGCCTTCTTGACCTCACAAATAAACGATATTCCATTTGCCGCCAGATTATCCCTAAATGGGAACTTACTATATGGGTTGCTGCCGTTATTCGTCTCTCTGGCAACTATATCAAGTGCCTGTCTCTTCATCTCCTCAAGAGGAACCCTTTTCTTCTGTTCTGCCACACGTTCCTTTGTCTTTGCAGCTATCTCATCTAATATCATCTCTTACCTCTCTATACAACCTTCTATCACAGTTTGCGATGAAACTTATCTACTCATTTGTCAGTCTTACAAATGCATCAAGCGTCTCAGCAGCCTTGCCACTGTCGATCATGTCCTCTGCTACCTTTATTCCATCCGCTATGGAGTCTGCCTTGCCTGCGATGTAGATACAAGCTGCTGCGTTCAGTACAACTGCATTTCTCTTAGCTCCTTTGATCTTGCCTGACAGGATATCGCGGGTAATCTGCGCGTTTTCCTCAGGACCGCCGCCCACCAGATCCTCCTTGCTGCATCTCTCAAATCCGAAATCCTCTGGCTTGATCTCGTACTTTGTGATCACGCCATCTTTGATCTCTGCAACTATTGTAGGTGCGCTCATGGATATCTCATCCAGACAATCCTGTCCATATACGACAAGTCCCCGTTTTACGCCAAGACCAACAAGTACAGGAGCCATCTGATCAACAAGCTCCTCCTTGTATACTCCCATGATCTGCATCTGAGCCTTTGCCGGGTTGGTGAGAGGTCCAAGGATATTGAATACTGTCGGTATTCCAAGTGCCTTTCTGACCGGGCCTGCATATTTCATCGCCTTGTGATAAACCTGGGCAAACATAAAGCTCATGTTGCACTCAGCAAGAACCTTGCCCATCTTTTCAGGTGATATGGAGATATTTACACCAAGAGCCTCAAGTACATCCGCTGCTCCACTCTTGCTCGATACGCTTCTGTTGCCGTGCTTTGCGATCGGTACTCCGGCCGCTGCTGCAACTATACCACTCGTTGTCGATATGTTAAATGAATTCGCACAATCACCGCCTGTTCCCACGATCTCAAGAACATCTATTCCGTCATGCGGAAGTGACTCCGCATGGTCTCTCATTCCATTTGCACTGGCTGTTATCTCGTCAAGCGTCTCGCCCTTCATGTGAAGCGCTGTGAGATATCCCGCCGTTGTCTCTCCCGGCACCTGGCCGCTGAATATTTCATCCATGCTGGCATATGCCTCATCGTATGTAAGATCCTGTCCTGCTGCTACCTTCTTAAGAGTTTCCTGTATCATCGCCATATCCTCCTTATTTTATATCTCTAAAAAATTCCTGAGCATTATCTTGCCCTTCGGTGTCAATATCGACTCCGGATGGAACTGAACTCCGTACACCTCGTGATCCCTGTGTTTTACTGCCATGATCTCTCCATCCTCCGTTCTTGCTGTGACCTCCAGACATTCTGGGAAATTCTCATCTGCTGCTGCCAGTGAATGATATCTGGCAACCTGTATCTTGCTCTGAAGTCCTCTGAACAATCTGCAGTTCAGATCCACATCAACCAGCGACATCTTTCCATGCATAAGTTTCTTTGCATATGTGACTGTCGCACCATATGTCTCACAAATCGCCTGATGTCCGAGACACACGCCAAGGATTGGTACTTTTCCTGCAAAATATCTCACCGCATCCTCACACATTCCCGCATCCGAAGGTCTTCCGGGTCCCGGTGAGATTATTATGTGATCCGGATTCATCGCTTCAATCTCCTCACAGGTGAACTCATCATTTCTTATGACCTTTATATCCGGATTTATTGCCCCCACAAGCTGATACAGGTTGTAGGAGAAGCTGTCGTAATTGTCTATAAGTATTGTCATATATTTTGTCCTCCTTATATGTATTGTGCATGCGCATGAAAGGCGCTCCGCGCGGCGCATGCATTATCATAAGGAATCTCCCGCATGCGGGTCCTCCTTATTTTTATTGTGCATTCGCATGAAAGGCGCTCCGCGCGGCGCATGCATTATCACAAGGAATCTCCCGCATGCGGGTCCTCCTTATTTTTATTGTGCATTCGCATGAAAGGCGCTCCGCGCGGCGCATGCATTATCACAAGGAATCTCCCGCATGCGGGTCCTCCTTATGATATATCTTGGCTCATTGTGAGTGCTGTCGTAACTGCCTTTGCCTTGTTGATACATTCCTGGAACTCATTTGCCGGAACACTGTCTGCTACAATTCCCGCTCCCGATCTGACAAATACCTTGTCACCCTTTTTGTATGCGATCCTTATGGCTATACATGTATCAAGATTCCCTGTGAAATCTATGTATCCTATGGCACCGCCATATATTCCTCTCTTGTTGTCCTCCAGCTCGTTGATGATCTGACACGCTCTGATCTTCGGTGCTCCTGAGAGGGTTCCGGCCGGAAGTACCGCATCCACGGCTGACAGCTCATCGTATCTGCTGTCGTCGATCTCCCCCCTGACTGTTGAACCTATATGCATTACATGTGAGTACCTCTGAACCTTCATGTACTGCTCAACCTCAACAGTTCCGAACTTGCTTATCTTGCCAAGATCATTTCTTCCGAGATCCACCAGCATGTTGTGCTCCGCCAGCTCCTTCTCATCCGCCATAAGTCCGGCCTCAAGTCTCATATCCTCTTCCTTTGTCTTTCCCCTTGGTCTCGTTCCAGCAAGTGGAAATGTGTGAAGCATGCCATTTTCAAGCTTTACCAGTGTCTCAGGCGATGCGCCCGCAACCTCTATCTGGTCGCCGCTGAAGTAGAACATATACGGAGAAGGATTTGTGCTTCTGAGAATCCTGTACGTGTTGAACAGCGATCCCTCCATCTCAGCCTCAAGTCTGTTGGACAGAACCACCTGGAAGATATCTCCCTCGAATATGTACCTCTTTGCCCTCTCAACCATGCTGCAATACTTCTCTTTGTCAAACAGCGGCTTGAAATCACTCTTCATCTTAACCGGCTCTATCTCCGCCATCTCTCCATCGAGGATGAGCTTCTTCATATCTTCTATATCAGCAAGTGCATTTGCATATCCGGCTTCTATATCGGACGTGTCAGCATTTGCAATGAGAATCAGCTTTGACTTGAAATTGTCAAATGCAATGACCTTGTCAAATAACATCAGATCAAGATCCTGGAATCCTTCATCATCCTCGGCATCGATCACAAGCTTCTTCTCACTGTACTTTATGTAATCATATGAGAAGTAACCGACAAAACCTCCTGTAAATGTTGGAAGTCCTTCTATCTTCGGACTCCTGTAATCCTTGAGTATCTCTCTGATGAATACCTCAGGATGAATATCGTCCGCTTCCTTTATCACATTTCCATCTATATCCTTGAGCTGTATGTGCCCATTCATGCATGTGACATCAAGCTTCGGATTGTAACCAAGAAATGTGTACCGTCCCCACACCTCCTGATTCTCCACGCTCTCAAGTATGTAACAGTGCTCATTTGCCGCTTTCAGCTTTCTGAGTAAGTTGATAGGTGTGATCACATCCGATAACATCTCACAGCACACCGGAACCATCCTGTATCCGTCTGCCGCATATTTCTTTGCCTCGCTAAGTTCTGGTCTTATCATGTCTCATCCTCCTTATTTTTGAACACTATCATGCATTCAATAAATTTCCCTGTGCTCATCTCTTTCATATATGTCTATCAGGCTATCGTCAAAGGATCTATCAAATGTCACATGTCTTTCTGCAAACTAAAAAAGCACCACAGGACATAAAAAAAATTCCTTATCCTACTAACATTAGGACAAGAAATCTAATCTCCTGCGGTGCCACCTAATTTCATCAATAAATAAAAAAAAATATATATAAATAATTTATATATATTTATATATATCGATGCCCTCGACCATATACAATCATATATGTACCTTCTATAACGGTAGGTCTCCGTCTCCCCTACTTGAATCTCAAATCTTTCGGTTTGCCCTCACAAGTCCATTCACCTGCACTCCCATCGCTGCAATCACACCACCTGCAACTCTCTGAACATGTTATATGCCGCTACTCCTCTTGATCAACGGTTTATCTTATATCTGTAACCATAATGCGCTTTCCTAGTAAATTTGTCAAGATTAAATTTTCAAGTTTCTGCCATATTTTCACTTGTTTTTTACTGTTTGCCGCATATTTACTGGACTTTTTCCACTTATCATTTATTTTATACTTTCTTAATTATTTCCTGATTGACTACTTCACCCAACTGAAATATCCTAGGGGACGGAGGGGACAGGTATCTCCGTCCCCATGATGAGCGACGAAGTTTTCAGCAGATTTTATAAAGTTATCAACATTAAGGAGTAGTTATGAACACAAGTACAATTTCTTCAAATTCCGAAGAGAGGATGGGCACGGCGCCGATATTTAAACTTATGCTCTCCATGGGCATTCCGACATTTGTGGCGCAGCTCATCAATCTCTTATACAACATAGTGGACAGAATATACATAGGACATATCCCGGAGATAGGCGCAGCATCCCTCACAGGAATCGGACTGTGTCTCCCGATCATCACCCTTGTAAGTGCATTCAGCGTGTTCGTGGGCGCGGGCGGAGCACCTCTGGCTTCCATTGCTCTTGGTAAAGGCGACAGGGACAAGGCACAGCGCATCCTGTCAAATGGCGTAACCCTGCTCATCATATTTACAGTTATTGTTATGGCTGTCATCTACACATTGAAGAAGCCGCTTCTGTATTTCTTCGGTGCCAGCGATGCCACCTATCCACATGCCGATGACTATCTGAGCATTTACCTTATAGGCACTATATTTGTCATGATCACCACCGGACTGAACACATTTATCACAGCCCAGGGGCAGGCAAAGACAGCCATGGCTTCAGTACTCATAGGTGCGATATGCAACATCATTCTCGATCCGATATTCATATTTGCACTGAACCTCGGAATCAAGGGTGCGGCCATAGCAACCGTCATATCCCAAGCGATAAGCGCGGCATGGGTTATCAGATTTCTGACATCCGACAAGGCTAGTCTTCGCATATCAGCGCAGATGATGCGCCCGCAGGGCAAATTGATACTGTCCATCGCAGCTCTCGGTGTGTCACCATTTATCATGCAGGTCACGGAGAGCCTTATAACCATCGTGTTCACACATGGACTCCAGAAGTACGGCGATGACCTGTACGTGGGATCGTTCACCATACTTCAGAGTATCATGCAGATTATATTTATCCCGATGAGCGGCTTCTCACAGGGAGTCCAGCCCATCATCAGCTACAACTACGGCAAGGGCAATGTAGCCAGAGTGAAGAAGACATGTACCATACTGATAACCATGTCCATCATAGTGTCATTTGTCCTGGCCGGCGCAGCATTCCTGTTCCCGTCTATGGCTGCCGGAATATTTACCTCGGATGAATCCCTCAAAGCACTCTGTGCAAAGGTTCTTCCGATATACATATTCGGAATGATGTTCTTTGGCATACAGAACGGATGTCAGCAGTCCTTCATATCCATGGGTCAGGCAGGCAAATCCCTTATATTTGCACTGCTGAGAAAGGTCATACTGATAATCCCACTCGCGATCATCCTGCCATACTGCACACACTCAGTCATGAGCATTTACTACGCCGAGCCTATCAGCGACATAGTATCCGCCTTCTCCTGCGGCGCGACATTCCTGCTGACATTTAAGTCAATGATGAAAGGCGCAGGGCAGAAGTAGTTATATCATTTGCACTTAAATATTTCAATATTACAAATTTTCCTTCTAAGCAGCATCGTTCCCACCACGCACGACACGATCCCCGTGATCGGGAATGCCCACCATATCAGTGATACATCTGCCTGACCGCCTAAGTTAGTTGGACTTACGCTGAAAAGCTACACACTAGAAAATTTTTTATATACACATAAAAAGCGAGTGACAAAACTGGATTTACGCAATCTTTGCCACTCGCTTTCGATGTGTATTATACTTTCTGTTCTTAAAAAAGTAAAGTTCTAAAATTTATAATGGACTGAACATGTTATCCAGAATATCCTGATAATTTCTGTCTCCAAGAGTCTCTATGGCTATTGTCATCGCGTACTTTCCGTCATCTGATCTTACTATTACATTTGTCAGAGAGTACTCTGTTCCGGACATATCAGCCGTTGCTGTACATATGTAATGCTCTTCACCAAATACTGTACACTTGGAATAACCAGTCTCGATATTGCTTGCTTCAGCACCAATTCTACTTGCTGTAGATGTAACAACAGTATCCATCTGAGCAACAGTTGCCTTTGCTACTGTCTCCTCATCAGCCCACACATCATAACCGTAATTTCCGCCACCCTTAGGGGACTTTATTTTGAGCAGAATATAGTGTGTACCATCATTTGCACAGAATGCATAATCGTTTCCTACCGTAAAGCTATTATCCAGATTATCCAATGCCCTCTGCACAGTCTCATTGCTATTGGAATCCTCCACAACCTCAGAGATATCGGTAGCAGACAGTAATGAACCTCTTGTCTGAATTCCATAGCTTCCTTCAAGGTTGATCTTAAATCCAAAATACGAATTCTCATAACCATTCTTGGTGTATACACCTACTATTGAAGGATCAGCCTCTGCCTCTTCACTGTCCTCTGTATCTTCCGCTGTGTCCTCCTCATCAATGGCGACCGAACTATCCTCAGTATCATCCGCTGTGTCCTGGATCTCAGTATCCTGCTCCTCTGTTGCTACTTCTGTCACAGACTCTGTCGTAGCGCTGGCTGCTGTAGTGTCAGAATTGTCACTTCCACCACAACCCGTCAGTATCAATCCCATCACCATTGCTGCAACTACAATATAGCTTGTTCCCTTTTTCATAATACTCATTTCCTCCTGAATGTTTAATTTTGCAATGACTTCATTATAAGAAAATGCCGGTGTCATTCAAGCTAATTGTAGTTGCAGATCTCGCAACCGGTGGTTGCAGACCTTGATTTTACTGGATTTTATATGCGTCCACCATATACAGGGAATCCGCTGCTGGCACCATAGCCTGTGCAGTGTCAACATGTCTGTAACCTATCCTTATAACTCTATAAAATAAAAATCTGTGTACTATTTTATCAAGTACACAGACCTCTTTAATCCAATATCTATGCATGGATTTTTCTATAATCTTCAGCCCACCATATTTATCTTTTTCTGTTATCTTCTGTCTGATGGAGATAATTTTATCCACCGGATTTCAGCCAGTATTTATGATAAAGTCATATCTCCATCCTTAACCCAGCCGAGTTTTCTCACCACCATATTGATGAGTGGACAGAGAACTGCAGGAAGTACAAATGAGATAAGTATAAGTCCAATCCAGTCTATAGCTGTAACTGCTGACTTGGTTCCCGCCTCGATATCATTCATCCATCCTGTGTACACTCCGATCTGTCCAACCAGACCACATGTACCCATACCTGATGATACAGGAGTTCCGTTCATCTGAAGCTTGAACAGACATGTTGCAAGAGGGCCTGTGATCGCAGATGTAACTATAGGTGCGATCCAGATTCTTGGGTTCTTTATGATGTTGCCCATCTGGAGCATGGATGTTCCTATTCCCTGTGAAACCAGTCCGCCCCACTTATTCTCTCTGAATGACATAACCGCAAAGCCCACCATCTGTGCACAGCATCCTGCCACAGCAGCACCGCCTGCCAGTCCTGTAAGTCCAAATGCCGCGCATATCGCAGCGGATGATATCGGAAGTGTAAGCGCCACACCGACGAGAACTGATACCGCAATACCCATCCAGAACGGCTGAAGGTTTGTAGCTAGCATGATGAGATCTCCGACCTTCATGGCTATGGCACCAAGTGTAGGTGCAAGAAGAGCAGACACAGCCACACCACTTCCGATGGTCACCAGAGGTGTCACCAGTATATCTATCTTTGTCTCCTTTGAGACAACCTTTCCAAGCTCAGTTGCGATAACCGCAATAAAATAAACTGCCAGAGGACCACCTGCGCCGCCCAGGGCATTTGCCGCAAATCCAACTGTTATCAGTGAGAACAATACAAGCTGTGGGGCATTAAGTGCATATCCTATAGCCACCGCCATCGCAGGTCCTGCCATAGCAGATGCGAGACCTCCTACTGTATAATCCGTTCCATTCACGGTCGCAACAACCGCTTTGAGAAATCCTACACCAAACTGATTGCCAAGTGTGTTCAGTATAGTTCCGATCAGCAGAGTGCAGAACAATCCCTGTGCCATGGCACCCAGGGCATCTATTCCGTATCTCTTGACACTGAACACAATGTCCTTCTTCTTCAAGAATCCTTTTACCTTTTCCATCATTCTTCTCCTTATTGAAATTATATTGCTGTCAATTACTTCAATTTCTCAAGTATACCAAGTGTATACCTCCATGTTCTCTGTACACTGGCAACATCCATAGACTCTCTGCTGGTATGGATATTTTTCATATCCGGGCCAAATGATACGCAGTCCAGACCAGGCAGCTTACCGGCAAAAAGACCACACTCCACCCCGGCGTGAAGTGCCTGTATAACAGGCTTTCTTCCATACTGCTCTTCAAACACATCCACCATAATATCTCTGAGAGGAGAATCATGTCTGTACTCCCATGCAGGATAATCTCCCTGCACATCCAGATTTCCACCAGCCGAGACTGATACACATCGGAGCTGATCTATCAGATTTTCCTTTTCAGACTGTACACTGCTTCTTACTGAAAAGCTTGCTGTGACCTCATCCTCAGTTGTCTTCAATATTCCAAGATTCAGCGATGTCTGCACAAGCCCTTCTATATCATTGCTCATCTTCTGAATTCCATTTGGCATCATCATAAGACTCCTGATAACTATATCCGATGACTTTTCTGTCATAACTCTGTTGATCATGATTCTACCATACATATCGTTCTGCACATCATCCGCGTTATTATATGAACCCAGATCATCTGACAGATCCGTTTCTACTTTCACTACAAGCTCTGGATCAGTATTTCCAAATTCATGCCTCAGAATCTTCTCATTCTTTTCCGCAGATTTTACAAAGTTATCCACATTCTCCGGATCAATACCCACATATGCCTCCGCCTTATTAGGTATTGCATTGTCCTTAAGACCGCCCTGTATAGATATCAGTCTATATGGAACATCCCTTCCTATATTATATAGAAGTCTTGCAAGCTGCTTGTCGGCATTTGCCCTCTGTTTTATGATCTCTACGCCGGAATGTCCACCGGTAAGACCCTCTACAATAATTTTCACAACTGAATGATCATCTTTTGCATTCTCATATTCAACCGGAATATGGCACGTAGCACACGCACCTCCGGCACATGACACCAGCAGGTACCCTTCATCCTCAGAATCCAGATTGAGCATGATCCGTGACTTAAGTGGACTACAATCAATCGCCGCAGCTCCCAGCATTCCTATCTCCTCATCAACCGTAAATACACACTCAAGTGGCGGATGTGGTATATCATCGGCATCCAGTATAGCCAGCGCAAATGCCACAGCTATCCCATCATCTCCACCAAGAGTGGTTCCGTCGGCGGATATCACTCCGTCCTCAAACACCAGTCTCAGTCCATCATGTTCAAAATCTATATCACAGTCCGTATCCTTCTCACATACCATATCCATATGTCCCTGCAGCATAACAGACGCGCTGTTCTCATATCCCGCAGTTCCATCCTTGAATATAATTACATTGTTGCTCCCGTCCTGTATAAATCTCAGATTTCTGTCTGTGGCAAACTTCACCAGATAATCACTTATCCTCTTTGTATCAGACGATCCGTGTGGGATCCCGCATATCTCCTCAAAAAAACGAAACACTTCATTAGGTTCAATATTTGACAAAACTCCCATCTTTTACGCTCCTTTTTATGATATCAACCAACTATTATGCCTCTGATTATATATTTGACACCCGTCAATTTCAACTCACCTCAGAAATTTCATAGTGTCCGCCTTCGTTGACTTTGCACTCTCTTAATGATATATATTAATCAAATGCGTATCATCGCATAAAACATAGATCGCACATACATATCTGTGCGATAGATTGGAGAGTATCATGTCAGAAAATTGTACACATAATTGCAGCAGCTGTGGTCAGAGCTGTTCAAGCAGAACAGAACCACAGAGTCTTATCATAAATGCGCATCCAGACTCACACATAAAGCACATTATCGCTGTTGTAAGTGGAAAAGGCGGCGTTGGAAAATCATCAGTCACTTGTCAGCTCGCTGTTCTCATGCAGCGCATGGGATTTAAAACAGCCATACTTGATGCCGATATAACAGGACCATCCATACCAAAGGCATTTGGTGTAAATAAAACACCCGAGGCAGAGGGAGATTATCTCTACCCTGATGAGACAAAGACAGGAATCAAGATAATGTCCGTAAATCTTCTCCTTGACGACGAGACAACCCCTGTTCTGTGGAGAGGTCCTATCATCGCCGGCACAGTAAAACAATTCTACTCAGATATCATATGGGGAGATGTAGACTACATGTTTATCGACTGTCCTCCTGGAACCGGGGATGTTCCGCTTACAATATTCCAGTCCATCCCTATAGACGGCGTCGTGGTCGTCACAACTCCCCAGGATCTGGTCTCAGTCATAGTCGGAAAGGCCGTTCACATGGCGGACAGCATGAACATTCCAGTTATAGGAATGATCGAAAATATGTCATATTTTGAATGTCCAGATTGTGGTAACAAACACTACATCTTTGGAAAGAGCAGACTTGAGGAAGTCATGAAGGAGCTTTATATCGGCAATGCCATAAGACTTCCTATCAACCCCAAACTGGCTGATCTCATGGATCAGGGAAATGTAGAAGATATGAATGCAAATGCTGACCTTCAGGAGATGGCTGATCTCATAAGCAGCTACGATCCTGATAAACTGTAATAGATATGTAGTTATTATGGAGGTTTCTATGGATATAGAAAAAATGCTTGAAAAATGCATACTTTGTCCGAGGAAATGCGGCGTCAACAGAACAAATGGAAGCACAGGTGCCTGTCACACTGGGGAAAAAGTCAGGGTATCACGGGCTGCACTTCACATGTGGGAAGAACCTTGCATATCAGGTGAAAATGGATCAGGTGCCGTATTTTTTTCCGGTTGCGCTCTTGGATGCTGTTTCTGCCAGAACAAAGATATTTCCAGAGGCAGAGCAGGAAAAGAAATATCCATAGAAAGACTTTGCAACATATTTTTTGAACTTATGGATAAGGGTGCCAACAATATCAATCTTGTGACACCCGACCACTATATTCCCCAGATTGTATCAGCCATAGATATGGCCCGCAAGAGAAACTTCCATCTCCCATTTGTCTACAATTGCAGTGGATACGAAACGGCCGATATGATCCTGATGCTGGACGGATATATAGATGTATACCTTCCTGATTTCAAATTCATGTCGCCTGAGATAGCCTCCAGATACTGCAACACCCCTGATTATGCCAGCTACGCCAAACAATCCATAGCTGAGATGGTCAGGCAGTGCGGTGGAGCAAAGACAAACTTCAATCAGTATGGCATCATGCAAAAAGGTGTAATTGTACGCCATCTGCAGCTTCCGGGACACATCGCTGACTCAAAATCAGTCATAACCTATCTGTATAACACATACGGCGACGATATCTACATAAGCATAATGAACCAATACACTCCTATGGAGGGAATTGAGGAAGATTTTCCTGAACTCGGACACAAAATCGCACCTGAAGAATACGATGAGCTTGTGGATTATGCCATCGATATCGGCGTTGAAAATGGATTTATTCAGGAAGGTGACACAGCAGACGAAAGTTTTATCCCCGCATTTGACAATGAAGGCGTATAAATGATTGAGTATAAATAATGATCTGTACATGTAAATAAACCGTCATATAGGAATTCGTGTAAATACGATATCTGCATGACGGCTTATTTTATCGCACAAAAAATGGATCAGCCGCAATTTATTGCAGTCAATCCATCTTGTAGTGGGCCGCCGGGGGCTCGAACCCCGCACACCCTGATTAAGAGTCAGGTGCTCTACCAAATGAGCTAGCGGCCCGTATTCGTTTGCTTGCTGTGTTGTCACAACAAAATAAAGTATACATCAATCCAAAGAATAATGCAAGTATTTTTTTACTCATTATTTTCAAATATTTGTTGTGACAAAAAAATGGATCAGCCACAATTTATTGCAGTCAATCCACCTTAAAGTGGGCCGCCGGGGGCTCGAACCCCGCACACCCTGATTAAGAGTCAGGTGCTCTACCAAATGAGCTAGCGGCCCGTATTTGTTGTTTGCAATGTCGTAACCATCACAACAGATTAGAGTATACATTAGTTTATTTAATAATGCAAGCATTTTTTTATTTTTTTCTATATTTTTTTATATTCTGCCTCTAGCTTTTATTATAATCCTGATCTGTAAGTATTTGCATAACATTTTAATAAAATTTGAATATCATTTTTTGCTATGTTATTATAATAAGGTATGTTCTAATATCATTCAGATTAGAAAAACCGATTATATGGAGATTATATATTATTATGAGACTGAGAAATGTTAAAGGTTCAAGGGAAACCATTGCAGCAAATGACTTTGTTATCAAAGACGAAACCGAGATGAAAGGCAAGTGGCACGAGCTATTCGGCAACGACAACCCAATACATATAGAGATAGGAATGGGCAAGGGGCAATTTATCATCGAGCTTGCCAAAAGAAATCCTGATATAAACTATCTGGGAATAGAGAAATACTCCAGCGTCCTTGTGCGCGCAATTGAAAAGCGAGAGCAGGAATTAGATTTGAACAACCTTTATTTTATACGAATGGATGCAGAATATATAACGGATGTATTTGACAAAGATGAGATAGACCGTATATACCTGAATTTCTCAGATCCATGGCCCAAGGACCGACATGCCAAGAGACGTCTCACATCCACACATTTTCTTGGATTATATGATCAGTTTCTGGCACCTGAAGGCCGTGTTATTTTTAAAACTGACAACAGAGGGTTATTTGACTTCTCACTTGAGCAGGTACCTGAAGCCGGATGGATACTTGAAAACTACACTTACGACCTTCACAATTCCTCATATAACGAGGGGAATATCATGACAGAATACGAGACAAAGTTCTCAGCCATGGGTACTCCAATCAACAGACTTGTAGCATACAGAGAAAAGAAGCAAAAATAAGCAATAACCATTTGTTGACACACTGTTTTTGGTATACTACAATAAAAAATTATACAGGGAAAGGAGTATATCATGGATAACTCATCTATAGAAAGTCTGAAGCTCGTCCGCAGCACAAATCAGGATCTGCTCAACTTTTTTAATGATTCATATATAAGTAAACTGGAACAGGTTCAGTCACTGAAAACTGAAGAATTTGAACTCAAAGCCAAGATCGACCAGTTGATCAAGACTCTCGATGTATACTCCTTCAAAACCAGTACTGGTCATAACGTTTTCTCCCCATTTTCAGCAAATACCACTTCACAGCAGGAGAAAGCAACACAGATAGAACTGCAGCTGAAGGAACTTCAGGATATCCAGTCCACATTAAAGCTCCAGATAAAAGAGGAGGAGGAGGAAACCGACCTGTTAAAGCGTCGAATAACCAGTCTCTCGACATCAAACAGACATTTGGACGATCTTTTATCTGAAGTGACCGAGGAAGTTTCAACCATCCAAGAAGAAACCACCGAAACTGAAGATTCCGAAGATAAACCGGAGGACAACATCAACCACGGAATAAATATTTTAAAACTCCAACAACACGAGAAGAAAATGCTTGCGGAAAAGATACAGTCTGACATAACTGATGTGCTTGATGCCAATTCCCACAAGCTAGAGGTACTCTCCTGGCTGATCAGATCAGATATTAACCGTGCCAAGGTAACTCTTGAGGAACTGACTACATCGACATCAAAGCTGGCAGACCAGGTCGACGAATTAGCAAATTCTCTTGTAAATGAAGTTGATTCGGATGAACCGGTATGGACTCTTCTAGAAAAACTGTTCCAGAACTATAAAGATGAACATCCTGAGTGTGGCATCTCTTACGACATCAATTGTACTGACTACGCCATCAACATTCCTGATATAGTCTCAACACATCTTGTTCTTATAATACAGGAGCTGATGAACAACGTGTTCATGCACTCCAATGCGAACAAGGTCAATATCAAGATATATCTCAGCAGCAGACTTATTGATGTATATATTAATGACAATGGTGTTGGAATTGACAACAACTACTCATCTAACAGTCCATGGTACAGCGGTCTCCACAAGATCAGCGAAATCATTTATCTGCTGGGTGGTACATTCAAGATCGACGGTGACATCGTAAGCGGAACAAACGTGAGATTTACGTTTCCATTGTAATATTATATCACAGACCGTTATTGTTAGTGATAAACTTACATTCAAATAAAATAATTAAAGGATATTGTATTATGAAAGAAAAAATTGCAGAACTTATTTCAAAAAATATAGAAGGGGTAGATGCCTCAGACATAATCGCATCTATAGAGATTCCACCACGTCCTGACATGGGCGACTATGCTTTCCCTTGTTTTAGACTTGCCAAAATCATGAGAAAAGCTCCAAATATGATAGCTGCCGATATCAAAGAACAAATCGGGGACGTTGATTTCATTGAAAAAATTGATGTTGCTGGCGCATATCTCAACTTCTATATAAAGAAAGATATATTTGTAAAGACTATGATAGAGGCTGCCAACTCAGTTAACTTTGGATGCTCAGATCTTGGAGATGGTCAGACTATCTGCATAGATTACTCATCTCCTAATGTAGCAAAGAATTTCCACGTAGGACACCTCAGAACAACTATCATCGGAAACTCTCTCTATAAGATATATTCAAAATTAGGTTATAAAGTTGTCAGAATAAACCATCTTGGTGACTGGGGTACACAGTTTGGTAAGCTTATTGTTGCTTACAAGGCGTGGGGTACAAAGGAAGCTGTAGAAAAAGATGGAATTGCCGAGCTCATGAAGCTCTATGTAAAATTCCACGAAGAAGCTGACAAGAATCCAGAACTTGTCGATGAGGCAAGAGCATGGTTCAATAAGATGGAGAACGGTGATGAAGAAGCACTCAGCATATGGCAGTGGTTCAAGGATATCAGTCTCGTAGAATACAAAAGAACATACAATCTTCTTGGAATGGATTTTGACTATTATCTCGGTGAGAGCTTCTACAGAGATAAATGCCAGGCTGTTGTTGATAAAGTTAAAGCTGCCGGACTTCTCAAAGAGAGCGAAGGTGCAATGATCGTTGACCTCTCAGATTATGACATGGCTCCATGTATCATAACAAAGAAAGATGGAAGCTCTATTTATGCTACTCGTGATCTTGCGGCAATATTCTACAGAAAAGATACATATAACTTTTCAAAATGCCTGTATGTCACAGGTCAGGAGCAGAAGCTTCATTTTGCACAGGTTTTCAAAGTCGTTGAGTTACTTGGTAATGAATGGGCTAAGGATCAACTTGTACATATACCTTATGGTCTTGTTAGTCTTGAGGGTGCCAAGCTTTCAACCAGAAGTGGAAATATCATATATGCAGAGGATATTCTCAAAGATGCCATTGCTAAAAGTCTTGAGATAATCACAGAAAAGAGTCCTAATCTTCCTAACAAAGAGGATGTTGCTAAAAAAGTCGGTGTAGGAGCAGTTCTCTTCAATGACTTATACAACCAGAGAATAAAGGATGTATCATTTAGCTGGAACAAAGTTCTCAACTTTGATGGAGAGACAGGTCCTTACGTTCAATATACACATGCAAGATGCTGTAGTGTAGTCCGCATGGATGAAAACTTTGATTCTTCAGCACCAGTCAACTACGATCTCATAACAGAGCAGGATGCAATTGAACTTCTCAAGGAGATCAACAGATTCCCTGCAGTTATAAAGGATGCAGCAGACAAATATGAACCATCAATAGTCGCAAGATTTGCCGTTGATGTTGCTCAGGCATTTAACAAGTTTTACAATTCAACAAGAATAAACGTTGATGATAGGGATCTCAAGAATGCAAGAGTTATGCTCACATACCTCACAAAGAATACGATTGCTGAGGCATTAAATCTTCTTGGAATTGAAGCCCCAGAAGCTATGTAATATACAAGCTATGTGATATACATCGAAAGTATCTTATATATCAATGAAGATATAATTTAAAATATGAAATAAAATCATATACAATAATATTGAAAAAGAAGAACAAGTACCGTTTATAAACAGGCGGTACTTGTTCTTCTTTATTATTTAACTTTGTTTTATTTTTCTATTAAAAGTGTTTTTCTTAACATGTTTTATTGAAATTTACCATTACTCCATCATAAATATAATATGTTTCTACCTATTTAATATGTAAGTGATCAGTATAATTCTAATTTTAAATGCTTGTACGTCTTGTTTCTTCTAATTATATATGAGTATCTAGTACATCATTCGTAATACTTTCACAGTATTTTTCTTTTATCTATAAAAGTTTCACGTGAAACATCATTTTGTTTTATATCAAATAAAATCATATATAATAATATTCCTTCATATTCTATTTTTTCAGATGCCATTTAGTACAATTATTTAATTATTAAATTATTTATATAAGTTTATTTATATATATGTTATTTTTTATGTCCGTTTATATAAGAATAAATACATTACATGTTATGACATGAGTTACTTTTAAATTTACTTTAAAGATTCTTATAGAGCGGTTATTTATTGTATGTGTTATACCATATACCTCTTTTATAGAATTTCTATATCTGACATTGTTTTTCTAATTTCACAACAGTTATCTATATATTCAACTAAATTATAAGAAAATCTTTAAATTTCTAATAAATATATTCTTTCCAGTACCTATTTCATTTCAGTATTATGTTTCACGTGAAACATTTATATGTAGTCGACCTGACAGCTGTCTTTAACAAAGTTATTGTATCACTAGCCGTAACATATATTATTTATTCCACACACAATTCATTATTATATATTACACTCACACAATAATTATGTTATATATCTTTATTTCAACACATAATCAATTACTCTTTTGTGTCAGGGAATTAAATGAGATATTAAAATTTTATCATCTATATTTAACAACAATATTTTTCTTATTCATATGGCATTAAGTATACATAAGTGTTATAATAGACAAGCACTATTTGATGGGAATTATGTTTTATAAACAAAAGATACGTTTTATTTATAAATAATCATTTCTTATTTACAAATTATAATGTTTTATTTACTAAATTACTAATGTTTCACGTGAAACATAAATGACTTACGGATATTTTTTAACAAATCCATGTGTGAAACATTTTTTCTACTAAAAAGGAGTAAAAATGGGCAGAATAATAGCAATTGCGAACCAGAAAGGTGGTGTTGGCAAAACTACCACAGCTATAAATCTTGCCGCTTGTCTGGCTGCAAAAGGGAAAAAAGTTCTGGCTGTTGATATGGATCCACAGGGTAATATGACAAGTGGTCTCGGTGTAGATCGTGATTCACTGGAATATACTGTATACGATATGTTGCGAAATGAATGCAATATCGGAGAATGTATGCTTATAAATGTCTATCCGGGACTCAATCTTCTTCCAGCAAACAGAGAACTGGCAGGTGCAGAGGTTGAGTTTGTCGGCATGGAGGACATGCAGCATATACTCAAGACACATATCAGAAAAGTCAAGAATAAATTTGATTATATTATTATAGATTGTCCTCCAGCTCTTGGAATGTTGACAGTAAATGCTCTGACAGCAGCAAATACGGTTCTTGTACCAATACAGTGCGAATTTTTCGCACTTGATGGTCTGTCACAGCTCGTATATACTATTGAATTGATAAGAAAAAATCTGAACCGCTTACTAACAATAGAAGGCGTTGTATTCACAATGTTTGATTCAAGAACAAATTTATCAGTACAGGTTGTTGAAAACGTCCGCGATAACCTGAATCAACATATTTACAACACCGTAATACCAAGAAATGTAAGATTAGCAGAAGCTCCAAGTTACGGAATGCCAATTATAGAATATGATCCAAGATCAGCTGGAGCAGAACATTATATGATGTTGGCGGATGAAGTTATAGAAAACGACTATTACAGATAAATGGAGGAATAAAATGGCACAGAAAAAAGGATTAGGAAGAGGATTGAATGACCTTTTAGGTACATCTGATGCTTCCAGGTCCCCTAGATCAAAAAAAACGGATAATGATCCATCCTCTTCTCCAGAAAAAGAAGTAAAAACTGTCACAAAAGAGGTAATTAAAGAGGTTGTTAAGGAAGTTGAGCAAAAAATCAACATAAATCTCATAGAACCGAACAAATCTCAGCCAAGAAAACAGTTTGATGAAGAGGCATTACAGGAATTATCAGATTCCATAAAGAAATACGGGGTGTTAGAGCCTCTTATTGTCACAAAAAAGAGCGATTATTATGAAATAATTGCAGGAGAAAGGCGTTGGCGTGCTGCAAGGCTTGCCGGATTGAAAGAAATTCCTGTTGTTATAAGAGAATATACGGACAAAGAGATTATGGAGATCTCACTTATTGAAAATATTCAGAGGGAGGACCTCAATCCTATAGAGGAGGCTCAGGCATATGAGGCTCTGATCTCACAGTACAATCTGAAGCAGGAAGAGGTTGCAGAAAGGGTTTCCAAGAGCAGATCAACCATAACAAACTCTCTCCGACTTCTCAAGCTCTGTGAGGATGTACGACAGATGGTTATGTACAATATGATTTCAACCGGTCATGCAAGAGCACTTATTCCTATAGAAGATCCAAAGCTTCAGTATGAGACAGCTGCGATCGTATATGACCAAAAGCTCAGTGTTCGAGAGACTGAGGCATATGTAAAATCCATATTACAAGCTAAGCCTGAAGAAGAAAAAGTAAAAAAAGAACCAGATAAGGATTTATCCGTATTCTATTCTGATATAGAAAATAAGTTAAAATCCATTCTTGGAGCAAAAATTGCAATAAAAGCTTCAAATAATAACAAAGGAAAGATAGAAATCAACTACTATTCCCAGGATGAACTTGACAGAATAACTGAGATGTTATACTCAATCAATAAAGAATTGATGTAATAAATGCGCAATCAAGGAAGGACAATATATAATGGAAAGTTCCATACTACAGAAAATAGGTATTGATCCTGCATACATACTTATCGGTATGTTAGTTCTCATAATCGCCTTGTTTGTACTATTATTCTTAATGATGGGCAATATAAAAAATAGAAACAAACAGATTAAGCGGCTGTTAAGCGGAACCCAGGCAGGTGATTTGGAAGATATTATAATGAAGCGTTTTGCCGAAATGGATGCGGTAAAGAACAATTCTAAAAGGCTTACAAAAGAGCACAAAGAAATTCAAAGCCATTTATCATCCTGTGTAAGCAAGATAGGTCTTGTGAAATACAACGCATTTGATGGAATGGGTGGAAATCTGAGTTTTGCCCTGGCACTAATGGACAATGATAACAACGGCGTTGTGTTAAACAGCATGCATACAAGAGAAGGCTGCTTTAATTATGCAAAAGAGATTATTGGTGGAGAATCATATGTAGCTCTTTCTGAAGAAGAAAAAGAAGCCATAGAAAAAGCTAAAACTCTTGAAGATGAAATTGCAGAGAACAAATTATAAAAAGTGATTTTATATTATGTAACCACATTATTATGGTATATGGTCTAGTTTATGGACTAGTATATTTTTATAAAAATTACACTTTTACCAAGACAAATAAACAAAATTTTAAAATTATATTTTAATAGGAGGATATCATGATTGATATTAAATTCTTAAGAGAAAACCCAGACGTAGTAAAACAGAATATAAAAAACAAGTTCCAGAATGACAAGCTTCCACTTGTTGATGAGGTAATAGAGCTTGATAAGCAGGCTCGTGCTGCTCAGCAGGAAGCTGATGCACTCAGAGCTAACAAGAACACCATCGCAAAGCAGATTGGTTCTCTTATGGCTCAGGGGAAGAAGGCTGAGGCTGAGGAAGTTAAGAAACAGGTAGCTGAGACATCAGCAAGACTCAAGGAACTTGAAACTCTTGAGCCTGAACTCAAAGAAAAAGTTAAAAAGATCATGATGATCATACCTAACATCATTGATCCATCAGTTCCTATCGGTAAGGACGATTCAGAGAATGTTGAGGTTCAGAGGTATGGTGAGCCTGTTGTCCCTGACTTTGAGATACCTTACCATGCAGATATCATGGAGTCACTTGGTGGTATTGACCTGGACTCTGCAAGAAAAGTAGCAGGAAACGGCTTCTACTATCTCATGGGTGATATAGCAAGACTTCATTCTGCTATCATCTCATATGCAAGAGATTTTATGATTGACAGAGGATTTACATACTGTATTCCTCCTTTTATGATCAGAAGCAACGTTGTCACAGGTGTTATGAGTTTTGCAGAGATGGATGCCATGATGTACAAGATTGAGGGCGAGGATCTCTACCTCATTGGAACATCTGAGCACTCTATGATTGGTAAATTTATAGACACTATCATTCCTGAAGAAGAGCTTCCTAAGACTCTTACAAGCTACTCACCATGTTTCAGAAAAGAAAAGGGTGCCCACGGTATCGAGGAGAGAGGTGTATACAGAATACATCAGTTCGAGAAGCAGGAAATGATCGTAGTCTGTAAGCCTGAAGACAGCAAGATGTGGTTCGATAAGTTATGGCAGAATACAGTAGATCTCTTCAGATCAATGGATATCCCTGTAAGAACTCTTGAGTGCTGCTCCGGTGATCTTGCAGATCTCAAGGTAAAATCAGTTGATGTTGAGGCATGGTCTCCACGTCAGAAGAAGTATTTTGAGGTTGGAAGCTGTTCAAATCTCGGTGATGCACAAGCAAGACGTCTCCAAATCAGAGTTAAGGGAGAGGATGGAAAGAAATACCTTGCACACACTCTTAATAACACTGTTGTTGCTCCTCCAAGAATGCTTATTGCTTTTCTTGAGAACAATCTTCAGGCTGATGGCAGAGTAAGAATTCCAGAGAAGCTTCGTCCATACATGGGTGGCAAGGAATATCTTGAGAAGACCAAATAAATAACCATAAATCAGACTAAATTACATTTATCTTACAAGGAGGTATCAGAATGCATAGTTTTCTACCAGCTATAGGGTTTTCAAACATAAATAACAGACAGCAGCTGGAACCAATATACAGACAGGTACTTCAATCACCAACGAAGAAAATAATCACAACTATAAGTTCAGATACCCACCTTGTACAGATAAGTAAAGACTTTGGTGATAATTTTGGCATATCTCTTGTTGGTGAAATGTCGTCCAGCGGAGCACTATCAATAGAATACTATTTTCCATATGTAGATTCAAAGCTTGCAACAGATCATTTGAATATATATGCGGAAAAGTACACTGACAAATGTGCATATGCTGGTGTGAGCAACAACTATAATCTCGGAATGACATTGATATTTTTCATATCTAATGTTGCAGATTATGAAAAATCAAAATGGCTCAATAAATCAAATAAAAATATATCCAGAACATATTTTTCAGGGCTTTCCAACGATGGAACTATAATTCTGGATATCAACAAAAGTGGAGAAAACAGGAACACCAGATCATCTAATCATAAAAGGAACAAACTTATAGAGGCTGCAAAAAAAGGTGATCCAGCGGCCATAGAGAGCCTCACACTTGAAGACATGGACACCTATAATCTTATTGGAAAAAGAACTCACTCAGAGGATGTTCTTTCAATTGTAGAATCATGTTTTATGCCAGTTGGAATAGAGACAGATCACTATGCGGTTATAGGAAATATTACTGCCTACCGAGAAACCGCCAACACTTTCACCAATGAATCTGTGTATCTTCTGGACATCGAGTGCAATGACCTTTTATTTACAATTGCAATAAATAAGAAAGATCTTTTTGGAGAACCGGCTCCGGGAAGAAGATTTAAAGGAGATATATGGCTCCAGGGCCATATTATCATATGATCCAGATTTTCGTAATTTGAGTTTATGTGACTTATAAGTTCACGTGATTCAATTCATAAATATTGACTATCACTTTTTTTAGTGATAAAATAATAATTGATGTGCATCTGTAGCTCAGCAGGATAGAGCGTCCGCCTCCTAAGCGGAAGGCCGTGGGTTCGAATCCCGCCAGGTGCACTATTTTTCATAAGGAGGGACCCACGTAAGTGGGAGGTTTACTTGTGAATCACGCAACCGTCGCGCGCAGCGCCTTCAAATGCGGTTGCACCATTTTTTCATAAGGAGATAATTTTTTACCTCCTATAATACATTCTAAAAGGGACATGACTATGAATTATATTGTTATGGATCTTGAATGGAATCAAAGCTACAATGGTCATATGGGTGAACATCCACGTATGCCTTTTGAAATTATAGAGATTGGTGCTGTAAAAGTTGACAAGAACCTTAATATTATCGATGAATATTCAAGTCTTATCAAGCCAAAAATTTATAAGAAGCTCCATTCAAAGATCAGAACAATTCTGAACTATGATGAGAACGACCTTAACCTTGGACGAGGTTTCAAGGAAGTATGTTCAGAATTTCTTGAGTGGTGTGGAGATAATTACATATTCTGCACTTGGGGTCCTATGGATCTGACAGAGCTTCAGACCAATATGGATTTTTATTATATGGACAAACTTCCAAGGCCATTAAAATTTTTAAATCTTCAGAGCATTTATGCAAGTATTACCAATCAATCCGGATCTCCCCAGACGATGAGTAAGCTTGAAAAAGCTGTAAGTGAAATGAATATTCCTGAAAATGAACCTTTCCACACAGCTCTCAATGATGCGCGGTATACCGCACTTGTTATGAAAGAGATGAAAGTCAAAAATATAAACCAATTATACAGTTTTGATCTCTACATTGCTCCAAAAGATAAAGCAGAGGAGATAGAAGAGTTTCATAACAATCAATATGAGTATATCTCTAGAATATTTAAAAATAAACAAGTTGCTCTTGATGACAAAAAAGTAACAGAAATAAAATGCTTCAAATGTAATAAAAAAGTCAAAACATATATTGACTGGTTTTCTAACAGTCCTTCATCTTACATGTGTGTTGGAAAATGTTGGATGCACGGATGTTTCTGTGGCAAAATAAAATTTAAAACATCAAACAACAGCTACTATATTCAAAAAACGATCAAACCAATTGATAAAGCAGGAATAGAAGCGATAAAACAAAAACAGGAAGATATCAGGGAAAAGAGAAAGGAAAAGAGGCATATGAAATCCTCTGGTTCCTCTATCAAATAAAAAACAGCCTTACTACAGGCTGTTTTTTATTTATCTAAATGTATCTATTATGTTGTAACTTCCAGATATTAAACCTTATACTCTACCTATTTAGATATAAGTTTCTTTGAAGCACCAGGCTTTCTCGGATATTTCTTGTCAGTATTAGCTATTTTTTTAACAAACACGAAACTTCTTTGATTATCTGTTTCAGGAATATTTGTATTAAATATATTTTCCACCTGACCGCCAAGTATTCTTATCGCTTTTTTTCCATCCGTCATCTCGTCACTCAGAGCATTTGACTTATATGGAACGAAATACCCTCCAACCTTTGTAAATGGAAGACACCATTCAGAAAGAGTTGCAAGATTTGCAACTGCCCTAGATACTACAAGATCATATTTCTCCCTGTAAAGAGGATTTTTTCCTCCATCTTCGGCTCTCGAGTGAACGGTCTCAACATTATCAAGTTCCAGTTCTTTTATAACCTCATTCAGAAAATTGAGTCTCTTGTTCAGAGAATCCATGAGAGTAACCTTTAACTCAGGAAAAGCTATTTTTAAAGGTATCCCAGGAAATCCGGCACCTGTACCAACATCCAGAACACTTAAATTATCATGAAGATCTTTATATTTGTACAATAAAAGGCTGTCAGCAAAATGCTTGATTATCACATCATCCCTATCTGTGATTGCAGTAAGATTCATAAAGCTATTCCACTCCACTAAAATGTCGTAATACCTTGAAAATTGCTGCAACTGTTTCTCGCTGAGTTCCAGCCCAAACTGTCTGACTATATCGTTAAGTTTGTCCATTCACCTATTCTCCTTCAGAAAGTTTTCCCTTCATCTTCATATATACCAACAGAACAGATATATCTGCAGGTGAAACACCTGAGATTCTTGACGCCTGTCCAATATTTTCCGGTCTTATCTTTGAAAGTTTCTGTCTTGCCTCAAGTCTCAGATTTTTTATCTGCTCGTAGTCTATATCATCAGGTAATCTTCTGCTCTCTAGCTTCTTGAACTGATGCACCTGCTGATTCTGTCTGTCTATATAACCCTTATACTTTATAGTTATGTTTATCTGCTCTATAACATCATCGGGAAGCTTTTCACGACCTTCATCTATTTCCTCAATATCCTCATATGACAATTCAGGTCTTCTTATAAGTTCAGCTAAAGATGCTGCTGTCTTCAGTCCTGTGCTGTTCTTTTTCTCAAGAAACTTCTGAATGGTAGCATTTGCTCCCACCATGGTATTCTCAAGTCTGTATATCTCTTTCTCTATCTGTTTCTTTTTGAGGATAAACTTTGAATATCTCTCATCATCTATAAGTCCTATATCGTGTCCGATATCTGTAAGTCTGATATCAGCATTGTCCTGTCTGAGAAGAAGTCTGTATTCAGCTCTTGATGTCATCATCCTGTAAGGCTCAGATGTCTCCTTTGTCACGAGATCATCGATGAGAACACCTATATATGCCTGAGATCTGTCTAGAACAACAGGAGTTTTTCCCTGTACCTTTCTGGCAGCATTTATTCCTGCCATAAGTCCCTGCGCTGCAGCTTCCTCATATCCTGAACTTCCGTTTATCTGACCTGCACCGAAAAGTCCGGATATAGTCTTAAATTCCAATGATGGCTTGAGATTTATAGCATTTATACAATCATACTCTATGGCATACGCATTTCTAATGATTTTTGCATTCTCAAGTCCCTTCATACTGTGTATCATATCATACTGCACATCCTCAGGAAGAGAACTGCTCATTCCCCCCATGTACATTTCATTTGTAAATTCACCCTCAGGCTCAATAAATATCTGATGTCTGCTCTTATCAGGAAACTTTGTGACCTTATCCTCGATGGAAGGACAATATCTCGGACCTGTTCCCTCAATCACTCCTGAAAAAAGAGGAGATCTCTCTATATTGTTTCTTATAATTTCATGCGTTTTCTCATTTGTATAACAGAGCCAGCAAGAAATCTGTTCTCTTTTTATATCGCTTTCTGTATTTGTGAATGAGAAAGGTACTATCTTCTCGTCACCCTTTTGTTCTTCCATCTGTGAGAAATCTATGGTTCTCTTGTCAAGTCTCGCCGGAGTTCCCGTCTTGAATCTCCTTATAGATATACCAGCATTCTTCATGGAATCAGACAAATGATTTGCCGCCATAAGTCCGTTTGGTCCAGTGTGATAAACCACATCACCATATATACATCTCGCTTTGAGATATGTTCCAGTACAGAGCACAACCGCCTTTGCCTTGTAGGTTGCACCTGAATATGTCTTAACACCTTTTACAATTCCATCATCGACCAAGATTTCTGACACTTCAGCCTGTCTCAAAGTAAGATTATCAGTATTTTCAAGGGTATACTTCATTGTGCGTGAGTAATTTGCCTTGTCAGCCTGTGCTCTTAGAGAATGTACCGCAGG
The DNA here is from genome assembly GCF_025149915.1 of Coprococcus eutactus. Lineage (NCBI taxonomy): Bacteria > Bacillati > Bacillota > Clostridia > Lachnospirales > Lachnospiraceae > Coprococcus > Coprococcus eutactus. Next base: position 3,107,153 of record NZ_CP102278.1, read on the forward strand.
TCCCTTTGACGAGTTGAGCATTTTGGACTGTATATATGTCTTATCTATATTTTTTCCCATCTCGCCGCCCAGAGCATCTATCTCCCTTACAAGATGTCCCTTTGAACTTCCTCCAACATTGGGATTACACGGCATCATCGCAACACTGTCCATACTAACTGTAAATATAATAGTGTTAAGACCAAGTCTTGCACTGGCAAGGGCAGCCTCACATCCGGCATGTCCGGCTCCAACGATTACTACATCATATTCTTCATCCAAAACAGGCATTTTACTATCCTCCTATTTTCCCATACAGAAATCCTTAAATATCTTATCTGCAAGATCATCCCTCGCAGTCTCCCCAATGATAAGTCCCAGATGTTCATATGCATCCATCATATCTATTGAAAAGAAATCTTCCTCCATACCCATATCAATGCTCTCAATTACCTTTTTCAGAGCATTTTTTGTACAGACAAGTTCATTCTTATGACGTGCATTTGTTATATACAACTGGTCATTGTATGAAAGGCTTCCCTCAAAAAACATTTTGTTCAGCATATCATAGAGTTCTTCACTTCCATCCCCAGTCATAGCCGATAGCTGTATCACTTCAGCATCTATATATCTGCAAATGGCATCTCTTTCAATTTTTATCTCTAGATCAGACTTATTGATGATAACTATTACATTCTTATCCCTGATCTTCTCAATTATTCTCTGGTCATTCTCGTCCAGTTCCACAGATCCATCCACCACATAGAGTACCAGATCTGCCTTGTCAACGGATTTGATTGCCTTATCAACACCTATCTTTTCTACTAAGTCATCAGTCTCTCTTATACCCGCTGTATCTATTATGTTTAATGTTATTCCTCTGACATTTACAATTTCAGAAAGTGTGTCCCTTGTGGTTCCCGCCATATCAGTTACAATTGCCCTATCCTCACCGACAAACATATTGAGCAATGATGACTTTCCTGCATTTGGCTTACCTACTATAACTGTATTTATTCCTTCGGACAATATTTTTCCATTGTCAAATGTGTTAATCAGTCCTTCTACCTGTATAAGAATATCATCAATTATCATTCTGAGTTTATCAGGAAATCCATCCAAACTATAATGTTCAGGATCATCCAGTGCAGATTCTATAAATGCTACATTGTAGAGGATTTTTTCTCTCATATTAACTATCGTATTTTTGAGTCTTCCCTGCAGCTGGTCTACAGATGTCCTCACTGCAAAATCATTTTTTGCATTTATAAGACTCATAACCGATTCAGCCTGTGACATATCTATCCTTCCACCAAGGAAGGCCCTCTTTGTAAATTCTCCAGGCTCAGCAGCCCTTGCACCATTTCTGAGAACCAGGTCTAGAATCTTTCTGAGTACAACTATACCTCCATGACACTGAAGTTCACACACATCCTCACATGTATATGTATGAGGTGCTTTCATAACGAGAAGAATAGATTCATCAATCAAATCATCCCCATCATATATCTTTCCAAATGCAGCGGTATATGATTTCATATTTGAAGCTTTTTTCTTCTTATTTTCAGCCTGGAATACTCTGTCTGTTATCTCACAGGCTCTGTCACCGCTTATTCTGATTATTCCCACACCCGCATTACTTATTCCCGTGGTAATGGCAGCAATAGTATCTTCCTTAAACATCTCTACAATCTATCCTTCCTGATCACAGGTTATCAATTGATCCACCTATGTAGTGTACAACATATGTATTCTATTTTCCACAATAAATATTTTCTATCATAAAAAATCATAAAAAAACAGATCATGTCAAACTGACATGATCCGTCTTTTATAATATCTACAAATGAAACTGCCATAATTTTATCACAGGCACATCCATTATCTATATTATTTTTCTTTCTTCTTGAGATATACTATAACCTTACGATATGGCTCCTCACCCTCACTTTTTGTTGATACATACTTATCATTCTGAAGTGTTGCATGGATGATTCTTCTCTCATAAGGATTCATTGGCTCAAGTGCAAATGATCTCTTTGATCTCTTTACCTTGAATGCAATGTTTTTTGCAAGATTCTCAAGTGTCTCTTTTCTTCTTGCTCTGTAATTCTCTGTATCAAGTTTAACTCTGATATAAGATTCACTCTTCTTATTTACTGCAAGGCTTATAATATACTGGAGAGCATCCAAAGTCTGTCCACGCTTACCAATAAGTATTCCCATCTCAGGACCCTCAAGGTTTATAGATAGTACATTTTCTGTCTCATCAAACTCTATCTGGATCTCTGTCTGAATATCCATTGCTTTGAAAAGACTTTCAAGATATTCTCTTATCTCATCGATAAATGTCTTTTTGCGTCTTGCCTTTATTATACAAGGTTTAGAACCTATACCAAGAAATCCCTTAGTTTCTTCACTAACTACCTCGTACTCAAGATCTGTACTAGGTACTCCAAGCTCAACACTGGCCTGCATAAGGGCTTCATCTTTAGTCTTACCTTTGAATTCCACGAATTCCATTATTTATTTCCTCCCTTATCATTGCTATTGTTCTGATACTTAAGCATTATATTTGCTTTTGATCCTATACTGCCTGGTTTATAAGTAACATTTTTATTTTTATCAATGTCATCACCATCAACATTAACTGAATGTGCTGGATTGACATAGCTCTTAAGTCTTGAAGAAGCCATCTTGTTGATATTCTCTGACTGGCTATTATCTGTTGATGTATTGCCATTCTGAGCATCCATCATTCTTTCATAGAATGACTTCTTATCCGGATTCTTCTTCTTTGCCTGCTTTTTAGCAGCCTTTTCAGCACACTTTGCAAGCAGCTCATCCTTGTCCTGATGATTATAATAAGCATCAACTATGAGCTGAGATATTATCATAATAACAGAACCAACTATCCAGTAAAGACCGATAGCTATAGGAAGAGTTATACAGAATATAAGTGACATGACAGGCATGTAGTACATCATACCCTTCATCATGTTGTTGGCTGTCTGCTGATTGCTATCCATGTTGCTATTCTGTGATGACTTCATGGATATCTTTGTCTGTAAGAACTGCAGGAGAGCAGAGGCAATAGGAACTATCAAAGCTATTGAAAGTTTCCATCCCGGCGCATCTGCAATATTTAATCCAAACAAAAACTGATTCATGTTGTGGAACTGATCAACATAGCTTGCGAGATCAGCATTACCTGTAAGATCAAGATTAGCTATCAGCTTATCCCAATCACTCTTAGAAAACTTATCAAGCACATCAATGATCTGATTCTTTGTAGGATCATCACCCATCTGCTTAAGAGCCATTGTCACAGTGCTGACCTTTGAATCTCCGGCTACATCACTTATAGCCTTGATATAATCAGTCTTTTTACTCAATATGTCCACGATATCGCTGTACTTCTTGGTCATTGAAGGAACATACGCAGGTATGTTCTGGATAACCCTGTACAGACCATAGAATATAGGCAGCTGTATAAGTGAAGTCAGACATCCTGATGCCATGCTGACACCATACTTTTTCTGAATCTTCTGAGTTTCCTGCTGCTGTTTCATCATTGATTCCTGATCAGTCTTGCCTTTATATTTCTTTGTTGCCTTAGCAATCTCAGGCTGGATGAAACTCATGATCTTACTTGATCTCTGCTGTTTAAAATAAAGTGGGAACAGTGCACCTCTCAGTACAAATGTAAATAAAATAACACATACACTGAGATTTACATATGTGAATCCCATATGGCTTCCTATAAATCCAACGAACATATAAATCCAATTGAATATCTTACCAAGCAGCCAACAGACCGGTCCGAGTATCATACCATCTTCTCTAGTTAGAAACATAATTTTCTCCTTTATGGAACTGGATCATATCCTCCTTTTGAAAAAGGATTGCATCTAAGTATCCTCCATACTGCAAGGAGACCACCTTTTAAAACTCCATACTTTTCGATAGCCTCAATTGCATACTGCGAACAAGTAGGAAAATACTTGCAGGTAGCATGTCCCTTAAGCGGTGACAAATACTTCCTGTAAAATCTGATTAAACCTATAAATATTTTTTTCATAATCTTACCCTATGTGGCTTATCTTCTTCAACCCACACAAATGCATCAAAGCACTTTCAATGTCCTGACATTTTTTATCCTTTGATGCCGGCCTGGCTACAATAACTATGTCATAGCCAACATCAATATTTGCTCTGTTTAATCGATAAGCTTCTCTAATTAATCTGGTTACCCTGTGTCTTACCACACTGTTACCAACTTTCTTACTAACAGAGATTCCGAGTCTGTTGTAATCTAAGCCGTTGCTTCTCAGATACATAACTAAATATTTATTGGCTACCGAATTTCTTGTGTTATAAACACTGCCAAACTCTCTGCTGTTTTTTAATGAAATTACTTTACTCATTGTGTAACCACCGAAACTTTGATTATTAGAAAAACTGTTGCTGTGACCATCATATATAAAACACATACCACTCACAAATATACATATGTCATATATACTGAAAGTGTTCAGCGCGTTATGTTTCATATACTATAAAAAAAGGTCACAACCATGTGACCTTACGCTGATAATTTCTTTCTTCCCTTAGCTCTTCTAGCGGCCAGTACCTTTCTGCCATTAGCAGTACTCATTCTCTTTCTAAAGCCGTGAACCTTAGATCTCTGTCTCTTCTTAGGCTGGAATGTCATCTTCATTACAAAACACCTCCTTCTTCACAAATTTACCTGCCCATTATAAATAAAAGCACCATATCAGTCAAGTGTTTTTTGCCGTTTTTGCTAGATTTTATAAGGTTTTCAGCCATTCTTGGGTAAAGGTGACACATTATTCAAGATTAATTTGGTGTACACAATATTCACCATAACAAAATATAGTATTTCTTCATTTTTTTCACTTTTTTTTAATCAGCTGCTTTTTGCTTTACATAATGTTATCAACAAAATGTTTGTAACTTGTGGATAACTTTTTATTTTTAGCTGTTATTCTCTCAAAATCCCTGTTTTTTCAAGGGTTGTTAGTGTTTACAACTATTTTTGATATATAGAAACTACTTAACATAATACATCAAATTAACATTTATTACATATTTATGTAATTTATTTTCATATTTTATCCCTATTTTTCAAATTTACTCCTCTCAAACTTTATAGTTTTAATCTCTAAACCAGGTTATAAACATTTTGATTATAATATATGCTTTAGCAATTTACTTTAATCTACACTAATCATGTCTATATCTCCATATTTTCTCTTTTTTTCAAAATTGTCACATCTTGTATTTTATTTTTTTTAACATCCATATGTTGTATTTAATATAAAATTCACATTTTACCAATCATATTTTTTCAGATTTACATAATGTTATCAACAAATTGTTGATAACTTGTTGATAACTTTTCAAAATCGTTTTGATATGTTTATAAAGTACTTGTATTTATTACGTTTTTACTGTTTGCAAATAATTCACTCCAATTTTGAGTCTATTTACATAACTCCCAAAAGCTTAATTATATTATCAACTTTATCAACAAATATATCAACATCTAATGTTTACTCTTTGTTTGTAATTAGCCGTATTTTTTCGTTATTTTGATTTTTATATATATTACGTGTACCTAACCGTAGAACCACTTAAATTAGAAATAAGCCTAAAATAATCTGTTTTTTACATTTTATATGCTTGAAATAGCCCTATGTTTATTATAAAATAAACTAGTATTATTAATAATAGGAAGATATTTTTTTTGAGGAAGGTTTTTACG